>CAJWHT010000107.1 GCA_913041495.1 uncultured Desulfobacteraceae bacterium | reverse complement strand
CGCACGACACTGTTTGTCTAGCCTGCACCTCGGGTCTGCTAGCAAGCGGCTAATGAAGAGGGGTCAGGGGGTGAAGAGGTCGTCCGTAAAAAGCGAGAGTTGCACCTGCTCCAATATGGCCGAGCCAAGCGCTCGACTATCGCGTGTTGACATTCAGAGGCTATTCCCGGGGGCCCCTTCTTGCTTCGGGATCATGGCAATACATGCTTGACCGGGCTCTTCGGTCCCAGTCGCGGCGGCGTGCCACCCGTCGCGGATGGCGGCGGCGGCTTCGCTCAGGGTCATGTGGATGGGGTCGGTCGCGGTCATCAGGCGTCGTCCCTTCGGGCCAGGGATTCCAGCAACTTGGTGAAGCCGGTCGGTTCGCTGTCGAACGGCAGGTCCCGCGCCGCGTTGCGGGCCTGGGCGGTCGCGGCCTTGCTGGCGGCCATGGGATCGGCGAAATCGACCCCTTCGGGGTGAATGCCCTGGAATTGGTCGAGCCAAACCAGGACGGCGTTCAGCTCGTCGTTGTCGGGGGTGTTCATGTTCGTGTGCCGCTTCGATGTGGTTGGTTTATTTGCGGACCCATTGTCCGCCGGGGGTCATGACGTATTGGCCGGGCCCGGCGCGGGAAATCAGCTTTTGGCCGACGAACTGTTCGACGGCGGCCAGGGACGTGCCGCGCTTCGCGGCGATGGCCTGATATTTGGCGCGGCGTTTGGCGTTGATGTCCTGGATCAGGGCCTGGACATCCTGACCCCCTGCAAATGCTGTTTCGGCCAGCTCAAGCACGGCCTGTACTGGTACGACACCGATAGCGTCATCCGGGAAAAGGTGGACCTTGCCCTGGAGGAAGACGGCATGACCTTCCTGGGCACCGGCCTGATCCATGATCCTAGTACCGGAGATCTTGAAGATCGCCCCCCAAAAGTCCGTCACCTCCTGGATTTTCTCTACCACGACATCGGAACAGCGTCCCTTGCCGGAAGAATCACACCGTCACTGCCCAGGCCCAAAGTCGTTCTTCAGCAGGGCTGCCATGCCCTGCGGCCCTATGCCGTGACCCGCTTTGACAATCCCTTTGACCCGGTGATGTTCCGGGAGCTGGCCTGCGCCTGCGGCCTTGAGCCGTTGACCTGGTCGAAGGAAACCGAATGCTGCGGAGATCCCGTGGCCGGCACCCACACCGATCTTGCCTTTCGCATGCGCCGGGAAAAACTGGCCAGTGCGGCCCGTACCGGGGCCCAAACCATCTGCACGGCCTGCACCCACTGCCAGATTCAGTACGACAGGGGTGTGCCCAATGATACCGGAGACGTTAGCGCCGTTCCCTTTGCCATGCTCCTGGGCAGGGCTTTAGGACTTACGGCCAAGGTGTTTAAGGAGGCAAGCCAGGACAGGTAATAAAAATAAATATTGAAACCTAATTGTATGATAATGAAAAGTTGTTATACTATAGAACAAATTAGCCACAGAAACAGGAGGGCTACACCATGGAAAAGAAATTTTGCTGTACCAACCCCGAATGCACGAAGAAAAATGATGTCGTTAAAATCCTGAGCCAGGAAAGCATCATGGATGAACAGAACGTCGCCCAGATGTTCTGCCCCGAGTGCAAATCCCGTCTGACTGTCTGCGAAGAGGAAAGCCAGGCCACCTGCTAAGGCCTTCATTTCTCTCACCGGACAACTTGCCCCGGCCTTGCCACCATTCACCTCGGCAACACCGGGGCAAGGGATTTTTTTTCTATTTTCATATTCTTGAAAACTATTCAATTCGTCTTCATTTCCGTTTAAACCGGCTGAACTGAAACAAGGGGTAAGACATTTTTCATGTGGCGGCTGCCGGGTACATGGGATGGGCCGTGCTGGGCTGCCTGTTTGACACAATACCTTGATCGTAAGCCGGATAATTGGTACAAAAGCCTAAGCCTCTGATGCAGCCCGTTGATACGCCTTATACGGGTTGCCGAACCACCATCTGCAAGGCCGGGTGCCAAGCCCCGGCTGCCAAATCAAGGAGTGTTCCATGTCAAAACTGAACCTGGCCAATTGGGAAGACCAGCTGGTTGCACCGGAACGGGTGTTGAACCATATCAAGCCCGGTATGACCGTGTTTATCGGCACCGGTCCTGCCGCGCCGCGGACCTTGATCCGGACACTGCTGGATGTGGACACCCACAACATTCGGGATCTTGAGCTGGTTCAACTGACGGTTCAGGGGGAAACCATCCTGTCCCTGGACAAGATGAACGCGCCTAATTACCGGTTGAAGAGTTTTTTTGCCGGCTATGTGGCCTGGGACACCATATCCGAGGGGCAGGTGGACCTGGTGCCCTCCTATGCCTCTGAGATCCCGGAAATCATCAAGTCCCGGCGTATTGACGTGGATGTGGCTTTTATCCAGATCACCCCGCCCAATGAAAGCGGATATTGCAGCCTGGGCCTGGCGGTGGATGTGGCCCGGGAAGTGATGGAAAAGGCCAGCCTGGTGGTCGGGGAGGTCAATACGGAAATGCCCTTTACCCTGGGGGATACCTTTGTTTCCATTGAAGAGTTCGATATGTTGGTGCGCTCCGACCGGGACCCTGTCACCTATGAACCGGCTCCGGTGTCCGACGTGATGAAAACGGTGGCCTCCAACGTGGCCTCCGTCATCCGTGACGGGGACTGCATCAACTATGCACCGGGACCGCTGTTCGAAGCCCTGGTCCCCTATCTTTCGGATAAGAAGGACCTGGGGATTCATTCCCTATACTTTACCGATGCGGCGGCGGAGCTGGTGAATTCCGGGGCGGTGACCAACCACAGGAAATCCCCGTTCCGGGGCAAGTCCCTGGCATCCTACGCCCTGGGTACCAAGGAGCTGATGAAGTGGCTGCATAAAAATCCCCTGGTGGAGTTCCAGGGGATCGACTGGGTGTGCAACTCCAGGTTTATTGCCAACAATCCCCAGTTTACGGCCATCTATGAGGGGCGGAAGGCCGATATCCTGGGCAGTGTGGCATTTCCCATCCGGGGTTCCGTGATTACGGGGCCCACCGAAGGCATTGATTTTTACAAGGGGGCCGAGGCCTCCAGGGACGGGAACACCATCGTGGCCCTGCCCAGCCGGAACGATCGGGGAGAGCCCAATATCATGGTCAGTATCCAGAACTACGGCAACCAGCTTCGGCTGCGGGAGTCCGTGCATGTGATGGTCACCGAGTACGGGGCGGCCATGCTCAAATGGCGGCCCCTGCGTGAACGGGCCCAGGCCATCATCGATATCGCCCATCCCGATGACAGGGAAAAATTGATCAAGGAAGCCCGGGACCGGAAGATCATCTACCCCAACCAGATCTATGTGACCCGGTCGGCCCATCTCTATCCGGCCCACATCTCCTATACCAAAACCTTCAAGGGGGATAAAACCGTCCGGTTCCGGGCCATGAAACCCTCGGACGAGGAATCCATGCGCCGTTTCTTTTACCGGTGCTCACGGGAAATGGTCTTTTACCGCTTCTTTTACTCCATCAAAACCATGAGCCACGACAAGATGCAAGAGTACGTCAACGTGGACTATGCCAAGGAATTTTCCGTGGTGGGATTCGGCGGGAAAAAGGGGGAGGGCAAGATAATTGCCGAAGCCCGGCTGGTGACCAGTGATGACGGGGATATGGGGGAAGTGGCCTTCCTCATAGACGAAGAGTTCCAGGGGGCCGGCATCGGCACCTACCTGATGGACCTGCTCATTGTGGAGGGCCGTAACCGGGGGCTTAGGTCCCTGTGCGCCCAGGTACTATCCGATAACCAACCCATGATCAAGGTCTTTGAAAAAACCGGCCTGCCGTTGGAATCCCGCCTGGAAAGCGGGGTTTACCAGGTGTCCATCACCATACAAAAGTAGATCATTCCGTGGCGTTAGGATGGGTTGACATCCGTGCAAATACCGCCTGGAACAGGACGGTGGAAAGGGCATTGGCCACGTTCAGGGAGTTTTTTTGCCCGAACAGGGGAATGTGCACGGCGTCGTCGGCGGTTTGCAGCACATGGGGGGAGATGCCGTACTCTTCATTGCCCACCAGCAGCACTGCTTTTTCAGGCCAGTGATAGTCGTGGCAGGGCACGGCATCCGACAGGGTTTCCAGGGCGATGATCCGGAATCCTAATACCTTTTTATCCGCCAGGGTCTGGGCAAGGTCGCAGGTTTTTTCCTCCCAGATCCGCTCCTGGGTACCCATGGCGGTTTTTCTTACTTTCTGGCTTTCCTTGCCCGGGCAGTTGCCAAGGATGACATGACGGACGCCGGCGGCTTCGCAGGTCCTGTAAATGGACCCGATGTTGAACAGGCTGCGCAGACCGTCCAGGGCCACCTGGTAATTCATCTTCGGACCTTTTGCAGGGCGGATGTCCCGGTCTCCCGTGATCACCCGGTCAAGGAGATCGTAATCCCTCAAGGTCTGTCCGGAAGCCGTCCGCAGCCCGTGAATGGCATCGGAGATAAATACCAGCCATTGGGTTGTATCACCTGTGTCCGGCATCGGGGGGCAGGGCCTTTTAGACCATGCCGCAACGGTTTCATACTGGATGTAGATCTGCCGGAACTGTTCTTGGGTCACCCGGCTGGACAGCAACCGCTGATACACCGATGACAGCCACCGGATGAGGTGGGTGCGCTGACCCTGTTCCGACAGGGACAGGTATTTTTTTTTCGTGAATCCGAAGGTATCCATGGGCTGTTTATACCAGCCCCACGGCGTGCTGAAAAGAGGAATCTCCTTGACACAGAGGGGGCCGCAAGGCTAAAAAAATTAGGAATAAGCGGAACATTTTCTGACAGATTCCTTTAAAGAATTGAAAAGTGAAAACATGCGCGGCAGTTATCGTCTGCGGCGGGCCTGATATGTACAAATTGTCTGTAATTGCGGAAGGGTGAAACATGGGTGACTATCTCAAATTGGCCGGGGCCTACCCGGTACACATATTGACCCTGGGATTTGCCTACGGGGCCACCATTGTGTTTACCTTTTTCGGCCCTGTTTTGATTGTCACGGCAGGGGAACTGGCACCGGCACTTAGTCTCATTGCCGTGGTGTTTCATGTGCTGGCTTTTTATCTGCCGGTATCGGGATTTGAGTACAAACCTGCCTACTGGATCGGTCTGGCGGTACTGGTACTTGGCCTGGTGACGGCGTTCACCCTGCTGCCGGTGCCGGGTCTAGTGGCCGCAACCGGGTTGTACGCATGGCTGATCGGGCGGGTGGGGTGCCTGTGGACCTATTTTGTTCTGGAGACGATTCCGGTGCCCTGCAAGGGCCGCGTGGTGGCGTCTTCGCTGTTTCTTGCCTTTCTGGTGCTCTACTTTGTGAATATGAGTGTACCGGTGCTCTCGCGGGCTGCGGCATTGGCCGTTCCCTGCCTGATGGCGGCCGGAGCTGTTTTATGCTGCTGCAAGATGGTCTTACAGGGTAAAAGGCCCATGGACAGAAATTCTGTGGCGCAAAGCGCCGATGCCCCTGTCCCCCCGTATTTTTCATTTTTATTGCTGGTTTATGTTTCCGGCGGGTTTTCCTATGCCGGGATTTATCCTTATTTTGAACCGTTTGCCCATATCGACAGGTATTACAACGTCCTGTTCTACCTTTTTGCCATGCTGGCCGCAGGCCGGGTGCTGGACACCCTCGGGCGGAAAACGGCCTTTGTCACCGGAGTGGGTTTTTTAAGTGTTTCCTTTGCCGTTTTCCTGCTGCCGTCCACCACGGTGTCCTATCTTATGACCCAGACCTTTCTCCAGGCCGGCTGGGCCTTTGTCAATGCCTTTGGCTGGAGCTTTTCCTGGGATATGGCGGCCCGCTATCAGCAGCCGCACCTGTTTTCCAGGGGGATCGCCGCCATGCTGCTGGGCGCCGCCATGGGGGCATTCCTGGCTGAGATTTTCAGAAATCTTGGGGAAGGCTACAAGGCGGCTTACAGCCTGCTCACATTTGTGCCCCTGGCCTTCAGTTTTATATGGCTGCGCAGATTCCCCGAAACCCTTGAAAAAGGTCAGGGACAACCCAACTGACGCTTAAATTCCAAAAAAAAGTTCAGTTTTATTAACCGTTTGCCGATAGCTCTAAGTAATGCAGCGAATGTTTTCGTATATTTACAAGGAGAAGGCAAGATGAGCAGCGTATCCAATTTAAACAACGGGCTTCCGGAATACGGTGGATATTCCGCCAGGTTCGGCAGCCAGGAAAACTATGTGAACTCCTATGAGAGTCTGGATGCGGAACTGACCATTGAGACCAGGGAAGGGGATGTGGTGACCCTTTCCGCGAGCATGTTTTCCGAAATGGAAGCCCGTGAGTACAATGCCTACGGCGCCGTGTCCTCCGGAAATGCCGGTATGCAGGCCGCCTACCATGAACGTGAAATTTCCCTGACCTCCGGAGAGGCGTTCATCTTCAGTGTGGAAGGTGATTTGAGCGAGGAAGAGCTCAAAGATATCGAAGCCATTGTCAAAGGAATCGATGAGATCATCGGGGAGATGGCCGAAGGGGATATGAACGATGCCGTTGCCAAGGCCATGACCATGGGGACCTACGATTCCGTGGCCATGTATGAGGCGGATATTTCCGTGGCACAGTCCTATGAGATGTTTTCTGAAACCCAGACGGCTTCCTATGACAGACTCGGCCGCATGGAACAGGCGGAGCTGCCTGAAGCGGAACCCGAAGCAGATGTTGTCGCAGTTCCCTCCTTCATGGATAAGGTGGCAAAACTTCTGGAAGAACAGGAAGCCGAACGTTTGGCCTGGGCGCAGCAGCCCTTAAGTCAGTTGTTTGAGCATAACCTGGCAGCCCTTGAGGATCTGACTGAGGAAGACGAGGAACTTGAAGCTTCGGACGAAATGGAAACCGCATACAAGACCCTTGAGACCTTTGCCAACGATGTCAACCAGATGATCACCGACAGGATCCGCGATCTTTTCCAGGACACATTAGACCAGATCGTATAACAAGGTCAGATCTATATATGACATAGACCGTTTTAAAAAAATGCGTTAGGACCCACAAGAAAGGGGAGGTTAAATTCGGCCTCCCCTTTCTTGTGGGCGTGTTTTTTGCTGCCCCGGATTACAGGTTGTACCGGGCCAGGGCA
This sequence comes from uncultured Desulfobacteraceae bacterium, assembly GCA_913041495.1. Lineage (GTDB taxonomy): Bacteria > Desulfobacterota > Desulfobacteria > Desulfobacterales > Desulfobacteraceae > Desulfobacter. The sequence goes on along the minus strand of CAJWHT010000107.1, from coordinate 12,547 downwards.
GAGCTGACGATATGATCGATCAGCCTGCGGTAGTCTTCCATGGGGCCTTCCTGTGACGGATGGTGAAGGGTGTAGATCTGGGGGCTCCAGCTTTTGATGGGCTTTAAGCCGGGGATCCCGTTCACCTCGATGATTTTCAACCGGCCGTTGCTGTCCAGCCGCATATCCGCCCGGACATGATCCAGGCAGTTCAGGGCGTCCATGGCCATTTTCGTCACCTCAATGCCTTCATGGGACAGGTCTTCCATGGGGTGTATTTTTGTGGCGCCCACGCCTCGAAGATCGCTTCTTAAAATGGGGTAGTCCCCGAATAGGGAAGGGTCCACCAGCACTTTTCCGGGAAGAAATTCTTGGTATTCCCCGTTGCCCAGCATCAGCACGGTATACTCCTGGCCGGGCAGGTACTCTTCCACCAGGGCGGGCTGGTCATAGGTCTTGTGGATAAAGGCCACCTGGGCGGCCAGTTCCTCCTTGTTGTTCACCACCGAATTATCGCTGATACCCACGGAACGGCTTTCGTAGCTGGGTTTGACAAAGGCGGGGTAGGTAAGGTCCGGCAGGTCGCCGCCTTCTTCGATCTGGTAGTGGTAGGGTACAGGTACGCCGGCTTTTTCCATGATGCCGTGGGTGGTGGTCTTATGGATCAACGCTTTCATGGTGGCGGCATCGGGGCCGATGTAGGGCAGTTTCCTGGCATCGAAAATGTCGGCCAGCCAGTTGTCTTCCCCCTCGCTCATCCCGATGGTTTCCGATTTTTCGGATACGTGGTAAAGGGCACTCCAGATGATGTCGAATGCTTTGGTTTCAAGGGTGGTGTTCAGTTCTTCCAGGGTGGAAACAAAGGCGATTTCCGCAGCTTTCCCGGATGCATTGATGGCGTCGGCAATCTCCTGGGTGACGGCCATATCGCCCCATCCCTGGGCATCTCCTCCCGGCCCTGTGATAAGTAAAATCTTTTTCATGGTCCTCCTGATTATTTCGAATCGACGCTGAGCCCCAGCGTCGGGGTAAACAAGGTTTTATCCAGTGTGTACGCGTGAAGTGCCGCCACGGTCCGTGGGGACAAAGGTGTCAGCAGCCGGTCGTAGGCGTCTATGCGGGATTCTTCCCAGGTGACCCTGGAAAAAATCCGGATGGTTACTTCGGGTGAACCGCCGGGGGTGCTGCTGCCGCAGGCCCGGGTCACCATTTCATCGTTGGGGTTGAGAATCCCCACCTCGGTGTGGCCGTGCAGGGATAATGTGTTGCTGAAGGCCTCTTTTTTGTATCCGAAATGGGTGCAGCACAGCGCGGCATATAGTTTATCCCCTTTGTGTGTGATCCGTGCGGCGGCTTCCCTTGTATTTTCGTCGATCATCTCTGCCACCTCGTCACCGAAGGGGGTTCGTTCGATTTTCCCTGCCAGGTTAAGACAGCCCTGAACAACGATCCGGTCCGGATCAATGCCTTTCTTTACCAGTGCTGTTTTGTGGGTGTTCTCCTGGGCTGTGGTGGGGGTGCCGAAGATAACGGCGGAGGCCTGCGGATCATCCTGCAGGGACCTGAACACCAGGTCCACCCCGTGCTCCACGATTCCTGTCACCGGGATATCTGTTTCGGCGGCAAACCGGGTGAAAGGATAGATCACGGACAGGGTGTTGCAGGCAATATAGATGTGGTCCGGCCGGAATTTGGCCATGGCTGAGAGGGCATTGTGAAATACCATTGCCCGGCTGTCCCGGTCCGGATAGTGATTGTACCCCTTATACTGGTGGGGCCATGCGTTGAAATAGACCAGGTTGACCCGGTCGTAATCGCTGGATCGGGACAGGGTTTCGGCAATGCCGGCAAGCACCGAAAGACCGCCTAATCCCGAATCCGTGACCAGAATAGTTGTTTCCCGTAATGTCATTTAGTTAAACTCCTGTGTGTACTCTGTACCGTGCCTGATCTTACAGTTCTCTTGTCAGCCATTCCCGGGCCAGTTCCCTGGCCCATTCAGGGGAGGTGTCCATCTCCTGCCGGACGATCCGGGTCAGCAGGTCCGTCCAGTGGTGGAAGTGCTGGGCCGTGGTCAGGCGGTTCCTGAACATGGCTGCCCCTTTTCCCGGCTCTGCTGAGAGTTTGCCCATGATGGTGGCCACTTCATTTTCAAAGCCCCGGGTGCCGTAATAGTCGATGAATCCGTTCCAGGCGTCCTGGCATCCCTGCTGGGTATCCAGGGGGGAAGAGATTTCTTTAAATCGCTTGAAAAAGTATTTTTTATCCGCTTCCGGCAGGCTTTCAACGCCATGGTCGGTAATCCGGTAGGGGAGAAGATCGAGGCCTTCAACCCCCTGTTTTGAGATATGGAGACGGACCATATACCCCAGTTTGCGCCAGTAAAGCCGTGTGGGCTGGTAGAAGACAAAGTTGCCAAGGCTGCAGCACACCGGTACCTTCCCGTGGAAAAAGACGCCTTGGGGCACGTGGGGATGGTGGCCGATTACCGCATCTGCGCCGGCTTCGGCCAGGGCTTTAAAGGCATTTGTCACATAGGCCGGGGGAAAGGGGATATATTCCAGGCCGCAGTGGACAACTGCCACCACGACATCTGTTTGGGTTTTCATTTGGCTTATACGGTCGCAGGCCGCCGGAATATCCCAGCCGACCACACCGGGTTTGTCCGCTTCGGCTGCGGTCAGGTCCTCGCCTTCACTGACGTTTACGATGGCAACATCGACACCGTTGGCCGCAAGTTGCATGGGTGCGGATGCTGAATCAAGGTCCATGCCGGCGCCGGTATGCGCCATGTGGTGGCGGTCAAGGATGTCTACGGTCTCCTGGAAGCCTTTCACCCCGTAATCAAACATGTGGTTGTTGCCCAGGGTCACCCCGGTAAAGGGGACGGCGGTGAGCCCGTTCACATGGCAGGTGCTGCCCTTGAACACGGCCCCGCTTTTACAGACTTCGGTGCCTGTGTCACTCAGGGCGGCCTCAAGGTTGACTAAGGAGAGGTCCGCCTCCCGGATGACGGGGAGCAGATCCCCGTATATGGCTTCGGGGTCTTTTTCAATCAGGGGCTGAAAATCGCGTATGGGAGCCCAGTCTCCGGCGATCACAAGGGTGGCGGCGGATTCCCGGCCCGATGTCCAGGTGCCGGTGGAAAAATCAAATGTATGGGTCATGAAGGTCTCTCACAGGGATATGCGTATACGGCATCCGGCCGGTGAGGCCGGCGGTAACTTCGTAGTTAATGGTTTGGGTCAGTCCGGCGATGTGGTCGGCGGACACCTCTTCGTTCCCCTGGCGGCCCAATATTACCACCTCATCTCCGGGGATGACCCCCTTGATACGGCCGACGTCTATCATGGTAAAATCCATGCAGACCCTGCCGACCACAGGGGCTTTTCGTCCGCGGACAATCATGGTGCCGCAGTTGGACAGCAGCCGGCTGTAGCCGTCTGCATAGCCGATGGGGACGGTGGCAATGCAGGTGGGTTCCCGGGTGACGTGGGTCATGCCGTAGCTGACCCCGAATCCTTTGGGCACCTGTTTCACCTGGATGATCCGGGAGCGGATGGCCATGACCGGGGTCAGGGAGATACGGGTTTTGTCCACCTCGTGCGAGGGCCAGAGGCCGTAAAGGGCGATCCCCGGCCGTACCATGTCAAAATGGGATTCCGGCAGATCGATCACGCCGGCGGAGTTGGCCGCATGGAGGATCTCCGGCCGGGCACCCATCCGGGCCAGTTCATCCGTGGTGTCTTTAAACCGGCGGATTTGGTCCCGGGCATGGGTTTTATCGGTTTCATCCGCCTTTGCCAGGTGAGTGTACAATCCTTCCGCATGCAGGTTTTCTAAGGCCTGGATGGCGCAGATTTGTTCTATTACGGCGGACAGGTTGCCAGTATCTTCGGTCAGGCTGGGGTGGACCATGCCCAGACGCCCCATGCCCGTATCCATCTTGATATGGATTTTCAGGGGGCGTTTCTCGGCAGCCATCCGCTCGGACAAGGCCTTTGCCTGGTCAACCCCTGTAACCGTCGCCCGGATCTCATGGGCTGCCAGGTAGGCGGCCTGGTCCGGCAGCACCTCTCCGAAAAGAAGGATTGGGGCAAAGATTCCCGCATCCCGCAGTTCAACGGCTTCGGAGATCCGGGCAACGGCCAGAAACGCCGCACCGCAGTCAAGGGCTGTCTTGGCCACGGGAACAACCCCATGGCCGTAGGCGTTGGCCTTGACCACAGCCATCAGCCGGGTGTGGTCCGGTGTCAGACCCTGGAGAGCCGTAATATTCCGGCGCAACGCTTCCAGGTCCACCTCCACCCGGGTCTGGGGCTGTAGGTCAGGGGTATGGCCGCTTCGGTTCATCCCACTTCCCCGAGTCCGTAGGCGCGGGTGTAGTCGGCCCAGGTATTGAGAACTGCCTTGGTGCGTTCCCCGGGACGGCCGTCTCCGACAACCAGATCGTCGATCTGGATGACGGGAACGATTTCCTTGTTGGAGGCGGTGATGAAGATTTCATCCATCTGCGGCAGTTCATCGTTCTGGATGTGTCGCAGCTGGATATCGTAGCTGTCTTTGAGCAGATCCAGGACCACGCCCCGGGTGATACCGGGCAGGATATTGTCCGGCGGGGTAATCAGGGTATCGCCCTTGATGCAGAAAAAATTGGTGGTGGTGCCTTCGAGAACCCGGTTTTCCCGGTCCTTGTAGATGGCCTCAATGGCGCCTTTCGCATGGGCCTTTTGCTGGGCAAATACGGCGGACAGGTAGTTGGTGCTCTTTGAGGTGGGGATAAAGCGTTCCATATCCACGGTGATGATCTTGGCGCCGTCCGTATACCACCAATCGGGCAGTTCATATTTGGGGGTGGCCATGACCATGAGGATACCGTTGCCCTGTGGGGTGACCCCGTCGGGGCTGATGCCGCCGGAGTAGACGATGCGGACGTTGGACTCCGTGTGGTGGGGGTTGCGTGCCAGGGTCTCCGTGACAATCGCTCCGATTTGCTCTGCGGAGTGGTTCAAGATGAGGTTGATTTCCCTGGCCGAATTTTCCAGCCTGGCAATATGGGCATCCAGGTAAAAGGGGCGCTTGTTGTAGGTAATCAGGAAGTCAAATACCCCGTACCCTCTGAGTACGGTAATATCCTTTGCCGGGATTACGGCATTGTCCTCATCTACATATTCTCCGTCAATGTAATAGGTATCCATCTGGCCTTTCTCCTCTCCATGCGTTGATACAATGCATTTATATGCGTAAGTCCTGTTTTCGTCAAATAGGTGGTGCAAGATTCTTGTACGGCAACTGAAATCTGATATATCAGATGGCTACCTTTCGTCAAGCAAAAAAATGCCACATATGCAGAAAAGTTGCAAATAAATATGTAAAATGCGCATAAAATGCAAAAGATATGAATAGTTCGCAATGCCAGGCGCAGGTTGAAAAGATAAGAACCCTGCCCGCAGGCGGCGGGCAGGGGATGTGTTTACGGGGCAGGGGGGGTAAAGGTGCGCTGGGCAAGTTCCGCATCCAGCATGAGCAGGCCGTGGCCTTCGCCGTTCACCAGTTTCAGCTTGTTCAAGATGCCTTCCATGGAGGCTTCCTCTTCCACCTGTTCTTCCACAAACCAGTTCAGGAAGTTCCGGGTGGCATGGTCGTTTTCGGAGATGGCCAGGTCCATGAGATCGTTGATGAGGCCGGACACCAGTTTTTCGTGGTCAAAGGCCAGCTGGAACACCTCAAGGGGGGATTTGAATTCCGTCTTTGGGGCTTCAATGGCTTCAAGGGCCACACGCCCCCCTTTCTCATTTAGGAACCGGTACATCTTCATGGCATGGAAGCGTTCTTCCTCCACCTGAACCAGGAAGAAGTTTTCAAACCCGTTCAAGCCCGTGGCATTGAAATAGGACGCCATGGACAGGTAGTAATATTCAGAGAAAAGCTCCCTGTTGATCTGGTAGTTGATGGCCTTTTCAAGTTTTTCTGAAATCATGCATCCTCCTTGGGACGGTTAAGGGGTTGGCGACACAATACCAGAAAATAAGACCGTACCCGAGCATCTTCAAGCCGCCATGGGAAATCAGACCGTATTTTTTGTCAGGATGGCACAGATGCAGCAGACCGCGCGGTTGGAGAAATTTTTTTCCATGTTGGGGCCGAAACGGGCCGCGTTGTCGCCGAAAACCAGGCGGGGATTCAGGGGCCGGGCCGGGGCTTTCGCGGTAATCTCGTTCACCTTCTGCCACCAGCGGGCGCTGGCCTCTGTTTCATCCTCAAAGAAGACTTGGGTGAAACCGGTGGAAGACAGATATTCTGCCAGTTGCTCCCGGCTCACCAGAAAGGAGGTGGACGCATTCGAGGCCCAGGGAACTGGCATTTGAGGGGCAGGACCGTCACCGTCCGTGATTTCATGGAGGATGAGTTTTCCCCCGGAGCGAAGCACCCGGCTAAATTCTTTCAGGCCGGCAGCTTTGTCCGGGATGTTCATCAGGATATGCTGGCAGAGTACGGCATCGAATGTGTTGTCTTCGTAGGGCAGGTCGGTGACCGAGCCCTGGTCGAAGCTTATATCCGACCCGGTATCTAAATGGGGGACGGCCCATTCGGAGAGGGTGCGGGCGGTTTCCACGAAGTCAGTTACAAGATCAATGCCCGTCACCGTGAAACCGAAGGTGTCCGCCAGAAGACGGGATGAACCGCCGATGCCGCAGCCGGCGTCAAGTACCCTTGAATTTTCCGGGAGGTTGGCCTTTTTCATCAATGCCAGGGTGGCGGGGGCGCCGCCCGTATGGAGCTGGTCAACAGGCCCCAGGTCACGGATGGAGATATCCCGGATCGTTTTTCCGGACAGTTCAAATGCCGCCCGGATCTTTTGGGCAAGATCCGGGCAGGCATAGTGGTCTTCTACGGATGTCATATCAGGCATTTTCGTATCTGGGTCTTTCGTATCAGGTGTTCAGCTCAGGGCAACTGCCGAAAAAATCCAGGGATTCGGGATTTTTCAGGGCATCCTTGTTCTTCACTTCTTTGCCTTCTATCATATGCCGGACCGCCAGTTCCACCTTTTTCATATTCAGGGTGTACGGGATGTCCGGGGTTTCGATGATCTTGGCCGGCACGTGGCGCGGAGACGCATGCTGGCGGATGTCCGATCTTATCCTGGCCTCAAGTTCCGGGGTCAGGGAAAGGCCCTGGGCCAGTTTAACAAAGAGGATCACCCGGACATCGTTGTTCCAGGGCTGGCCCACCACGACAGAGTCCTCGATTTCATACATGGCATCCAGGCGGCGGTAGATTTCTGCGGTGCCGATACGAACGCCGCCGGGATTCAAGGTGGCGTCGGACCGGCCGAACATGACCATGCCGCCCCGTTCCGTCACCTGAACAAAATCCCCGTGGGTCCAGATGTTGGGATAGTGGGCAAAGTAGGCGGAGTGGTACTTGGACCCGTCCTCATCCCCCCAGAAGTATATGGGCATGGAGGGGAAGGGGGCGGTGCAGACCAGTTCACCCTGTTCTCCGATTACCGGCTGGCCGTCCGGATCAAAGGCAAAGACCTTCATGCCAAGGGCCCGGCACTGGAGTTCCCCTTCATACACCGGCCCCATGGGGTTGCCAAGGGCAAAGCAGCCGTTGAGATCCGACCCGCCGGAGATGGAGGCCAGTTGCAGGTCTTTTTTCACATGATCGTAGATGAAGTTGAAATTTTCCACGGACAGGGGAGAGCCGGTGGACAGGACGGATTTGAGATGGCTTAAGTCAAACTCTTCCCTGGGTTTTACACCGGCGTTTTTCAAGGCTTCGATATAGCCTGCGGAGGTGCCGAACACCGTGATTTTTTCTTCTTCGGCCATCTGCCAGAGGGCGTCCGGTCCCGGGTGGAACGGATTGCCGTCGTAGAGCACCAGGGTGGCGCCCGTGCTCAGGGAGGTGGTCAGCCAGTTCCACATCATCCACCCGCAGGTGGTAAAGTAGAAGATGGTGTCTTCTTGGCTGAGGTCGGTGTGCAGGACCAGTTCCTTTTTCTGGTGGAGCAGCACCCCGCCGATACTCTGAACCATGCACTTGGGCAGTCCCGTGGTGCCGGAAGAGTACATGATGTACAGCGGATCGTGAAAATCCATTTGTGCAAAGGCGATTTCTTCGGCATCCGGGTCCTTGAAATCGCTGAAATGGACCGCGTTGGGCAGTGCCGAGATATCCGGGCGCTCGCTGATATAGGGAATGACCACGATCTTTTCAATGGAGGGCAGCTCTTTTACAATTCCTGCAATCCGTTCGATACTGTCGATGGGCTTGCCCTTGAAAAAGTAGCCGTCCGCCGTGAACAATACCTTGGGCCGGGTCTGGCCGAACCGGTCCAGCACCCCTTTGATGCCGAAATCCGGCGAGCAGGAGGACCACACCGCCCCCAGGCTTACGGCAGCCAGCATGGCAATGATGGATTCGGGCATGTTGGGCACAAACCCTACCACCCGGTCTCCGGCACCCACACCCATGGCTTTCAGGGCGGCTGCGGTTTTGGCCACTTCGTCGTAGAGCTGGTTGTAGGTCATGGTCCGGTGGACAGTCGCCTCTCCCCTGAAAACCAGGGCCAGGTCGTCATTTCTGAACCGCAGCAGGTTTTCGGCAAAGTTGAGGCGGCTGCCGGGGAAAAATTTGGCCCCGGGCATCTTTTCCTTATCCCGGATCACGGTTTCATAGGGGTGGGACGCCTTGATGTCCAGAAACTCCCAGGCCAGTTCCCAGAAGTCTTCCAGATTATCCACGGACCACTCCCAGAGATCGGGGTAGGCCGTAAAATTCTTATTGAATTTGCTGTTCACCAGGGTCATGAACCGGTACATATTGGTCTGTCTGATGCGCTGCTCGGACGGTTGCCACAGCAGTTTGGACATGGGGAACCTCCTTGATGGATGAAAGGACCGGTCTTGATCTGACCGGTCTTTTACGGATTTGATTTGTCGGCCCGTTGGGTGAACGGATGCCAGGCCGTTCCGGTTACTCTATTCGTAAAGCACCGCCAGGATGGTGGCCCTGTCGGTTTTCGCCGTCAGGTAGTGGGGGGTGGTGGACAGGTAATAGGCGGAATCCCCCGGTTCCAGATCGTGGCTTTCTTTGGCGATGGTGAGGTTGGCCACCCCTTCCAGAACATAGATAAACTCCTCTCCGTTGTGGACGGAGATCTCGGAATCCTCGGATTTTTCCAGCTGGACGATCAGGGCTTCCATGTGCCGGCCCTGGACTTCCGGGGCAAGGCTCATATAGGAGTAGACGTTCTTTTTCCCTGTCTTAGAGGCGGACCTGGCGATTTTTTTGCGTTCATTTTTTTTGGTGATGGAGTACAGTTTGGTGCCCATACCCGACACCAGGCGGCCCACGGCGGAGTCCAGGGCTTTGGATAATTTCATCACCATGCCAAGCTGGGGTTTTTCTTGGCCTGATTCGATGTCTTTAAGACGGCTCACCTCAAATCCGGTGAGGCTGGACAGATCTTCCAGGGAGATTCCGCGCTGCTCCCGGAGTTGCTTGATCCGGGTCCCGACCTCATCCACATCCGTGCCGTCACCGTTTTTGATACTGCCGGTCAGGTCCTCAAAATAATCCACGTTGATATGGGGGATCTTGTCTTCTTTTTCCATGGCGTCTCCTTTGGGGTCCTAATTGTAAAGATCGGGTCCGAATAATATATATTGTTCTATACCCATTTTATTTGTTTTTACAAGGGTATCTTCTTTACCACCGGCTACCGTTAAAATCTGAAGTTGCCGAAGGTGGGTTCACCTATGGGGTTAAGCAGGCTGACTTCAAAAGCCACACTTAGCCAGTCCCTGATTTCCGAAAAGCGAAGCACCCGGTCGTTGAGCAGGCGGGCGCCGCAGAAAAACGGATGGGCTTCTCCGTCGTATTTGTCGATCATCTTCTGCTGGAATTCTTGGATTTCCTCTTCGGTCATTGGGGTGCCGGCTTTTTTGCGCTTGGCCTGTTCAATGGAAAGCAGGACACCGCCGGCGCTTTTGCCGCTCATCACCGAGGTTCTGGCCCGCATGGTGGAAAAGAGGAAGTGGGGACGGTAGGCCCTTCCGCACATGCCGTAGTTGGCCGCGCCGTTGTCCGGCCCCAATACCAACTGGATGCGGGGCACCTGGGCGCAGGAGACCGCCCGGACCATGTCTGCGCCGTATTTTCCGATGCCGGCATGTTCGGATTCCGATCCCACCATGTATCCTGGTGCGCTCTGGATAAAGAGCAGGGGGATTTTTTCGTAGGAGCAGCGGACCACCCACTCGGTGACCTTCTTGGCTGCTTCGTGAAAGATAATGCCCGGGCCGTTGGAGCAGATCACTCCCACAGGCAGGCCTTTGATCCGGATTTTTCCGGTGAGGATGTTGGACCCCCGGCCCATTGCGAAGTTTTTCTTGGCTTCGATGAAGTAGGAGCCGTCTGCAATGGCCGACAATACGGCGTATCCGTCGATTCCCTGGTGGGGGGAGGCGGCGAGCACATCGTAGAGGCTGTCCAGCGGGGTGACCGGTTCCTGTTCCTGGTAGCGGTGGAGGTGAACCTTCTGGGGGGCGGTCAGGGATAAAAGCTCCCGGACACGGCCGATGGCTTCGGTCTGGTCCTGGCAGATGTGATCGGCACCGCCGGAGACACCGGTGTGCACCTTGGCGCCGCCCAGGTCTTCGGCGGAGATTTCTTCGCCCGTGGCCATTTTCACCAGGGGCGGACCGCCTAAGAATGAAAAGGACTGCCGGTCGATCATAATGGACTCGCAGGCCATGAACACAATATAGGCGCCGCCGGCGGTGTTCCCCCCGGTGGAAAGGGTCACCTGGCGCTGCCCTTTGGCGGACATCCTGGCCATATTGTAAAATATGGAGCCAAAATGCTGGTCATCCGGGAATACATCGGCCTGCATGGGCAGGAATACCCCGCCGGAGTCGGCGATGTATACGCAGTTCAGCCTGCAGCGTTCGGCAATGGCCTGGGCCCGCATATGCTTTTTCAAGGTGATGGGAAAGTAGGTCCCGGCCTTGACCCTGGAATCGTTGGCCATGATCATGGTCCAGTTGCCGTGGATTTTCCCGATACCGGTGACGATGCCGGCGCAGGGCACGTCCTCCACCCCGGGATATCCCATGCCGAATCCGGCCAGAAGTGAGAGTTCGAAAAACGGGGTGCCAGGATCGATAAGGTCGGTGATCAGATCGCGCACCGGCCGTTTGTTCCGTTTGGCAAGACGATCAATGGCTTTCTGCCCCCCCGGCCAGATGGCTTCCTGCTGACGGGCGGTAAGGGTTTCCTCTTCACCGAGCCAGAACGTACGGTTGTCGGTCATGGGCTTATCTCCCTTTGTAAACAGGTTTGCGTTTTTCCCTGAAGGCGGTGAGGCCTTCTATCCGGTCTTCTGTGGGAATGGTGACCCGGTAGGCGTTGGATTCGATGGCAAGGCCCGTGGCCAGATCTGTTTCAATCCCCCGGTCAATGGCGTATTTGGCCATCTCTACGGCAATGGGGCCGGTTTCAGCGATCATATCAGCCATTTTAAGGCAGGCGTCCATCAGTTTATCGGGCGGTGCCGTCTGATTCACCAGGCCGATACTCAAGGCTTCTTGCGCATCCACACGTCGGCCTGTGAAGATGAGTTCTTTGGCCTTGGCCACGCCGACGATCCTGGGCAGCCGCTGGGTGCCGCCGCCGCCGGGGATAATGGCAAGACGGGTTTCGGTCAGCCCCATGGTGGCTGTTTGGGAGGCCACACGGATATCCGATGCCAGGGCCAGTTCCGTACCGCCGCCCAGGGCAATGCCATTGACGGCGGATATCACAGGGATGGGCAGATTCTGGATGGATGTCAGCAGGTTTCGTATGGTGAGGATGAATTTTTTTACCTCGTCCTGGGTGAGGGTCGCCCTCTCCTTGAGATCGGCGCCGGCGCAGAAGGCTTTTTCTCCTTCACCGGTAAGGATGACGCACCGGATATCCGTCCGGTACTGGAGGCTGTCGATTTCGTCCCTCAGGGCAAAGAGCAGGTCAAAGTTAAGGCAGTTCATCACACGGGGCCGGTTGAGGGTCAGCACGGCCGCATTATTTTTTTCTTCAACAATCAGCAGGGGGGAATCCGTCATGGTCATCTCCGTTTATGAGGGCGGTTACTAACAGCCCGGGTGTTTACTAACACCCCGGCTGCTCACTAGCAGCCTATATATCTCGAAATAACAATCCGCTGAACCTCGGAGGTGCCTTCCCCGATTTCCAGCAGCTTCTGATCCCGGTAAAACCGCTCTACGTTATACTCCTTCATCAGGCCGTAGCCCCCGTGGATCTGGACTGCATGGTCCACCACCCGGCTCATGACCTCGGAGCAGTAAAGTTTGCCCATGGCCGCTTCCTTTTCATAGGGTCTATGATTGCTTTTCAGCCAGCAGGCCTTGTAGAGCAAGTTCCGGGCGCATTCAATCTCCATGGCGCAGTCCGCCAGCTTAAAGGCAATCGCCTGGAACTTGGATATGGGCTGGCCGAACTGCTCCCGGTCCTTAGCATATTTCAGGGCCAGATCATAGGCCCCCTGTGCCCC
>CAJWHT010000106.1 GCA_913041495.1 uncultured Desulfobacteraceae bacterium | reverse complement strand
GTTTGTAGAGGGTGCCAAAGCTGGTATGATCTACAATACTGTTACCAACGATGTATTCGATGGTAAAAAAGGTATCAAGGTTATTCCTTGTTACTACAAAAAAGACTATCCGGAATGGTCTGATAGAGGTGAAGGTTCAGGAGCTCCCGCTGCTGTGCATTTACCAAATAGTCCGGTAATAAGAACAGGTAAAAGAGAGGCAACTGGTTCTAAAATTAGATTACCAAATGGTAATTATATTGAAGAGACAGCCTCTTACTATGTTCTTGTAGAAACAAAAGACACTGGCGTAGAAGACACATCTACCGCTGAACCTGCTGGTGAACCTGCTGAAAAATATTAATATCGGTGAATTCGGCACGGCTGTCTCCGTAGATGCAAGGGCAGGAGAGACTGAGTCCTTTGAAGCCTGCCGCGAATACCTGATGGAACGCAATGCCCTGTTTGCACCCCGGCCAGTCGCTGTGCCGGAGGTGGTGACCGAGCCCGTAGAAACCGAAGAAACACAAGGATTGAAGGAGTATCCCGAATTCGATATGTCTGAAGATTTTGAGTCGTTTAAAGAAAATAACCAGGCCGCCATTGACCGCATCCTTTTTCAGGAATTCGAACGCCGTAAAAAACAGGCCGCCGTCACCGCCATGGAACGGTTTGAGTTCAACACCAACAAGGTGCTGATTTCCGGTGTTTCCGTGGGGCTTCCCGGCAAGGCCCGCCACGTCTTTGCCAAGGACAACTTCGATGCCATCCTCAACGGCAGGAACTTTATCGAGACCCTGGATTCCGAAGAGATGGGCAAGCTGACGGACAAGAACATCACCAAGCTGTTCAAGCAGCCCGACGGAAACGCCAGGTTCGTCCAGATCACCAAAACTGAAGATGTTATCCACCTGGCAGGGCAACTGGGGTACTTTGACCTCACCGAGGAATACGGCATCAAGGCCGAGTACGACAGGGCCATGGGCCTGGGCATCGCCGCCGGTATCGAGGCGCTCAAAGACGCCAACATCCCGCTTGTCATGCAGTACAAGAAAACAAGGGACGGCCGGAGCATGATTCCGGACGGGTTCGCCCTTCCCGAGGAGATGCAAGAAGAGACCGGCGTCATCATCACATCCCTGTGGCCCAACGGTGAAACCCTGCTCTCCGAACTGGAAAAATACCTCTATGAGAAGCTATTCCTCAAACCCTACGAAGAGTTTGAAAAGATCTACTACTACCTCATGGAAAAGGTGGACAACCTGGAGATCAAGGAAAAACTTACCGACTGGTTCTTCAAGGCAAAATCCCGTAAGCGCACGGATATGGGACCTTACAAGTTCGACCGGAATTTCCTGCTCAACGCCTGTCCCTTAGGATCCGCCCATCTGGCCCAGATCATCAAGGCCAAAGGCCCCAACACCCTGGTTTCCTCGGCCTGCGCCTCCACGACGCTGGCCATGGGCATTGCAGAAGACTGGATCAGGGTCGGCCGCTGTAAACGCGTGCTGGTGGTGGGCGGCGAATGCGCCACCTCCCCCAACCAGAACCAGTGGATCGGGTCCGGCTTTTTGGCCCTGGGTGCCGCTACGATCAAAAAACGGATCTCCGAAGCGGCCAAGCCCTTTGACGAGGACCGCAATGGGACCATCCTGGGTGCCGGTGCCGTGGGCCTTGTGGTTGAAGATTCTGCCTCTGTCAAACGCCGCGGCATGAACGGCCAGTGCGAGATCCTGGGCACCCACATCGCGAACTCGGCTTTCCACGCCTACAACATCGACGTGCCCCACATGTCCCGGGAGATGAAGAAGTTCATCGCCAAGGTGGAACGCCAGACCGGTCTTACCAAAGACAGGTATGCGGACAAACTGCTCTTCATGTCCCATGAGACCTACACCCCGGCCCGGGGCGGCAGTGCAGATGCGGAAGTTCAGGCCCTTGAGACGGCTTTTTCCAAGTACCTGCCCAAGATCTGCATCTCCAATACCAAGGGCTTTACCGGCCATACCCTGGGGGCGGCCATTGAGGACGTGGTCATGGTCAAGGCCCTCCAGAAGAGAAAGGCGCCGCCCATTGCCAACCTGAGCAAGATTCCCAAGCCTTTCAGGAAGCTGAACTTCTCCGGCCAGGCTAAAATTGATGCGGAATACGGCCTCCATCTTTCCGCAGGCTTTGGCTCTCACTTTGCCTTCATGTTTGTGAAGCGGGTGGAAGAAAACCCGGTACGCGGCAATCTGGTCTACCAGAAGTGGCTGCGCCGGATCACAGGCGTCCAGAACCCGGAACTGAAAGTCATTGATAATACGCTTTGCGTCGTGGCCGGCGGCCAGGATGCGGCGATTGCGGAACCCGCACCGGCGGCTGCCCCTGCTGCCCCCGTCACTCCGGCAGTACCGGCAGCACCGTTTGCGGACCCGGTATCGGTGCCGGCTGCCGAAACCCAGGTTTCTCCGGCCGCCCAGGTGCTCGCCCCTGCCGCCCAGCCCGTTGCAAAAGTCAAGGCCATCATCGCCGAACAGACAGGCTACGCTGAGGATATGCTGGAAGAAGATCTGGACCTTGAGGCGGATCTGGGTATCGATACGGTAAAACAGGTGGAAATTTTCGGTAACGTTGCCTCGGCGTTCAACTTCACCGTACCCGACGACCTGAAGCTGCGGGACCTGAACACCATTGCTAAGCTTGCCGCCTATATTGCGGATAAAACAGGCATTCAGGCGGCTCCGGTAGCCGCGGCACCTGCCGCACCGGCTGCCCCGACTCCTGCCACATCCGCACCTGCGGCTGCTCCGGCAGCGGCGGCTTCGGCATCAGACCAGGTAAAAACCGTCATCGCCGAGCAGACCGGCTACGCCGTGGACATGCTGGAAGACGACCTGGATCTGGAAGCCGATCTCGGCATTGACACGGTGAAGCAGGTGGAAATCTTTGCCAAGGTGGCCTCCGAGTTCGGTTTTGATGTGCCGGACGATCTGAAGCTGCGGGATCTGAACACC
Source organism: uncultured Desulfobacteraceae bacterium (assembly GCA_913041495.1). Classification (GTDB taxonomy): domain Bacteria; phylum Desulfobacterota; class Desulfobacteria; order Desulfobacterales; family Desulfobacteraceae; genus Desulfobacter. Next base: position 16,825 of record CAJWHT010000106.1, on the reverse strand, counting down.
ATTGCCAAGCTCTCCGAATACGTGGCCGGTAAAACCGGCGCAACCACTTCTCCCGCCGCCGCTGCGGCACCGGTTGCAGCTCCGGTTGCAGACGCAGTTCCTGCTGCATCCGGGCCTGCCCCGATACAGGCGGTCAAAACCGTCATTGCCGAGCAGACCGGTTATGCCGAAGATATGCTGGAAGACAACCTGGATCTTGAAGCGGACCTGGGCATCGACACGGTGAAACAGGTGGAAATCTTTGCCAAGGTGGCAGCGGAGTTCAACTTTGCCGTACCCGACGACCTGAAGCTTCGCGACCTGAACACCATTGCCAAGCTGGCGGAGTATATCGCCCAGCAGACCGGTGCCACAGCAGCACCGGTGTCTGAACCCGCAGCAGTGCCTGTCACAGCGGCTGAAGCACCTGCCCAAGCACAGGCCCAGAACGGCAACGTGTCCGACAAAGTCAAGGAAGTCATTGCCGTCCAAACCGGCTACACGGCCGATATGCTGGAAGACGATCTGGACCTGGAAGCGGACCTGGGCATCGATACGGTGAAACAGGTGGAAATCTTTGCCAAAGTGGCCGGGGAATTTAACTTCCCGGTGCCCGAAGATCTCAAACTGCGGGATTTGAACACCATTGCCAAGCTCTCCGCTTACATCAACCAGAAAACCGCGGCCATGAATACGATTACGGCCACAGGGTCCGGCGCTTCCGCCCCTGCTGCTGAAACGGCTGCCGCAGCTCCTGCGGCTCAGGCCCCGGAAGCTGTTGACGCATCGCCGCAAGCCGACCCCTTCCCTGATCCTGCCTCACCCATCAAACGCCTGGTGGTACGGGTGGATGAAGCAAAGATGCCGGAAGGAAAGATCACGGATCTTAAAGATAAAACCATCCTGGTCACTCTGGACAACCACGGGTTTGCCAAGGCTGTGATTCAAAGAATCAAATCCCTGGGCGGAAAAGTGGTGACGCTGGTGCACAAGGCCGACGGTGAGAAGGTGCAAAAAGCAGATTTTACCATCGACCTTTCCGACGTAAAAGCCCTGGAAGGACGGATGGAAACCCTGAAAACGGAACTTGCCGGACTCAACGGCTTCATCCATCTGGCCCCGCTGGATTTTTATTTCGGCAGCGAGAATGCCGAGTTCGCCTCGGACGAGGAACTGGCCGTCACAGTGAAGGCTGCTTTTGTCCTTGTGAAGCACCTGTTCGACGACCTGGACCGGGCCGGCAATCTCATCGGTACCATTACCTTTGATTCGGTGGTCTTCCCCTATATGGACGGCGGAGACATCCACCCCATGTTCGCAGGCCTTTCCGGCCTCATGAAAACCGTGAACAAGGAAATGCCGGACACCATGGTCAAGGTGGCGGACTTCTCTTACAAACAGCCGAAAAAGAGCATCAAACGCATCGTAGATCTCTTCATGGGAGAACTTTTGGGCAGTGATACCCGCTGCGAGGTGGGATACGGCAACAAAAAACGCTACGTGCTGTCCATGCACCAGTCCATTGCAGACCGCACCGAACGGGTGGTTGCTAATAACGACACCCTGCTGGTCACCGGCGGTGCCGGCGGTATCACCTACGAGATCATCAAGCAGGTGGTGAAGACCTATAAAACCAACCTGGTGATCCTGGATATCAACGATATCTACTCAACCGATCCCAAGTACCTGGATAAATCCGCTGACCAGGCCCGCCTCATGGCGCAGCTTAGAGAGGACATGCCCGGTGTAAAACCCGTTGAAATCAAACGGTCCCTGGACCGGATCATGCGGGTCCGGCAGTCTGTGGAGAATATCGAATACCTCAAGTCCCTCGGGGTATCCGTGGAATATATCTGTACGGATGTCACCGACTACGAGGCCGTCAAAAAGGCCGTGGACAGTTGTGACCGCATCGACGGCATCTTCCACGCCGCCGGCATGGAGATGAGCCAGTTCATTCCCAAAAAGGAACTCTGGTCCTTTGAACTGGTGGTGGACGTCAAGGTGAAGGGGATGCGGAACCTGCTGCGGGCCACCCGGGACAGGGACTACAAGTATTTTTTCACCTTCTCCTCGGTAACGGCCCGTTTCGGCAACCAGGGACAGGTGGACTACACCGCTGCCAACGATTTCCTGGGCAAGACATTGTTCAAGGAAAAACAGGCCCATCCGGAGCGAACCTACAAGGTTTACGCCTGGACGGCCTGGGGCGGTGTGGGCATGGCCACCAACCCCACGGTGAAAAAAGTGCTCGAAGACCGGGGCATCCAGTTCCTGCCCATGGACCAGGGCGTGAAGTTCTTCATGGCGGATCTTCTGGACAAGACGGAATCCGAAATGGTCTTCTCCGGCCTGGATTACGACTTTGACGTGGACGGCCTTTTAGGGGATCCCGCAGACCGGCCCTATCCGTTCCTGGACGATATCCTGGAACAGAGCAAAACAGCCGTAACTTACGGCCGCACCCTGGATCTTGAACGGGATCTTTTCCTCCACGACCACACCATGGGGGATGTCCCCCTTTTCCTGGGTTCCACCGGCATTGAAACCATGGCTGAGGTGGCACGGATCCAGTCGGAGGACAAGCCCTGCTTCACCGGGTTATCCGAGTTCCACATCCCTTACGGAATCAAGCTGCTCAAGGGCCGTCCCAAAGAACTGATGATCTCAGGTGAATCCCTTAAAGAGGGGACATTCCGCTGCGAGATTTCCTCGGTCTTCAAGAACCCGGCCGGTATGGTCATGGGCGATCCTAAGATCCACTACCAGGGCACCTATGAATTCCAGGACAAGCCCTTGGCGCCCAAAGCCATTGAGCTGCCGGAATTTTCCAAGATCACCTGGGAAGGAGAGATGGAATCCCTGGTTTACCATCCCAAACGGCTGTTCATGTTCGGCCTGTTCGGCACCATTACGGATATCAACTCCTTTGACGGCACTACGCTGATCACCACCCTGACGGATGTCAGCGACGCCGAGTTCTTCAAAGGGGTGACCGATCCGAAATTTGTGGCCGCCCCGGTCCTGGTGGACGCCATGTTCCAGACCGGCGGACTCCTGGAGTTCTTTACCTCCTCAATCACCGTGCTGCCCTACCGGATCAACCGGATGGACTTCTACGGTACCCCGGACCGAAAGGTACCCTACTACTGCATCACCCGTAAGGTGGCAGAAGGTGAGGAAACAAACACCTACGATCTTTCCCTCTGCGATAAAAAGGGCAACCTGTTCGTGGACATCAAGGGATTTGAGATGGTGAAACTCGGTCCACTGGACCCTGAGGACAGGATTGCAGATCAGGTAACGTTTGCCAGTGCATCCGAAACCAAGGGGACGGAAAAGGTAAAATAGCCTGATCCTATCCTACCGGTAAGATTCTTTGATTACCAAGAAGGGCACCTGTATTTTGCAGGTGCCCTTTATTGTGCGCCACCCCACGCTTCCAATTTATTGCGCTGGGCGCGGATAAAAGGGCCGTCCGGCTCCCCCCGGCACAGGGATGGCACGTGGATGTAATCCCCAAGCCCCCTGCAGCCCGGAGCCAGCACGGGGTGGGCACCGATTTCAATAACGGTAAAGCCGGTATCCGGGTTGCCCGCTTTGAGGGTGTCCATGGCGGCAATGAAATCTATGGGCCGGACCATCCAGTCCTGCCAATGGGTGGCGGGCAGGCAGGTTTCCCATTGCCCCGTGAGTCCTGAGATAAACCGTCCGGACTCGATTTTGGCGGATTTCTGTGGTTTTAAGGCGGCGGCATAGGGGGCATAGGCCGGATGGTGCCAGGGGTGGGGCAGGGGCATGGGGGTAAAATCCGGTTTTTCCGCCAGATAGGCGTCAACCCGTTCCGGAAAATCGCTCAGGGTCACGTGAACCCCCCGTCTTCTGTGTCTGAAATTGATTGAGGAGACATGAATTTCGCTCTCTTTGGGATCTGATACCCACCCGTGAGCCATACGGCCGTCTAAATTTGCGGCGGCAAGGCCGATGTCATGGGTCAGGGCCAGGATCTGTGGCAGGGTGTAAAACCCGGCGTCGAAAGCGGCTGAAAGTTCCCCGGTGCTGTGGCCCGCCACAATGTCGGGCGTATATCCCCATTGCGACCATAGATCTGCCAGGCAGATCTGGGAGACCAGGGTCCGCAGGGGAGAGAACGGGCAGGCGTGGCTTCCCTGGTTTTCATTCCAAAGGTGTACCAGATCCAGATCCAGGGTTTCCCGGAGCAATTCTTCCATTTCAATCCATTTGTCACTGGTCTTAAATATGTCGGCTGTTGTCGCAGGGCCGTGGGTTCCCTCACCGGCGTATAAAAATACAGTTTTTTTCATTGGTTGTGCCGCCTTCTGTTTGATTGAAAAATAGCAGGATTGGGATCGAACCTGTAGGCGTATACCCTGGTATTGAACGCATCCTTAAGCCGGATTTCCGCTATAGGTGTCTGTCGCCTGATACCAAAGGTGTTGGTGATAACCAGCAGGCCGTCACAGTCTTCTTTCATCAGTTTATCCCGCAGCTTTGCCATCAGTTCCGGGCTGAGATAGCAAACCAGGGTATCTTCCCGTTTGAAGGGAACAGTAAAGACGTCCTGCCGAATGATCCTGCAGTTGGCAAGTCCCAGCCAACGGCAGCGCAGCCTGGACCAGAGAAACGGGAAAAGGGAAATCTCATATCCGGTGAAGGATATGTCGGGATGCGCCTTTGCCAATGCAAACAGCAAAGTTCCCCAGCCCGATCCCGGATCAATTACGCCACCGCTTTTGTGGTGGGCCATAAGGAGCTTTTCAACGGCCCGTACCGCCTTGGAAGAGGAGGGCGTCGGCGTCATGCCTGACCTGACACTGTGCCAGACGATGTTGATCAGCACTCCGCAGACAATGGCAATGGTTCCCAATTCCAGTATGGTACGCAGCATGTTAACACTTCCGGGGTTCATAATTGACAGGACTCTGACCGCTTTTTTTCAAAAAGTGTATATGGATTCACCACGGCTGGCAAGCGTTGGTATGGCTTTCATGTGTCCGTCTATTGACATTCGCGCAGGGAATGTAAAAATTAAACGCATATTCTGACATTTATGATTGATTCTTGTTTTCAATAACGGCCATACCCAGAGGGCAGAAACTGGGCCGCCCATGAATGTTATTCGGTGTGCCTACAATAAACTATGAAAGATTGCAAGTGGTTGTGTGGTTCTTTCATATAAATGATCCGGTTACGGAAAGGAGATAAAAAAGAGATGAAAAAAAGTATCATAAGCTTGTTCCTCATATTCATGCTCTCGGGCACGGCCTGGGCATTCAATGACAAACCCTACGTATCCGTGGTGGGCACGGGCGTTGTGGAAGTGGTGCCCGACGAGATGTACTGGACTTTACGGATTGAAAACTTTGGGCCTGAGATCAGACCGCTTTCCGGCATGCAAAGTGAGGTTGTTGCCGCGGTCATCCGGTTTCTTGCCGAATCAAAGATTCCGGAAAAGGAAATCCAGACCACCCGGCCCCAGATCGGGGAACGGTGGGGGCATCAGAACGGCCGCAGGGTAAAGGACGGATATTACGCCGCGTCCACCATCCGCTTTAAACTCACCGATTTTTCCCAATACCACAATCTTTGGGAGACGCTGACCGGATTCAACGGCATGAATGTCCAGGATGTGGCCTATGGGTATTCAAAAAAAAACAAGATCCAGGATCGGGCCAGGGCTCTGGCACTGATCAACGCCAGGGACAAGGCAAAGCAGATGGCGCAAGAATTGGCATGTGATATCGGTGCACCTTTCATGATTGAGGAGGCTTCCGGATCCAGCGGGGTCTTTCGGAAAAATATGCTTATGGCCGCTGAAGCGGATATGGGAGGCCGGGGGCAGGAAAGCTACGCCCCGGGACAGATTAAAATCGAAAACAGGGTAACGGTCGTTTTTTCCCTGGTCTGTGACTAGCCTTTCGCCGCAGTGATCCGCACATTTTTCACAGAAAACTTGCCGCCGGCAGAATAATCAGGGTATTAATAAATTCGTTTGCAATAACGGCGGCAGGTTCGCTTGGAGTAAATTCTCCGGGGAGTCGTGAACAAGGTGCAGAAACTGGTATGACCCTGAAAATCCGTGAAAAACTGCTGATACCGGTGGTCCTCACCATCGCTGCCGGGATGGTGGCAGGCTTTTTTTATTCCTATGTGGCATCCACCCGGGGCATCGAAGATGCTATTCGCAAGGCCCTTGTCAGGGAAACCCGGAACACGGCGGATCTCATTGACAAGTGGCTGGATGCCCGGCATACGGATCTGCTGACCTGGAGCCGTTCTCAGATTTTTCTGGATGTACTGCAGGTAAATGGCACACAGTCCAGCGATGTCATGGCATCGGCCAACGCGCTTTTAGATACCCTTGAAAAAGGGTATTCCTACTATGATTTTCTCTTTATTGCCGACCGGGAAGGTTATCTGCTTTCCACCTCCCACTCCAGCACGCCGAAGCGTTACAGGGTAAATGACAGGGACTATTTCAAGGCGTCCATCCGGGGGGAACCCTGGATATCGGATGTCATTGTTTCCAGGGAATCCGGCGAAAAAGTGTTTGCGGTTTCCGTTCCCCTGATCCAGGACGGAAAGATTATCGGGGTACTGGCTGGGGCCATCAACCTGTCGGATTTCAGTCAGTTTTTTATCCACGATTTTAAACTGGGCCAGGCAGGATTCGCCTATATGGCGGAAAAAAACGGATATGTCTTTGCCAAGTCGGATGAAGGGATACTGCTGCCCCGGATTGACGCCCATGATTTCGGCCGTATGATTCTGGGCAGCGGCCAGGGCAGCCTGGTGCACCGGCACAATGACCGCCAGATGCTGTCCGCCTTTGACACCCTGAAGAAAAAGGACTGGATATTTGTGGTCAGCCAGTCCCTGGACGAGTCCTTTGCCCCGGTCCGGAAAATCGGTTTTTACTCCATGGCTGCCGGCATTGCACTGCTGGTGATGGTGGGGGTGGTGGTGACGGATATTTTCCGGCGGGTGATTTACCAGCGGTTTGACCGGATGCTGGAGGCCATCAGTATGGTGGAGCAAGGACGGCTGGACGTCAGGATCAGGGGGGAGGAGATCCGGGATGAGATCGGTGAACTCACCCGTGCCTTCAACAGTATGACTGCCCGGCTGGAGTCCACATTGTCCAGCCTTCAAAATGAGATTCAGGTCAGGAAAAGAACGGAGAAAGCCCTGGCCCATCATCGGGATAATCTGGAACTCCGGGTGACGGAGCGGACCTCGGAACTGCTATCCTTGAGAAATTACCTGTCGGATATCATCAATTCCATGCCGTCGGTGATTGTGGGGGTGACCCATGAGATGAAGATCACCCAGTGGAACCAGAAGGCCGCCGAAGTCACGGGGATTTCCGAAGGCCAGGCAGTGGGCAGTCTCCTGGAAAATCAGTTCCCCCACCTGACCCATCTGGTGGGGGAGATGGCCTCGGCCATACGCAACCGCAGGGTGTTCTACCGGGCCAAGCTCAGCCGTGGCGGAGATCGGCCCGGAGTTGATGATATCACGGTTTACCCCCTGCGGGACAAGGAACTGAAAGGGGCGGTCATAAGGATCGATGACGTCACGGACAGGGCCGCTCTGGAAGAGGTGATGATTCAGTCGGAAAAGATGATGTCCGTGGGCGGCCTGGCTGCGGGTATGGCCCATGAGATCAACAATCCCCTGGCCGGTATTATCCAGAATCTCCAGGTGCTTAAAAACCGGATGTCCCGCCATATGCCGAAAAATGCCAGGGTCGCAGAGGAGCTGGGTCTGGATGTGGATGTGATCCACGAATACATGGACCGCCGTAGCATGTTTAAACTCATGGATGCCGCGGTCAGGGCCGGGAGCCGTGCGGCCAAGATTGTGGATAACATGCTCTCCTTTAGCCGGAAGGACCAGGAGGAGGCCACGGAGGTGCTGCTGCCCGAACTCATGGACAGGACCATCGACCTGGCCAGAAACGATTACACCCTGAAAAAGCGTTTTAAGTTCAGAAAAATAAAAATTGTCCGGGACTACCGGGAGACAGGGCTTAAGGTAACAGGACACCCCGGCATGCTCCAGCAGGTTTTTTTCAACCTGATGAAAAACGGAGCACAGGCCATGGCCGCAGACGAAAACTGCCGTGATCCCCGGTTTATAATTTCCATCATCCCGGGGGATGACCGGATAACCATAAAAATTTCAGACAACGGCCCCGGTATGGATAAGTCGGTGAGCCGCAGGATTTTTGAGCCTTTTTTTACCACCAAAGCCACGGGTAAAGGCACCGGCCTCGGGCTTTCGGTTTCCTATTTTATTGTCTCACAAACCCATGGCGGCACCATTGAGGTGGTCTCCGAACCCGGTATGGGCACCACCTTCATTATAGCCCTTCCCGTATCAGGCAAGATAGAAGGTCCCCCGGTTAAACGCAGTTAGAAAGTGACCACCGAATATCCTTTATCCATGAAATCCCCCATGGCCGGATGTCCCGACATCTCTGCGATGAGAGGGATTTTTTCTTCTTTGATGGCATCCAGGGCCTCAAGTTTCGTGGCACAGGCCTTACACGCACCGAAGATCAATCCTAAGTCTTTGGCCTTTTCATAGAGGGTGTTTAAAACGTGGGAGGACTCTCGCATCTGCGCCACCAGGGTGACGGATTCGCCTTCCAGGACGATTATCCCTTCCCGGCCCCGTTCGTTAAGATCAATGGCGTTGAGCAGCACATGGATGAAACATAAGGGGTCGCCCCTGAAGGCGAATAATACGGTTTTTTTACCGGTTTGAGCAGTCACGATATTTTCCTTTTGTCTGAGGCTTGAAACGCTTTAGTCGATTAACTTTTCCATGGATGAAGGCATGCGGGCCGCAACCACTTTGCCCTTGGCACAAACCGTACCGTTGGCCAGCACCCGGGAAACCACCACCACCTTTTTTTCTGTCAGCTCTTCAACGGTGGCCCGGATTTCCAACTGGGCATCAATGGGCGTGGGGGCCAGGTAATCCACGTGAAGGGACGCTGTGACAAACCGCAGTCCCGGTTCGGAATCCATGGCCCTTCCCTGGGCTTTATAGGTGGCGGCTGCAGCCGTACCCGTGCTGTGGCAGTCAATAAGTGAGGCGATAAGGCCGCCGTATACAAAGCCTGGAACAGCCGTATGATAGGCTTCGGGGGTGAAGTTGGCCACGCTTTGGTCGCCGTCCCACCGGCTTTTAATCTGATGGCCGTGGGGATTATGGCTGCCGCAGCCGTAACACTGGTTGAATTTGTCGGGATAGTAGTCCTGGAACGCTTTATCAGACATGGTCAAATCTCCAGATTAGAGTGGAAGAAACGCACCAAGTCTAATACGGTTTGGGGAAGATGGCAACGGATAAATCGTCACGCCTTTGCGTCAAAGACCAGCCCCCTGCCGGAGGTGATATGGGTAACCAGCCCTTCAAGATCGTCCCGGGTGATGTCCTGGTGGAAAACCTGGTCCACCCGGCCGCCGGGGCCCAGGGTAACCACGTTGATATAGACTTCTCCGTTCTCGTCGTAGAGCCGGATGCGAAAGGGCGAACCTGCCTCTACCAAGGCTTCATCCGCTTCTTTGGCAACCCTCTGGAGATCTTCAAGGGTTTCTTCGGTACTGCGGCGCTGCTTCTTTTTTTGTTTTTTTTGCTGCTGTTTTTTCGCAAATCCCCTGTTGCGGTCGGGGATATAGCCGGTCGGATTGATTTTTACGATGTTTTCCATGGGCCCCCCTTTCTTTGTCCATGGGTGCTAAAGGCTTTACTCTTATGTATCGTAAAATAAGCGGAAAAACTTTAATTTCAAGGTTTTAGGTCTACGTCGGTTGCGATAGACCACAGGTGCGGCAACAGGCCGGACAATCAACCCCGGTAATCAGGACAGGGCATCGGTCCGGGCCGCCATCACCACATCATTTTCATGAAGTCCTTTGATTTTATGGGTGGTCCAGATCACTTCCACCCGTCCCCAGTCCAGAACGATGGTGGGGTGGTGGTATTCGGCTTCCGCCAGTTCACCGACCTGGTTTGCAAAGGCCAGGGCTTCTGCGAAATTTTTAAATTTGAAGGCCTTGTGAAGTTTTTGAACCCCGTCTTTTTCCCGGACCTCCCAGTCCGGAATTTCAGGGCGCATGGCGGCGAGTTCATCCGGGGTCAGGCGCGGGGCGCCTTTTTTACAGGGAACACATTTTTTTGTGAGCAGTTCATTCATGGTTTCTCCTTTCCGTGCTGATTTCCGTCAGGATGACATCCAGGGTTCTGACAAAGTGGTCCGCGTCCTGCCGGGTGATCACCAGGGGCGGCTTGATTTCGATCACGTTGGAGAAGGGGCCGCAGGTTCCAAGCAGGATGCCCTCTTCCTTGAGCCGGTTCACTGCAATGGCCGCAGCGTTTGCTGCCGGAGCCCTGGTGGCCCGGTCTTCTACCAGTTCGACCCCGATGAAAAGACCCGTGCCGCGGACGTCTCCCATAATGTGGTGACGTTCTTTGAGGAATTCAAGCCCGGACATCATATGCTGCCCCACATCCCGGGCGTTTTCCCGGAGCCCTTCGTTTTCTATGACGTCCAGCACGGCCATGCCGATGGCGCAGGAGACGGGGTTGCCGCCGAAGGTGGAAAAGAACGCCATGCGGTCTGCAAAGGCACTTGCAATGGCCCGGGTGGTTACCACGGCGGACATGGGATGGCCGTTGCCCATGGCGTTTCCCATCACCACGATATCCGGCACGACGCCATGGCCTTCAAACGCCCAGAAGTGGGATCCGGTGCGGCCGAGACCGGTCTGGGCTTCGTCGCAGATGCAAAGGCCGCCGGCCTTCCTCACATGGGCAAAGGCGGTTTGGAAATAGGCGGCCGGCGGAGTGATCTGGCCGCCCGGGAAGAACAGGGACGCCGTGAATAAGGCTGCAGGAGAAATATTTCCGCCTTCTATGATGTTGGCCACCTCGTCACCGCAGGCCTTGTCCACCGCAAGGATATCCGGCCTGCCCGTCACCGTCCGGGCGATTTTCAGGGCCAGGTCGTTGGCCTCGCTGCCGGAGTTGACAAAAAGGCAGGTATCTAAGGGGGCGGGCAGGGTGGCGGTGAGCCGTTCCGCGTAATCGATAAGATTGTCGTAAAGGTAACGGGTGCTGATGTTCAGCCGGGCCATCTGCTTTTGCCCCTCGGCCACCACATGGGGATGGCAGTGGCCCACGTGGCTGACGGTGTTGCAAAGATCCAGATAGGGGTTGCCTGCAGCATCGTATAGATACTGGGCACGGCCCAGGACCATTTTAACCGGTGTATTGTAGGCGGGGCAAATGCTGGGGGCAATGCAGGTTTTTCGTCTTTCGGCCAGCACCCCGGTGGCCATGCCCTGATTGGCGTATGGCATCAGGCCCGTGTGTGCGGCAAGGGCCCTGGCGGCTGCCGCCGGTGTATGACGTACCAACTCAGCCAGTCTTTTCCAGGCCCGGTCCGGTGCCGGGGTGCGGTGCCGGGAGGTGAGGATAAGGGAAACCGCCAGCCGGGTGCACATCAGAGGGAACAATACCTCGATCTCGTCCCGGGACAGGGGGCGCTCCCTGTGATAGGCGCCCACCATCAACGCTGCGGTATCCAGCGGGTCTGGTTCGTCCGGGGTGTGACAGGCCAGGGCAATGGCCAGCTCATTGACCAGCGGGTTGTCCAGGCAGTTCCCGAAATCCAGGATACCGGACACCCGGTTTCCCTGAATCAGGACATTGGCGTCGGTGAGGTTCCCGTGGATGGGACCCCGGGGCAGTTTCGCAAATTTGGGCCGGGCAATGGCGGAAAACCGCAGGAAGATTCGTTCCAGGATCTGACGACGGGCCGGATCTTCGACTTTGCCGATGGCGGCGCGGTGCTGATCGGCCGCAGCCAGATCCCACGGGTGGGTTCTCAGGGTATCCGGATGGATGATGGCGGACATGATGTTGGTCATCCGGGCAACGGTGCGTCCCAGATTCTTCAGGCGTTCCGGTGACGCCGGCACATCACTGTGCCAGGGCAGCCCCTGTACAAAGCTGCGCAGGCATCCGCGTATGGTGATCCCGTCCCGGGTTTTGGCCGTTGCCACCACATCACCTTCCCGGGTGGGGATAATCCGGGGCAGCATAATGCCCAGCTCCGCATTCATAAGGGTTTCCACGGCCAGGTGTTCCACTTCGATCATGCCTGTGGTGGTTTCTTCATCCATCGGCTTGAAAACGTAGGCCATGCCGGTGTCCGCTTCCACGAGATAGGTGGTATTTTCTCCGGCCATCCGCGTCAGGCGGCCGGTAATGCCGTAGCGGGCCTTCAGCAGATCAAGGATCTTTGCTCGCATCTTGCTGGCTGTCATTGAGGTATCCAAATGTATAAGGGTATCTGGTTTTTTCAGCTGAAAACGCCGCCGGCAGTGTCATGGACATGGGCACCGATGCGCCTTATCCGTTCGGTTTCCTCAAGGGTCAGCGGTCCTTTGTCCAGGACGCTGAGGGCGTGTGCCACCTCTTCCTTGTTTCGCGGGCCGGTCAGGCAGACATCCACAAGCGGGTTTGACAGTGCGAACCGGTAACAGTCGGATGCGGTCAGCGGCGGTTCTCCCGGTGGCATGTATTTTTCTTTCAGCAAATGGCCCCACCGGGTGGCTGTGTATGAGACGATGCCCTGGCGGCCTCTCTGGTCCAGGTCGGGAAAGCAGTCTTTTTCCGCCCCGGTATGGGCCGGGTTGTACCGGATCTGGAACAGATCAAAGACGGCATCCGTTTCCGGGGAACGTGCCAAGTCGGCGAACAGGCGCCGGTTGTGGCCGGACAACCCGATAAAGCGGGCAAGCCCCTTTTCCTTCATGGACAGGGCAAAATCAATCAATCGGTTTGATGGTTTGCTGTTGTGCCAGCCCAGCATGAGGATATCGGCATGGTCGATGCCCATGGATGTAAGCGCCTGTTTGAAAAGATATTTGGTCATCAGCCCCATGCGGGCATAGGTCTGGATACTGATGACCATCCTGTCCCGGTATCCCCGGTTCACCAGGGTGCGGACCGCAGCTTTCATCTGAGAGCGTTTACGGCCGGAGCCTGAATAAAAGTAGTTGCAGCCCCTGTCAAAGGCGGCTTCATAGGCGCCGGCCGGGGCGCCGTAACTGCCGGCAAGCCCCAGCCGTCCTACCTTAAGGCCGGTACGGCCGAGTGTTGTCATGGTGAAAGCAGATGCCACGGGAACCTCCTTCCCGGTGGCATTTTACTGCCTTCCGGGCTAAAAACGTTCGTAAATCCAGGACCTGGTTTTGGGGAACAGCGTTCCGGTTAACAGGCCCGCCTCGTCCGGCTGCACCGCCGGTTTGAACCTCAGGTGCTGGTTGGCCGGGAAAATGTCCGGCCGGCAGTGCTGAAGTTCTTCCCAGCTCCGGTAGCCCAGCACCAGGGGGGCGATAAGATCTTTGGGGATGCAGAAGGTTTGCCCGGCATCCTCATCCGCCCCCCGGACAATGGTGATCTTACCACGGTGGATGGCCAGGTCAATGGCTTCGGTGTACAGGTCCAGCCGGAGGGCGCCGGTATATTCCCTGAACATGCCCGCAGCAAGCCTGAGTTCAAGCACCGGCCGGATGCGTTTCAGAAAACTTAGGGCATCCGGAATCTTGATCTGCCAGGCATAGGGCCGGTTGACCCCTGCCCCCATGGCCTGGGCCATCTGACCGGCCGGACTCTGGCGGTGGAGGTTGACCCGGATGTGAGGTTTTTCCGTCTGAGTTGCCAGTGCTTTTAAGTGACGCACCAGTGCCAGGAACCCGTCGTGGCTGATGGCCTCGCTGACCTCACTTAAAATCAGACCGTGGCCGAAGCCCTGAAGGGGCACCCGGGCGTAAAACCGGGGGCTGCCGTCCGGGGTTTCCAGAATCCAGAAATCGGAACCGTACTCCGTGTCCCGGCTGTGGGTGAGCAGGTAGTCCCATTCCGCTTGGGACCGGTAAACGGAAAATGCATTGGCGTTCCGGTAGTCTGCATCCTGGGCCATGAGAAAAGGGATGTCCTTGGTTCCTGCTTTCCGGAAAACGAAAGACTCGTGAGCATCTGGCATCGAATCCGGAATCAGGGCCAAAGGCAGGTCGATATGGCTTTCGAACTCAATGGCGTAGTGATAACCGAAGTTGTGGTAAAAGCCGGGGATGCCCTGGATGATGCACAGGTCGTATCCTTTTTCCAGGACATAGGCATCGAAATGCCGGTTCAGTTTCCGCATCAAACCCTCTCCCCGGCAGCTTGCCAGGGTGCCCACCAGACCCATTTCCGCCACCTTGAGGCGGATGCCGTTGAGTTCCCAGGTCCAGGGAATCAGGGTAAAGGAGGCCACAGGTTCTCCGGTTTTGTCATCGGCCATGGTAAACCAGTGCTCAGGTGTCAGTCCCGGCAGGTAACGGAAAAAACTGGAGGCCAGATCCCCCACGCGTTCCGGGTGGAATACGTTGTTTAAGAGGGTGGACACCCGGGTTTCATAGTCCCTGGAATCCGGTGTTTTGAATGTGAATGTCATTGCGTGTCCTATGGAATGTCCCTTTGTCTGTGAATTATTTGCTTTTGTAATCCAGTGTCATGCCCACGCCGGTTTCCTTTACCGCCGCCACCCGGGCCAGGGCGATTTTCGAATTCAGATCGGTGCAGTGACAGGCGTGCACCGCTAAAGGGGAGACCCTCCGGAAGAAGTCCACCGTCATTTTGATCTGGACCATGGGCGGGTCCAGCAGGTGGAAACCGCCGATGACATCGGCGATGCGCTCTTCTTCGCATACCTTCTGGGCATAGGTGATGGTGTTGCAGATTCCGGCGTGGGCGCAGCCCGTGATGACCACCAGGCCCTGCTCGGTCCGATAGGCCAGGGCGGAGTCGTCCGCCACCAGATCAGGTGACTCTTCCCCCTCTTTTTGGCCGAAGGCGGTTTTACCTTCGAACTCGGTTTCCCTGAGTATCTCCCCCAGAAATACCAGCCGGTCCGAGAGCCATACCGGCTCCCGGCTCAGCTTCAGGGGCAGGTGCCGGGCGGTTTTTTCCCGGGACATCAGGCTGCCGAACTCAGGGATCATGTCCATGCCTGCGGAGGTGAATATGCCGGGATGGCCCACAAGTTTAGGCCGGGTGTGGGGCCGGTCTTCGATGGCCAGTTCGGTGAGGTAGCGGATAAAGGGATCAAGGCCCCAGGTATGGTCCAGATGGCTGTGGGAGATCACCAGGTAATCCAGCCGGGAAAGGTCTTTTCCCATCTTTTGCGCATTCCTTATAAAAAGGTCTGAATACCCCGTGTCAAAGAGCACCCTGACATCCTCGTCTTCGATGAGCAGGGAAAGGCCCGGCTCTGCCATGAAGTACCTGTCGATCAATGTATTGTTATCCACCAGTACGGTAAGTTTCATTTGTTTTTCCTTTGTATCGGTTCGGCGGCCGGGCTGAGAAGCAGGCAGATATACCCATACTCCTTGAGATATTTCAGCCCGACCTGCGTTTCCGTCTTCATTTTATCAAAGGCCTGGGAAGGGCCGGTTTTTGACTCTGCTTTCAGGACACAGGCCGTCATGTCATTGTAAAAGGCCCGCCAGTCGTCTTCGGGCAGGATGAATTCCCCTTCCACCCGGTACCCTAAATCCCGGGCTTCCTGCTTCCTTGCATCGGCCGTTGCCATGCCGGGGTACTCGATCCCGAAGTAGTCGGCAATGGGGGCGGATGGGGTGTCCGTCAGCCAGACCGCGTCGCTGACAAAAAGATGGCCCCCCGGCCGCAGCAGGGTCTTCCAGTCTGTCAGGGCTTTTTTGAACCCCATGAAATAGGCCGTGCCTTCGGACCAGATCAGATCAACGCTGCCCGGTTCAAGATCCATATCTGTCATGCTCATGTTACGGATATCGATCCGGTCCCTGAATCCTGAGGCTTCTGCATCTGCAGCCAGTGCATCCAGAAAGGGCTGATGGTTGTCGATGGCCGTTATCCGGGCCGGACTGAGCGCCGCCAGTGTCAGGCAGGACTCTCCTTTGCCGCATCCTATTTCAAGGATGTGTTTAATCTGCCGATTATTCGGAATCAGGTGGAATCCCTTTGTTGTGGCTGCCGGACTGCCGGGGCCCTGGCGTTTCATGGCCTCGAACACCCTGAAAAAATCTTTCATATAGTCCCCTGAGTCCGCCAGGTTCCGGGTGACCCACCGGATGTACAATTGCTGCTTGTCGTCAAATCCCAGCCGTTTCAGCCATTGTTCATGGGCTTTGCCTGCCTTTTTTTCCAGTTCGGCATGCCAGCGGCCCTTGAGATCCAGGCGTTCCTCGGTGGCAGGCGGACTGCCCGTGGCGTGTACGGCAAGGGCGTTGACCATCTCCCGGGCCGTCATCAACTCCCGGATTTCGTTTTCCAGGGCCTGGTATCTGGCCAGGATCAGGTCGGCATCCAGATGCCCCTGCATGATGTCCCGGGCCTCTTTCAGGCTGAACCCCGCCTTTTGCAGTTGCCGGATCAGGATCAGGGCATGGATGTCCGTATCTGAATACGCCCGGTATCCGTTCGTAGGATGACGTGCCGGAGAGATGATACCGATCCGCTCGTAGTAAAGCAGGGTGGAGCGGGCAACCCCCACCAGTTCACAGGCCCGGGCAATGGAAAACATGGCGTCTCCTGTGGTTGTGTTTTTTATTAACTGCCCGAGGGTAAAGTATGAACCCTTAGACAGGTCAAGTGTATTTTTGCGGGTTTCCTTAAAAAAGTACAAGACTTGAGAACGTATAAGATAAACAAAAACAAAAAAAGTGACGTATCACTTTCTTTTTTTCTGATGTATGGTGGATTCACACACAAGAGG
>CAJWHT010000105.1 GCA_913041495.1 uncultured Desulfobacteraceae bacterium | reverse complement strand
ACCGTAGCAGACAAAGAGCTGGCCGCCGCCAAAATCCTCGCCCTGTCCGAAGGCTTCGGTATTCTCAAAAACTCCCTGGACGATGCAGACACCGTTGAATCCGTGGCCAAATGGATGAAGGAATCTGCCCTGAAACTTCTGGAAAGCACCGTTCTTAAAGATTAACCCATATCCCGACAATTACATCACACGGGGTCGTCCTGAAAAGGACGGCCCCTTTTGTGTTTGCCCGGCCCCAAATCCCAGGGTTAAAGAAGCAGTGCCACAGACAGCGAGACAAAGGACAACATGGTGGATGTCATAATGGCGGTGGCTGCAAGCTCCAGATCCGAATTCAGCTGGGCCGACAGCACGTAAAGCGCGGTGGAGGTGGGCAGGCTAAAGAAAATCATCCCGGTTTTAAAGGGCACGCCCGTCACCCCGAAAAGCTTTAGCATCAAAAACCCCATCACCGGCAGCACCAGCAGTTTGAACCCGGCTGCGGCAAGAGAAGGCTTAGCCTTTCTGGCCACCCCGGAAAAGCTCAAGGTCCCCCCGATGGAGATCAGGGCCAGGGGCAGGGTCACCGAAGAGATCAGGGCAAAGGTATTGTTCAAAAAGGCAGGAAAGCCGATACCCGACCTGGACACCAATATGCCGCCCGCACACCCCAGGATCAGGGGGTTGGATACCAGCGCCTTGACAAAGAACCGGAGCTTTTGCCCCCGGTCCAGATCATGCCCGGCATACCAGATCAGCACGGAGACAGCCATGACATTGATGGCGGGGATAAGAAATCCGATGAGGATGCCGAAATGCCGGATTCCCTCCTCCCCCAGCACCGCCACCACAACGGCCATGCCGATATAGGTGTTGAACCTGTAGGATGCCTGGGAAAATGATCCCGCCTCAAATCCTGTCACCCCTCCTTTTCTTATATAGGCCAGGCTCAAAAGAAAAACAGCTCCCACCGCCAGGAATCCCGCCAGACACAATCCGGTACTTGACTCCCCGGATGACACCGACGTTCCCACCTTCCAGAACAGCATCACCGGAAAGAAGATAAAGTACACCAGACGGTCACAGGTCTTTAAAAATGAATCTGAAGTCCATCCTTTCTGTTTGAGCACAGCCCCCGTCATTAACATGAAAAACAGGGGAAAAAGCGTATCCAGCACAATCATGGCAGCCCTTTCGCTTTATGGAAACAATCCATCTCTTATACTGCCAAGGCAGGAACAAGTTCAATCCTTATTCACCGTACGCGTCCATATTGCCCTTGACCCGAAACTGATATCTGATATATTAGATATCAAAAAAAACACCATCGATATCCTACATTACGGCCGCCTTTTTAAGAAGCGGCCGTAATGCGCAGCGTTGACGGAACTTTCGAATTCATATATAAAAAAGGCCATTTGGCATGGAAATAAAAGGGCGGCAGCAGAAAAAAATGAAACCCCGGTTGAACGTTGCATCACTAAGGGAACAGGTTTACGAATACCTTCGGAACGAATTGATCACAGGCGGCCTGGTTCCCGGCTCCACCATCAACCTGAACCAGATTGCAGCCCAGCTGGGGATCTCCAAGACCCCGCTGCGGGATGCACTGATCCACCTGGAACTCGAAGGCTTTGTCTCCATCCTCCCGAGGAAGGGGGTGATGGTCAATGCCCTGGAGCTCAAAGATGTGAAAGATGCCTACCACAGCATCGGCATCATCGAAGCTGCCATTGTCCGGGACTGCTTTGACAAGATAAAGCCTGCCCATATCTCCAAGCTGGAACGGTTGAACGAACAGATGCGCGAAGACATCCTCAGGGATGATTTCTCAAAGCTGTTCAAAACAAACCTGGCCTTCCATGACGTATACAACAACCTGTCTGACAACCCCCTGCTGGAAAAGTTCATTTACCCCATCAAACACAGACTCTACGACTTCCAGGGGCAGCGCTATATTCAGGAGTGGGAATTGAGGAACTGTGACGAGCATGCCCGGTTCATCGACTTTCTCAAAGCGAAGGAACCTGCTCAAGCAGCCCGGGTCCTCAAGGATGTTCACTGGTCCTTCGAGGTCCAGGAGGAATATATCAGACAGTTTTACGCCATGACGGAGGCAGGATAAACCCGCAAAACCCGTTTATCTCAATTTTAGCATTCAGGAAAAAGACCAATGAATATTTTGATTATCAACACAGGGTCATCGTCCCTCAAGTATCAATTGTTTGATATGACGGCGGCAGGGGTCCTCACCGGCGGTGTGGTGGAGCGTATCGGCGAAGCCGAAGGGGTGCTCACCCATAAGACATATGAAAACGGCGAGGTAAAGAAGAACAAAATCACCCAGGCCATCCCGGACCATCAGGCCGCCATGAATCTCATGGCCGAGCAGATCAGCCACGGGATAGACGCCGTAGGCCACCGGGTGGTCCAGGGGGGCGAGTCCTTCAAGGAAGCCACCCTGATCACGGAGGATGTGAAAAAGGCCATTGAGGCCAACAATCCCCTGGCCCCGCTTCACAATCCCCCCAATCTCATCGGTATCCGGGCGGCGGAAGCCCTTTTTCCGGGCAAACCCCAGGTGGCGGTGTTCGACACCAACTTTCACCAGACCATTCCGGAAAAGGCATTTCTCTATGCCCTGCCCTATGACTACTACACCAACCACCGGATCAGGAAATACGGCTTCCACGGCACCAGCCACAAATACGTGGCCAACGAAACCGCCCGCCTCATGGGCAAAAATCCCGGGGATGTCAACCTGATCACCCTCCACCTGGGCAACGGCTGCTCCATTTCCGCTGTGAAAGGCGGCAAATGCCAGGATACCTCCATGGGCATGACCCCCCTGGCCGGCGTGATGATGGGTACCCGCTGCGGCGATCTTGACCCGGCCATTTTCGGCTATCTTATGACCCACACCGGCCTAAGCCAGGACGAACTGGATGAGGTGCTGAACAAAAAGAGCGGCCTCAAAGGGATCTGCGGATACAACGACCTTCGTGATATCCACGACAAATCCGCCCAAGGGGATACAAATGCCGCCCTGGCCGTGGATATGTTTGCCTATCAGATTAAAAAATACATCGGGGCCTATGCCGCCGTCCTCGGCCGGGTGGATGCCCTGGTATTCACCGCAGGCGTGGGGGAAAATGACGAGATCGTCCGCTGGAAAGCGCTGGAAGGCCTGGATTTTCTGGGTATCGAAATCGACAAAGCGGTCAACGATGTCAGAAATCCCAAACCCCATACCATCCATACCGAAAACTCCCGGATCCAGGTCTGGGTGGTACCCACGGATGAAGAACGGCAGATCGCCATTGAGACCAGGGGGGTGCTGGAAAAGCAATAGCCTGTCCCTGTACCGGACTTATGTAATAAAACGCCCCTGCAGGTAAATCACCTGCAGGGGCGTTTTGTATTTTCTGCAGCCACGACCTACAGGGCCATAAGGTCTTCCGCTGCGACCACCTCTCCTGAAAATGCCCTGCGGCACTGGGCCACGACATCCACGGTGCTGCACTCCGGGTAAAAATGGGTAAGCACAAGTTTGCCCACCCCCGCCGTTTGCGCCATCTTACCGGCCAGGGCCGGGGTCAGATGCCCCGGCAGCTTCATCTCATCCGGCATGGCGGATTCACATATCAGGATGTCGGCCCCCGCTGCCAGTCGGACCAGATTTTCCGTGACATCGGTATCCCCGGAGTAAACCAGGGAAAACCCCGTCCGGTCCGTAAACCGGTATCCCATACTTTCCGGTTTATGGGCCATGGGCATATGAGAGATGGCAAGTCCCTGAAAATCCATCTGCCCGTCATCTGACACTTCCACCAGGGAAAAGTGCTGTGCCGGCATATCGATGGAACGATTAAAGGCCAGGCTCAACCGCTCAAACCAGTCTTTGAGCCCCGGGCCGCCGGTCAGGGTGAGGGGGGTGGTCCTGTCAAACCCCGGGTATTTGGTGGCAAAGAGAAAGGGGGCGACCTCGGCACAATGGTCCAGGTGAAAATGACTCAGGCAGATCATGTCGATCTCGTCTATGGTCACCCCGAGTTTGAGAAGCTGCCCCATGGTCCCGGGCCCTGCATCCACGAGAACGGTGCACCCCGCATCCCGGATCAATGCGGCACAGGGGCGGCGCATAAGTGACGGCACACAGGTGCCAGAGCCCAGAATATGGGCCTGCATCCGCCCGGCAATATTTTTATCCTGCGGTGCGGTACTCATGCTGATAAATTCAATACTTCTCCTGTATTTGTCAATACATTTTTTGATGTCGGATGACCCGTATCGGGATCCCCTGCGTCCATAAGCTAGGCCAGGAAAAACGGAGTGTCGGCGGTGTGTTCCTTCCCTCTGCAATAAGATATTTTCCTTGACAGGCCCCGGACCCAACCTATATTTTTAAACTACTCTGACAACCATATTATTTCGTTTATCCACGATCAAAGCACATCACTACGGAGTTTCATGATAAAGGGTACAGGTGATATTAGCGCCCCCAAAGGGCTTTCAAAAGGCATGGATCTTAAACAGGATATCCAGGCCCATATCCTTATTGTGGACGACGACCCCTCGATACTGGACCTGTTCAAACGGGCCATGAAAATGGCCGGACACCGCTGTACCGTTACCCCCAGCGGAAAATCCGCCCTGAACATCATGGCGGAAACCCAGGTGGATGTGGTTATCACAGACATAAACATGCCTGAAATGAACGGCATTGAACTGGCCACAAGGGTGTTCAACCGGTTTTCCGCCGATGTTATCGTCATCACCGGCAATGCCAGGGGATACCAATACGACGAAATCATCAACATCGGTGCCAGCGACTTTGTGGAAAAACCCTTCTCCATCCAGGAAATCATCCTGAGAATCCGCCGGATTCTCAAGGAGAGGCAACTTAAAGAAGAGACCAGGCGCTCCCATGAGGAGCTCAGACAGGCTTACCTGGACTCTATCCACCGCCTGGTCATGGCCTCGGAATTCAAGGACGAGGACACCGGAGACCATATCATCCGGATCGGTGAATACGCATCACTGATCGCCACCAAACTTGGCAAGGATGAACAGTTCGTGGAAACCATCGGCTATGCCGCCCCCATGCATGATGTGGGAAAAATCGGCATCCCCGATAAGATCCTTATGAAACCTGCAAAACTGACCCCGGACGAATTTGAGATCATGAAACGCCATACCCTGATCGGGGCAAAGCTTCTGTCGGAATCAAAGTCCAGGATTCTCCAGCTGGCCGAAGAGATCGCCCTGACCCACCACGAAAAATTCAACGGGAATGGGTATCCCCATGGGATTTCCGGCAACGACATTCCCCTATCCGGCCGTATCGTTGCCATTGCCGACACCTTTGATGCCCTGACCTCAAAACGCCCCTATAAACTGCCATATCCCGCAGAAATGGTCTTTGATATCATCCGCAGGGAACGGGGCGGCCACTTTGATCCTGAAATCACCGATCTTTTCCTTGAAGATTTCGACACCTTTCTGGAAATCCGGAAAAGGCTGGGGGAAATCCGCCAGATTACCCTGGAAGACTTCAGCCTCTCAGAACGGGATCAAAAAGCAATCCGCACCTGAAGCCCGAACGCCTGTTCCGGACGGACATCAGCCCTGCGGGACACAACCGTCAACCGCATGTCTTTTGCAAATTTGACAAATTCGATTCCCGGCTTATGTTGGGGTGAATTTTTAAATTTTTTTTAGGAGAATACGAGCACATGCCAGATTTAAAAGCAATCATGGAAACCTCAAAAGGCACCATTAACCTGAAACTCTTTGCAGACAAAACCCCCACCACCGTCGGCAACTTCGTCAACCTTGCCAAACGCGAGTATTACAACGGCCTGAAATTCCACCGGGTCATCGCCGATTTTATGATCCAGGGCGGCTGTCCTTACGGTAACGGCATGGGCGGACCGGGTTACGAATTTGAGGACGAATTTAAAAAAGATCTGAAACATGATAAACCCGGCGTTCTTTCCATGGCCAATGCCGGCCCTGGCACCAACGGCAGCCAGTTTTTCATCACCCACACCCCCACGCCCCACCTGGACGGTATGCACACCGTATTCGGTGAAGTTGAGGGCGAAGCAGATCAGAAAGTCGTGGACAGCATTGCCCAGGGCGATGTCATTGAAAGCATCACCATCCAGGGAAATGTCGGCTCCCTGATGAAAAAGGTAAAACCCAAAGTGGACGAGTGGAACAAGAAGATCAACAAAGCCTTCCCGAAACTGCCTAAAGCTTAAAACCCGTATCAAACTGCCGGGAACGGCCCAAAAACAATCAGAAAGGGGCAATTCCGGCGCTTTGATCACAGGGAAAAAAACAAAAGGCCGGCCGCACAACGCAGCCGGCCTTTTTTATATTGCTAACGCTTACGAAAGGTTCAGGTAAAAGGGAATGGTGTGCAGGGAAGAAGAACTTTCCTCGGTTTCCCCGAGCCGCCAGTCTAAGACGGGGACACCGGCGTCCTTTATCTTTTCCACCATACCTTTGATGTTGATCAGGGGATGGCGGGAGAAGACCGTGGGCAGTCCGTAGGTCAGGCTGCATACCAGACATTTTCCGGGCCGCTGGGTGAGGCTGAACGCCAAAACGATTCGCTTGCTTGAAACGGAAACCGGCTCCAGCCGGATATCATAGGCACCTTCCGCGGCATCTCCATAGAGGGCGTCAAAAAACCGGTCGCTGGTTTCGGCCGGCAGCAGGCTGTCTAGAAATTCCTGGGTAATAATCGTGTCCAAGTCAATCTGATTCATACGTGTGTTTATCCTTAAATTTGCCCATTAAACGTTGAGTCTCTTTCTTATTCCTCTTTGATCAGAAAATCAAGCCCCGATCAATCTTGAAAAGAGAGGCGAAAACGGTTTGCCAGGTATATTTTACCCTCAATTTATGATAGAAAATCCGCCATGCAGCTATCGGTAATCATCCCGGTTTACAGGGAAACCTCAGGTATTCTCAAAACGCTTGAAACCCTGCTGAACCTTTCGGTACCGGTGTCCCATGAAATCCTTGTGGTGGACGGAGAGCCCGGGGCATCAACACTTGCCTATCTGGCGTCCCGGAGGATGACAGATCCGCGCATCCGCCCCATTGTTTCCCCCAAGGGAAGGGGGACCCAACTAAACACCGGGGCCAGGGCATCCCGGGGGCAGTTCCTGTTTTTCCTCCATGCCGATACCCGCATAAGCCAACAGGGCCTCAACGCCTTGCTCAGGGCCTGGCCAAAGCATATGCCGTCACGGTTCTGCGGTGCGTTTGACCTGGCCATAGACTCTCCAAAGCCCTGGTTCCGCCTGATTGAACGCACCGCATCACTGAGATCCAGGCTCACCCGTATTCCCTATGGAGATCAAGGCATTTTCATGTCCCGGGTTCTGTTTGACAGGGTGGGCGGGTTTCCGGATGTGCCGCTGATGGAAGATGTGGGTTTAATGACGAAGATAAAACGGATGCGAATCCGGCCCCTTTTTATAGATCACACCGTCCTGACATCGGCCCGGCGCTGGGAAAGTGAGGGGGCGGCCTTTACCACCCTAAGAAACTGGACGCTGATCACCCTTTATGCCTGCGGTGTGCCCCCTGAAAAACTTGTGGCCTGGTATTAAACGGCACCGTTTCCCTCAATGGCGTTCAGATCCGCCAGGGTATCCACATCCCTGAGAAAAGAAAGTATTTCCATGCTCAGACCGTGGTCCCGGCAGCGATCCGTGGTGCTGGAAAAAACCGTCCCGGTTCCCCAGTCTATGTGTTCAAATATTACAGGATTAAAGGTGCCGTGACAGGTCCCGATCAGCCAATACCCCCCGTCAAAACTCGGTCCTAAAACCACATCGGAAGTCTTCAGCCCGGAAAACGCCTCGTCCAGGTGATGTGCCTTTAGTTCCGGAATATCCGTGCCCACCAGCACGCATCGGTCTGCTCCCGCCTTAAACGCAGCGGCCATGGCGTTGGCCATGCGCCGGCCCAGATCCTCTCCGGACTGGGGCAGGTAGTGCCTGTCATGCCCGAGCCAGGCCTGCATCATCCGGATTTTATTTTCAGGATAAAAGAAAAGCCGGATTTCCCTTCCCCGAGGAGAAGACCTATCGTTGGCCTGCCAAACGTCTGCGGCTGCCAGAACGGCAGCCGCAAACTGCTTGTAAAGGGAGAGCGCCCTTTGATCCCCCACGGCCCCGGCCAGCCGGGTCTTCACCCGTCCCGGTTCAGGGGCGCGCAGGAAGATGATCAATATATCTTTAGTCTTCTTTTCCGACAGGGTAGTCCATTCCTTTCCAGGCATAGATACCGCCGGCAAAACGGTATACGTTCTTATAGCCCAGCTTTTTGGCCCACATCGCGCCGTTATGGCTGCGGGTACACTTTACAAAACCGCAGTATATAACAAGGGGTTTGTCCTTGTCAGCCCCCAAAAGGGCCTGATAATCCGCTTCGGTTTTACCTGCGGTTTCATTGGTATCCCAGGCTGCCATTTCGGGAATGGGAAAGAGGAACTGTACCGCACCGGGCACATGGTTCTTTTTATAGCTTTTTTCATAGGGCATGGTGTCTACAATCACCATATCCTTACCGGCATCGATCCACCCTTTAAGCTCTTCGGCAGTGACAACGTCATAACCGCCCTTCATCACCTCACGGGTCAGTTTCACCGCCCCTTTTTCCTTTTCCACCTCATCTTTGAACTTTCCGCCCATGAACCCGTAAGCGGGCATGGTGAGCATGATAATAACAACAAACAATACTGGGGACATCCACTTGGACACTTTCATTTTGCACTCCTTAAACGACATTTGATTGAATTTCCGGTTTATGCCGGATCATGTTGATCCTTTGAACTCAATTTCCTGGCACCTTTGGCAGAGGGAAAAGAACCTAAAAGAAATGAACGGGGTCTGCAGCCGGTCTTCCACCGCCACAGATAAAGGTAGGCGATCCCTGCCACCATGACCGCATCCCGTGCAATGACGGTTCTCAAACTGGAAAACGCCTCTGCCTCGGGGGCACCGGGGCCAAAGCATCCGCAGTCGATATCATAGCCCATGAGGATGGCGTAACCGGCCACGGCCATGAATCCCAGCAACATCACCAACAGCCCGCCAAGCGCCCCCTTATGGTCCAGGATAATCCCAGCCCCCAGCACAAGCTCGGCAATCACAATGACCACTCCGGCCGGATAGGCCAGTGCTGACGGCAGCAGGCCAAAGGCGTTGATCACCTCTGAAAAGTAGCCAAGATCCAGGGACTTGGAGATGCCTGAGTATAAAAACACCCCGCCCAGAGCGACCCGAATCAGCCTGTAGGGTATGGGGGACAGCAACCTCATCAGCCCGTCCTTTATTCGTCCGTCGATTCTCATCCGTTTCTGAAACAGCTCCCACCTCAGGAGCCTTAAGCCTTTTCATTGCCGGGCATTCTAGAAAAAAACGGACAAAGCTGCAAATTGATTATAGCGATGACAGCCAGGTCACCCTATCGGATTTTTCTATATCGCAAGCCGTCTCCGGGACTTGATATTACACCAGGATTTGTTAATATAGATCGTCTTTAGAAAACAAACGATCCAGGATTTACGCTGTTCGACACAACCACACCATATGGAACGATAGCATGGAAAAAATAGAGATTGCCAGAGGGTTTACCCCCCAGTTGACCGGAAAGCCCGACCTGACGATGATTCAGGTCCCCCTGCCCCAAAGGGTCGGGGTGTCCGCAGGCGATATTCCCTTTATCCGCCCCAAACTCCTGGTCCGCGAAGGGGACAGTGTCCAAACCGGCACCCCGGTGTTCACCGACAAGCGGGACCGCTCCATCAATTATGTATCACCGGCCACAGGCCGGGTGGAAAAAATCGTTTTCGGAAAGCGGCGGCGGCTCAAAGAAGTCGTTATCGCCACAGAGACCATAGATGACTTCGTCCCCTTTGAACCGGTATCCCGGGACGCACTCATCGACATGCCCAAAGCAGACCTGGTGGACCACCTCAAAAAGGCCGGGCTCTGGCAGGGATTACGGCAGTTTCCCGCCGGGGACACGGCAGATCCGGAATCCACCCCGGCCATGATCATCGTGTCCATGAACGGAAACGATATCTTCTCCCCCCACCCGGTGAACGTACTAAAGGGAAATGGTGAAGACTTTCATACCGGACTTGCCCTGCTCCATCGATTTTCCCACAGGATCATTGTCACTCTCCGGGAAAGCTGCCTGAAAGCCATACAGCAATTGGATTCCGGTATTGCAGAACAGATCACCCACGTCACCGAAGACACATATCCGGCCTGGAATCCGGGAGCCGTGCTTTACCAGATCAAACAGAACCAGGCGGAAAATGCGTCCTGGCACATCAGCCTCCACCATCTTGTTATGCTGGGGCAGTTCCTTTCCACAGGGAAATACCCCACCCACAAGGTGGTAACCGCCACCCAGACCGGGACCCACCGGCCCCACATGAAGGTCCGCCAGGGCACCCCCCTGAAAAAAATAGCCGGCCACGTCGCCCCGGACAGCCTGGTCACCACCGGCCAGTTCAACGGGCGGTGCCTGGAACCGGACAGCCATATCGGTTTTTTTGAAAACACCATCAATATTCTGGATGACGCAGACGGAGAAGAGATGTTCGGCTTTGTCCGGCCGGGCCTGGACAAGCCCACGGTATCCTCCTCTTTTTTGTCTTCCGTATTTAAACGGCCCCAGATCATGGACGGTACCCTTCACGGCGAACTTCGGGCCTGCATCAACTGCTCATACTGTGAACGGATCTGCCCCGTGGACCTCATGCCCAACTTCATCATGAAGGCCCTGCATGCGGACGAAGTGGAGGAGGCCCTGGGACTTGGAATGATGGACTGCTGCCAATGCGGGTTGTGCTCCTATACCTGCCCCTCAAAGATCGAACTGGCAAAGATTCTGTCCAACGGCATGGAATCCCACCATAAGGATAAAGCATGAAGAATCCCATTAAAAAAATCTTTGACGACACCAAGCCCCTGTTCACCGGTGACGGGAAATACCATAAGTACGAACCGGTGTGGGACGCCACCAAAACTTTTTTCTTTCTGCCGTCACCCAAAACAACGGTGATGCCATTCGTACGGGACTGCCTGGATCTCAAGCGCTACATGAGTATCGTGATCCTGGCCCTTTTGCCCGTCACCATCTTCGGAATGTTCAACACGGGCTACCAGTCCGGCATCGCCACGGGACAGGAGTACTCCGTACTGGACTGTTTCCTGGTGGGTGCCTGGTATATGCTGCCCATGATCATCGTATCCTACGGCGTCGGGTTTCTCTGGGAATTTTTGTTTGCCATTGTCCGGCGGCATAAAATTTCCGAAGGCTTCCTGGTCACAGGCCTGCTCTTCCCCCTGACCCTGCCCCCCACCATCCCCCTGTGGCAGGTGGCTTTGGGAATCTCTTTCGGTGTGGTCATCGGAAAGGAAATTTTCGGGGGCACCGGGCGTAACATCCTCAACCCGGCCCTTACGGCCCGGGCCTTTGTTTTCTTTTCCTACCCCGTCTCCATGTCCGGGGACATCTGGATTGCAGGAAAAGACTTCGTGGACGGCATCACCGGCGCAACAGCCCTGGCCGTCACCGGATATGAAGGCCAGGCCATCGGTGCGGCCCTGTCCGACAGCGGCTATTCCCTAAGCCGGCTGTTCCTGGGACTGGTACCCGGCAGTGTCGGGGAAACCTCGGCGCTCTGCTGCCTGATCGGTGCCCTCATACTTTCGGTCACCCGTATCGCCAACTACCGGATCATCCTCGGCGGGATCATCGGCCTGATCGTCACAAGCGCCCTGGTCTACATGATTCCCGGCGGTCAGGAAACCTGGGCCAATGCCGGTCCCCTGTACCACCTTTGCGCCGGCGGCTTTCTCTTCGGCATCACCTTTATGGCCACGGATCCGGTCTCTGCCCCCGGCACCAACCCGGGAAGATGGATATACGGATTTCTCTGCGGTTTTCTCACCGTCACCATCCGGGTGGCCAACCCGGCCTTCATGGAAGGGGCCATGCTGGCGATTCTCTTCATGAACGTCTTTGCAGCATTGCTGGACCATGCGGTAATGAAATACAAAATGTCAAAGAGGATTCCCAATGTTTGAAAACCTGTTTAATAAGGACAATAAAGTCTACGTGGTCCTGTTTGCCCTGGCCACATCCCTGATCTGCTCTGTCCTGATTACGGCTGCAGCGTCGGGACTCAAGGACCGCCAGCAGGAAAACATCGACCTGGACCGGAAGGTGAACCTGCTCCGGGCGGCCAACCTTCTGCCGGCCGGTACCAAACCGCCAAAACAAGAAATTGTGGCCATGTACGACGCCCGCATCCGGGACGTCATCGTGGACAGCCAGGGCAATGTGATCCAAAAGGATACGAAGGACAGCATGCACCTGTACTTTGTACGGGGTGAAGATGATCCAGAAGCTGTGGCAGGCTATATCCTACCCATCAATACCCGGGGGCTATGGGGAAAAATCTACGGGTACCTGGCCTTTGAAAATGACGGCCAGACCGTGAGCGGATTTTCCGTTTACAGCCATTCCGAAACACCGGGGCTGGGCGGAGAGATCGAAAGCAACTGGTTCCAGAACAACTTCAAGGGCAAAAAAATCTTAAATTCCCAGGATAAATTTGTCTCCGTAGGCATCGCCAAGGGCAAGGTGGAAAACCTGCCCAAAAATAAACGTGAGAATTACGTGGACGGTATTTCCGGTGCCACCCTTACCGGCAAGTACCTGTCCGAAGGCATCAAGGCCACCCTGGAACAATACGAGGGGGTGTCCATCTCCTTTAGGCAAAAAGAACTTAGGGCAAAACCGCCGACTGAGGCAAAACCTGCCGCTGAGTCTTAAATAAAAACACGCACTGTTTATGATTACCAAGCGTTTAAGGAACTGACATGTTCAAATCCAAAGAAGAATACCTAGAGATCCTGACCAAAGGGATCTGGACAGAGAACCCGGTGGCCTTCCAGGTCTTGGGGATATGCTCGGCCCTGGCCGTCACCGTGAAGATGTCCACGGCCATTGTGATGTCCATCGCCCTGACCGCGGTGACGGCATTTTCCTCACTGATCATTTCAATGCTGCGTAAACGGATCCCCTCTAACATCCGCATCATTGTGGAACTGGCCATCATCGCCTCCCTGGTAATTGTCACGGACGAAATTCTCAAGGCCTTTTTCTATGACATCTCCAAACAGCTCTCGATTTTTGTGGGGTTGATCATCACCAACTGCATCGTCCTTGGACGGGCAGAGGCCTTTGCCATGGCCAACCCGCCCATCGATTCCTTCGTAGACGGTGTGGCCAACGGCCTGGGATACAGCATGATCCTGATCGCCGTGGCCTTCTTCCGGGAACTTCTGGGCTCCGGCAAGTTATTCGGATTTTCCGTGATCCCGCAGTTTATTTACGACTTAGGCTTTCAGGACATGGGCCTGATGGTGCTGGCACCGGGGGCCTTTTTTCTCATTGGCCTGCTGGTCTGGCTGAAGAACACACTTCCCGGCATATCCACTGAGAAACGATAAGGAGGAATCATGGGTGATTTACTGAGTCTGTTCGTCAATTCCGTCTTTATTGGAAATATTCTCCTGGCCTACTTTTTGGGGATGTGCTCGTTCATCGCAGTGTCCAAAAACGTGGAAACCGCCACGGGCCTGGGATTTGCCGTTATTTTTGTCCTCACCGTGACCAGCCCGGCCAACTGGCTGATTTACCATGGGCTCCTTGCACCTGGTGCCCTGTCCTGGCTGGGGTTTCCGGATCTTGACCTAAGCTTTTTGAAATATATTACCTTTATTGCCGTCATCGCCGCCATGGTCCAGGCCGTGGAAATGATCATCGATAAGTATTCCCCGCTGCTTTACGCCGCTTTAGGCGTATTCTTGCCCCTGATCGCAGTCAACTGCGCCATACTGGGCACCTCGCTGTTCATGGTGGAGCGCAACCACACCTTTATCGAATCCGTGGTATTCGGCGCAGGCTCTGGTACGGGCTGGATGCTGGCCATTGTGTCCATGGCCGCCATCCGAAAGAAAGTCCGGTACGCAGACGTGCCCGAAGGCCTTCAGGGCTTTGGCATGACCATGATTATCGCCGGCCTGATGGCCATGACATTTATGATGTTCTCAGGCATCACCCTATAAACCTTCGGGAGGACGTTTTGATCTATCTCATCAGTATTCTGGTCTTTACCGCAGTCATCGGCCTTCTGGTAACGGTGCTTCTCTTTGTGGAGGCCAAGGTGACCACCCAGGGGGAACACAATATTGTCATTAACGGCAACACCGAGGAGCCCATGACGGTGTCCGGCACCCCCACCCTTCTTTCCGCCCTGTCCAATAAATCCGTATTCCTGCCCTCGGCCTGCGGCGGCTCCGGGTCCTGCGGCATGTGCAAATGCAAGGTTACCGAAGGCGGCGGCAGCATTCTTCCCACGGAACTGGGCCATCTGAGCCGCAAGGAAAAAATGGACGGCGTCCGGCTCTCCTGCCAGCTCAAGGTAAAAGAAGACCTTGAAATCCAGGTACCCGAATCCATCTTCGGCATCAAAAAGGTAGACGCAGAAGTGGTCTCCAACGAAAACGTGGCCACATTCATCAAGGAACTGGTGCTCCGGCCCGTGGAACCCATTGACTTTGAGGCCGGCGCCTATATCCAGATCGACGTGCCCGAGTATGACCTGACCTTCAGTGACTTCCACATCCAGAGCCAGTACGTCAGCGAATGGAAAAAGTACAACCTGCTGGAACTGCGGTCCAAGGGCATCAAGCCGGGTTTTAGGGCATATTCCCTGGCCAACCCGCCCTATGACAACGACATCCTGATGCTCAACGTCAGGATCGCCACCCCGCCCCCGGGAACTGCGGGCATTCCGCCGGGATTCGGTTCTTCTTACGTTTTCGGCCTTAAACCCGGTGACAAGGTGACCATCTCCGGTCCCTACGGCGACTTCATGGCCCAGCCCACGGACAATGAAATGTGCTTCATCGGCGGCGGCGCCGGCATGGCCCCCCTGCGCAGCCACATCTTCCACCAGTTAAAAGGCATCGATTCCGGAAGGAAAATCACCTATTGGTACGGCGCCAGGTCCAAAAAGGAGATGTTTTACGACGAAGACTTCAAGGAATTGGAACAAAAATTTTCCAACTTCAAGTATTACGTTTCCCTGTCCAGCCCGGAACCGGAAGATGACTGGGACGGCCTCACCGGCTTCATCCACACCCATCTTTGCGACCAGTACCTGTGCAACCACGAAGACCCTTCCGAGATCGAATACTACCTTTGCGGCCCCCCGCCCATGGTGGACGCGGTCATTGAGTCCCTTTACGAGTTCGGTGTGGAAGACGACATGATCCACTACGATAAGTTCAGCTGATATCGCCGGTTTTGATGAAAACCGTAATTCACCGCGAAGCGCACGTAGGACACGATGATTAACAGTCCTTCGTGCGCTTCACGGTTTAAACCGCTTGCCAGGAATTGCTGCCCATGTTAAATAAGCCGTCGATTTTTAAAGAGGATAACGACCATGCAGACTGATTTTTTAGGCACCAGCCTATCCACCCCCCTGGTCCTGGCCTCCGGTGTGCTGGGCAACAACAAGGCCATTCTGGAGCGGGTCCACGACAACGGCTGTGGCCTGCCCACCATGAAATCCATCGGCCCGGCCCCCAGGGACGGCCACAACAACCCCACGGTCATTGATCTGGGTGACGGCATGATCAACGCCGTTGGCCTGCCCACTCCCGGCTACCAAAACATGGAAGCGGAATGGGCGGAACTTGAAGGCCGCAATTTCCCGGTCAACGCCAGCATCTACGGCGGCTCCGTGGATGAATTTGTCCGGGTGGCCGAATTTGTCTGCGCCAAAGGCCCGGACTTTATCGAACTCAATATTTCCTGTCCCAACTCGGACCAGCACGGGATGATCTTCGGGGTAAACGCCGAATCCTCCTACGCCGTCGTCTCAGCCGTCAAAAAGGTCATTGATGTTCCCCTGATCGCCAAACTCACCCCGGCCGCCCCGGACATCGGTGCTATTGCCAGGGCCTGCGAAGAGGGCGGGGCTAACGCCATCTGCGCCATCAATACGGCAGGCCCCGGAATGGTCATCGATATCGAGGCCCGTATGCCTGTGCTGGCATTCAAAAAGGGCGGGTTGTCCGGGCCCATGATAAAACCCATTGCCGTGCGCTGTGTATACGATATTTACAGGAGCGTCTCCATTCCCATCATCGGACTTGGCGGCATCACCACGGGTGCTGATGCCGTGGAAATCATCATGGCAGGCGCCAGCCTTGTGGGCGTTGGCACGGCGGTCCGCTACCGGGGCATCACCGTTTTCAACCAGATCAACAAGGAACTTTCAACCTGGCTGGCCAACCACAACACCACCCTGGATGAGATCCGGGGCGCCGCCCATCCGGACCTGGAAACTGCCCACAGGAGGGGAAAATGATTACCGACCAGAAACCCGTTATGGTAAAGGTGGCCGCAAAGCAGGTGCACAGCCCCACTTTTGCCAGCCTGTACATCGATTTTTCCATCGATTTCAAACCCGGCCAATTCATCATGGTCTGGATTCCCGGTGTGGATGAAAAACCCTATACCATCTCCCACCATACCCCGGACCGGTTTGCCGTCACCATCGAAGCCAAGGGGCGGTTCTCCAAAAAAGCCGTGGCCTTGGAACAAGGGGACACCATCGGTATCCGGGGCCCTTTTGGCAACGGATTCACCATCACCCCCAAGACCCAGATCGGTATCGTGGCCGGCGGTTGCGGCATGGCCCCTCTGGCCCCGTTGGTTGACCGGCTGGAGGCAGAAAAAAACAGCGAGATCCTCTTCATCCACGGCGCCCGGTCCCGGCAGTTCATCCTCTACCCGGACAGATTTTCAACCCTGCGGCAGATCTGCACCGATGACGGCAGCCAAGGCCACAAAGGCTTTGTCACCGATATCCTTGAACAGGAAATCCGTACCCGGAAGGAGGCAGGCATGCCCGGCCTGGACCTGGTCTACACCTGCGGTCCGGAAATCATGATGCACCGGGTTTTTCACATCTGCGAAGAAAACCAGATTCCCTGCCAGGTATCCCTGGAAAGATATATGCGGTGCGGTTTCGGTGTCTGCGGCGCCTGTGTCTGCGGCAAACAGGTGGTCTGCAAGGACGGCCCCGTATTCGGTTCCCAGACCCTGAGAACCATGGAAGACTTCAATACCACAGCCCTGTTAAAATCAGGTCAACCCGTCGCCCTTGACCAATACGCGTCCTGGCGGTGCCAATAGTGGCCCTGGGCCGCCCCTGGATATAATTGTGACCAGCTTCTGCCCTTTGGATACAACCAAACAGGAAAGAGGTGGATACCTTATCCGGTTCTTTCAGATAAATTAGGAAATAAGAATGACTTACAAAGAAGAATTTATTGAATTTCTGGTGGAATGCAACGCCCTTAAATTCGGCGAGTTTGAACTCAAAAGCGGACGGATCGCCCCCTACTTCATCAACACCGGCATGTTTGATACCGGTATGAAAATTAAGCGGCTGGGCACCTATTACGCCCGGGCCATCCAGGAGCACTTCGGCGATGATTTTGACGGAATTTACGGTCCGGCGTACAAGGGAATCCCCCTGTGCATCACCGCTACCGCAGCCCTTGCCGACGACGGGATTGACAAAGGCTACGTCTTCAACCGCAAAGAGGCCAAAACCTACGCCGACAAAAGTGCGGTGGTGGGCATGGCCCTGGCCCCCAATACCCGGCTCATCCTTGTGGATGACGTCATCACATCGGGGAAGGCCATCCGGGAGTCCCTGGAGATTTTAAAAACCAACCAGGATCCCACGGTGTCCGGTATCGTCATCAGTGTCAACCGCCAGGAAAAGGGAAAAACTGACCGCAACGCCCTGAAAGAGGTGGCTGACACCTTAGGCATCCCCATCTTTGCCATCGTCACCATCAGGGAAATCATAGCGTTTCTTCACAACCGGAAGATCAACGGCCGGGTGGTGCTGGACGATGCCATGAAATCAAAGATAGAAGCGTATTTAGGCACCTACGGTGCCCAATAAACCAGCCGGTTTTCCCACCGCATCATATCCCATATTTCCCGGGCATTGGCCTCAAGGCCACAATGCCCGGGGAACCTGTGCCATACCATGAAAATAAAAAATTATTAAATTATACATATTGTTCACCCTTGTCTGTGATCCGGTTTGATGGTAACCTTAACCCTGTTCGCTTTTTTAGTCAGCCACTTTGGCGCCGGTATATCCGGGACCTTTGATACCCAACGGACAAAGGGCCCGGCAGGGGTTGTTACCGGGCCGAATGACCCGGATTCCACGTACGATTTTTGGGCGTGCCTGGAATTGAAATTTGTAACACCCGGTAGCCATTCACCATGACATTGTACGAGCAATATATAGATAAAGTATCAGGCACCATCAGCATCAACTGCCGTGAGGATGAGAACGATTGCGTGCCTTCTGTCCAGAAACCCCGGGTCATGATCGTTGAAGATCAGCCGGAAAACATCAGTATCCTGGTGGAACTGTTGAAAGAGGACTACCAACTGATGCCCGTGACCTCCGGGGAAGCGGCCCTCAAACGGCTGGCCAAAAAGCCCCTTCCAGAACTTGTGCTTCTGGACATTGTGATGCCTGGTATGGACGGATACGATGTCTGCACACAGATTAAAAGTACCCCGGAAACGGCCAATATCCCGGTAATCTTCATCACAGCGGTGTCTGAGGCCATGGATGATGCCAATGCTTTCAAGATCGGCGCCGTGGACTATATCACCAAACCCTTTAACCCGCTGACCGTAAAGGCCAGGGTCAACACCCATGTAAAATTGAGCCGGACAATGAATGATCTGAAAAATGCCCTGAACGAGATCAAGACCCTCAACGGCCTGATCCCCATTTGCGCGGCCTGCAAAAAAATCAGGGACGACAAGGGATACTGGGAAGAAGTGGAGACTTATATATCAGACCGTTCAGGTGCCATTTTCAGCCACGGCATCTGTCCGGACTGCCGGTCCGAGCTTTATCCCAAGTATAACAAATCCACGGAGCAACGACCGAAACAAGCCCCATAACGTAACAGCACGCTGCGAATATCGCCTTGCAGCGGATTCGTATTGGGCTTGACACCAAACGTTATTTTCGCCAGAATAGCCGGAATACACCATGAACAAGCAGGTTTTCAGTCAGTCTTGAGAACATTCTAACAGCGGGGGAGGGATGGAAATCATTCCAGCCAACAGCAGCAAGATTCAGATGTACCTGGAATCCCAGGGCATCATCTTCTATTTCACCGGTCCCTTGTCCCAGGAAATTTTACGGGATATCGTCAAAAACCTGCAGATCAAACGGGAGATGCTCAAGGCGGATCCGTCAACCTTACGAAGATTGATCACCGTCATCATTGAACTCACCCAGAATATCATGTACTATTCCATTGATTCCTCCCAATTTGGAAAATCAGGTGATAAGCCCTCCGTGGGCAATGGCTTTCTTGCCTTGGGACAGAAGAACAACGGATATTTTGTAACCTGCGGCAACAAGGTAAGCAAACAACAGGTGCCGATTCTTCGGGACAAGCTGTCCCGCTTACAGAAACTGACACCTGAAGAGATAAAAGAATATTACATTGAACAACTGAATCGGGACCCTGATGATCCCGATCAAATCGGCGGACTTGGGTTTATTGAAATGGCAAAACGAACGAGTAAACCAATCCAGTTTGAGTTTGATCCAATTGATGAAGACAACCAGTATATATCCATT
>CAJWHT010000104.1 GCA_913041495.1 uncultured Desulfobacteraceae bacterium | reverse complement strand
AGTCCAGGACGATATCGTAACCGTCGGACGTTTCCACGTGGATGCAGGTGGTCCATCCCCCGTAGATCCTTGGCATATCGATATCAAAGCGGTCCCGGTATTTTAAAAGGGTCTTCCGGTTGACAGGGCCTCCCAGGTAATCTTCCAGGGAGCTATCCAGGCGATTGGCATCGTCCATATGGCCGGCAATATCCTGGAAAACTGCATTGAGCAATTCATAATCCATCAGTTCCTGAAGTGCGTTTAATTCGTCGCGGGAGGGAAAGGTGGACCCGCTGCCCTGAACACCGTAAAACCGGATACGAAGATTCCGAATGGCATCGCCCATAATGAAAGCTCCTTTTGGCCGTCTTAAAGATCGTACTGGTTCTGATTTAATGATGTCATACCATGTTTTTTCATTCCCCTAAAGGGCGGAACAATATTTGTGGGCTTACGCCAGGCCCTATTACAGGTTCGAAACGAACCGGGCAATGGCACGGGTCAAAAAAGCCCAGCCCCGGTCCCCCAGGGAATGCGGATCAATGATCATGTGTTTGAAATCCGCTTCAAGCCGGCTGTTGTGGGCCTCAACGGGCACCATCTGCCATCGGTCCAGCCCGTAACGGCCGATCATCCGGTGGATCCCCTTGTAGGAGACCACCTCATCATCTTTGTGCATCAGCACCAGGGTATTTACGTTGATAGTATCCAGGCAATCAAATGAGCGAAAGCTTGCCAGAAGACCGAACAGGGCCAGATAAGCGGCAGAAGCCGTGGAAGGAGAGTTCGCCCGGTAATCCCTGGGGGTTCGGGAAGGAATGGCAGGCACGAAACGGGCCATGGGCTTCATCAGATGGACGTAGGGTTTCAGGCGAAGGCTGGGTGCCATGAGGATCTGGGCATCAAACACTTGTTCTCCCAATGCCAACTGGGTTTCCTGGGAGACCAGCCCGCCCAGGGAATAGGCGATCAATACCTTTTTCACCCCCGGGTATGCCTTGGCCAGTTCTGCGGCCCCGTCCATGAAATCCTGCCGCCAGTCCGCCATGGTCACGGGCTTCATATTCTCAAAGGCCGCACCGCCATGGCCCCGGAGGGTCAGGCGAAAGACATGGATATCCCATGCGTTCAAGGCCTCTGTCAGGGCCTGCCACGAGGAGGGTTTCTGGTTCAGGCCGTGAATCAGGAGAACAACGGCGCGGGGGGCCCGGGTGTCTGCCCGGAACCAACGGCTCATCTGCGAAGGCTGATATCCGCTTTCAGTTTCCCGGGCTGCCAGATCCTTTGTTGCAGGTTTTTCTCCCATGGGGTCAGCCCGTTTTTTACTGCCGGGCCAGCCGGAGGTTCATCGGGTCAAGTGACGGGCTTCCGTCAGCGCAGCTTCCTTTTGCCGGCTTCCGATCCGTTCGTACCGGATTGATGTCAATACCGCCCCGCCGGGTGAAGCGGGCAGTGACGGTCAGGTGGTCCGGCCGGCAGCAGGCCTTGATATCGGAGAATATCTGTTCGGTGCAGTTCTCATGGAACCCGGTATGATCCCGGTAGGACACCAGGTATGCCAGCAGGGATTGCCTTGAAATCTTTTCACCGCGGTAGTCCACAATCACGGTGCCCCAGTCCGGCTGTTCGGTCACAGGGCAGTTGGTGCGCAGAAGATTGGAGTAAAGCACCTCCTTAACAATCCCATCTTCCGTTGCCAGCAGCCCGGCGTCGGTATGGTAAGTATCAATATCCACATCCAAATGGTCGATGCACGCCCCCTGCGGGGTATGGACGGCCAGTTCCGTTTCAAATGCATCCGGCAGCACCAATGACACCTTTACATTCCCTTTCACACAGGCGGAAAGGTCTTTGCGGATGCATGCCGCCACCTCATCAACAACGCCGAACCGGGTCTGATTAAAGGCGTTCAGGTAGAGTTTCAGGGATTTGGACTCAACGATGCACGGGGTATCGCAGGGAAAAACGAACTCCCCGATGGCCACCACGGGCTTGCCCCGGTGGTTGAGCCAGGAAATTTCATAGGCATTCCAGATGTCCCGGCCCCAAAAAGGCGGCGGATCGGAAATACCGGAGGCCTCCCGTGCCGATTGACGATCAACGGCAAAGAGCTGTGACGGGTCGTAGGTCCGGCTGTGGGAAACCTTTTCCCCCAAGGGATTGTGGGCATTCATGGTAGGACACTCCTTTACAGAAGATAGGCGGTGGGGTCCTGGCCCCCGACGTGATTCAGGGCATATTTGCGTTCGTCGCAGGCCCCGCAGGTGCCGCAGTGAATGTCCCCGCCCTTATAGCAGGTCCAGGTCTTTGTGAAATCAAGGCCCAGGGACCTGCCCAGTTCGGCGATGTCCCGTTTGTCCATTTCCGCAAAGGGAAACCGGACGTCCACCTGCCCGTCCGTACCCAGATTGACCGCCCTGGCAAAGGCCGCGTTGAATTCGGGACGGCAGTCCGGATAAATAAAATGATCCCCGCTGTGGGAGGCCAGGCAAACCGCCTGTGCCCCCTTTGACTCTGCGTAGCCTGCGGCAATGGACAGCATGATACCGTTCCGGAAAGGCACCACGGTGCTTTTCATGTTTTCTTCCTTGTAGGAACCGTCCGGCACCGCTTCGCCTGATTTCAGGAGGCTGGAGGAAAAAAGCCGGTTGATAAAGGGCAGTTCAACAATCCTGTGGTCCACCCCTAATTCCCGGCAAAAATCCGCCGCACAGGCAAGTTCTTTGGGGTTGTGGCGAGACCCGTAGTCAAAACTTATGGCACGGACCTTATGGCCTTTGTCCAGCAGGTGGCAGAGCAATACGGCGGAATCCATGCCGCCGGATAATACGATGAGCACTTCTTTCATTATACGCCTCTTTTTTCGTCAAATGTGAGGATATGGAGCCGGGAAGACAGGTTGAACCCCCTGGCCGTGCAAAAGTCCCACAGGGCCGGCATCCGTTCGAGCTGTGTTTTACGGCTGATGCCCAGGGGCATAATCCACACCATTTCTTTAGGGATGTCCCTTTTCTCCACAAACTTAAGAATCCTGTCCAGGTCCTCTGTTTCAGGCGCCGCCGGAAACTTGAACAGGTCGGCACGGCCCGTATTTTCTTCGGCATAGCGCCAGGCGCCGTCTATAAACTTGGGCGAACATATCTTTATGCCGCGGCAGTCCACGGGGATCGGCAGTTTACCGGAGGTCTCGTACTGGATTTCCATGCCCGCAGCCATTAATTTTTTTTCCAGCAGGGCCAGCCCGGCGCCCCACTGCAAAAAAGGCTCCCCCCCGGTTATCACGGCAAAGGCGGGGGCAAAGGCCAGCATCCGGTCCCGTACCTGATCCGGGGACATATTCTCCCCCTTGCCCAGGGCATAGGGGGTATCGCACCAGGGGCAGTGGGGGGGCACACACCGGCTGAGACGAAGAAAAACAGCCGGCCTGCCCGTATAGGGGCCCTCCCCCTGGAGGGATGAAAAGATTTCAGATACCTCTAAACGCATATGTTCCATGGGCATATCCAGGCCTTTTTCGGTTCGCAAACCAGATAACTATTGCGGGGGAATACATTTACCGGGTCATGGTGGCCCAGGATGTGGGGGTTTCATAGAGCACAACGGATTCAAGCCTTACAGCCATTTTGGCCACCACGGGGTCCAGCACCCGGAAGATGTGCTGGACCATATTTTCAGCCGTCGGCGGCAGGTCTTCGTACTCCTCCAGGTCGTTGAGAAAAGCATGGTCATACCGGTCAACCACCGCCGCTTTCACCAGATCCTTCAGCCGGCTGAAGTTGATGATCATGCCGTCCGCACCCACATCACCGGATACGGTGATCTGGAGACGGTATGTATGTCCGTGAAACCGGCTGCATTTTCCGTATAACGCTTGGTTTTCTTCCTGGGAAAGGTCGCGGCGCTCCAGGGTATGGGCCGCATCAAACAGAAACTCTTTTGTAATACTTAGCATAGCCACCTTTTTCAAGTGAGGGAGAATTTATTAAGCGGGATTCCACTCGTCCACTTTGCCCTTTTCAGGCACAATTACCCCGGGCTAATCACCCGGATTTTCAGGGGATACTTTATACGCCTTATTTTCATTTTTTTCAACTGCAATTTTTTTGCTGCAGTTTTTTTTAAGGGCCAAATCCCTTGCATCCGGTCATCCGCGCATGCTTGAAGGTTAAAGGATAGTCCCGGCAAACCCGGGGTTTTACCTCCTGGATCAGGCAGTAGTACCGGTGTTCTCCGGGTATCTGTGCCAGAAACGGACAGGTTTGTTCATCCCGGCCGGTTTCGGGGTCAACCCAGATCCGGTGGACGGCACGGCCGTCCTGCGCCGTTACCGTTTTCACCCGGGCCAGGATGTCCTGCCGCCCCAGGCGTTCCCACAACGCCAGATCCGCCGTATCACAGGTATGGATCAGTTGGCGGCAGCATTCCCCGCAGCGCCGGCAGTGAAACCCGGCCATCTGATCTGTGATCCGCAGGCCCGGAACCGTATCTTCATACACCGGCCGCACATCCGTTTCAAATATCAGGCTGCAGATCTTTGCCAGGGTGCTCGCATCCCTGTCATCCGATTCAAGGGCGTGAACCAGGTAAAAGCCCAACCGATCGGGTGCCACGGGAGAAAATGCAGCCCCCTGCCGTGTGCGGACCAGCACCCGACGAGCGTCTCCCTGCCGCTCAACCCGGCAGTTTTTCTCCAGGATCAGGGGAGCCACCTTCACAAAGAGTTCCGGCTGATCGCCGTAAAAGCCGAAATCCGCCGCAACCGCATCCACGGCCTCAGGCAGGGTTAAAAAAATGTGATGATCATCCGGCATATCACAAGACCTCATCAGAATGGTTGCCTTGTCAGATCAGGCAGTTAGAATTGAATAAGAACGCTACTCCCCTCATACCCCGGCCCCCGTGTAAAAGGCAAGTAAAAACCTGCCGGCAGGTGCATCTATTGCCTAAGTATGGTATATAAAACGGCTGTGACGGAATGCCGCCCCAGAATCCGGGGATCAAAAAAAATACTGAACGCATTAAAAAAGTTGGATCTGTGAAAGAGAATAATTACAGCCTTGAAAATGATGTATTAACCATCCACACCGAGTGTGGTGAGTTTAAATTTAAAATCGACGGGGATACCGGCCGCACCAAAGCCAGGCAGATCGCAGAACTGATGGTGGGTGAGATGTCAAAGGTTGAAAAACTGCCGGGATGCGCAAAGGAGAAAACCAGTCCCTATGCCAGGCTGCTGATGTCCACCCTGAACATTGCGGACAAGTATGTCCGCCTGGAACAAGAGTACAACCAACTGCTCTTTGAACAAGAAAAGAAGAAAGCCCGGACACCTGCGCCTTCCGCCCCCCCGGTACCGGAGAAACCGGTTCTGCCCGGGCAAAAGACAGCGCCGCCTCCGTCCGCCCAGACGGCGGCCCCCCCTGCGCCTAAACCGGATATGACCAGACCAGATACGGCCAGACCAGATGCGGCCAGACCGGATATCACCAAATCAAGGGCGACTGAGTCAGCGACACCGGAACCCGCCCTCCCCAAGACGGAACATCCGCAGCCCGAACCCCCGAAAAAGGCGGAACAGGACAAAAGGGCGGAACAACCGGAAACGCCCGCCCCCTCACCTGTTATAGAGAAAAAAAAGGAAACGGTACCTGCGGCCCAGGCGGCAACACAGCCCGGCCCCTTGGTAAAACAAGTGCTGGAAAACCTGAAAAAAACAGAGGCCAAACCTGAAGCCAGGCCCGAGATCAGCCCTGGGACCAAGCCCGCACCCGACGCTGAAATAAAACCTGCGACAAAACCTGAGACAAAATCCGCACCCGACACACAGGCGGTCCCCAAAACCGATGCCGGGTTGAAAATCAACTCACGAATCCCGGCCCAGACACCGGGAAAAGAGGCCCTGCAGACCGGCCGGGACGCATTTAACCTGCCGTCCCTGACCTTTTTAAACAAGGCCGACCAGGACGTGGCCGTGGACCATGAAACCATTCGCAGGGATGCGGAACTGCTCGAGCAGAAACTGGGCTACTTCGGCATCAAGGGCGAGGTCATGGAAGTCTCCCCCGGGCCTGTAATCACCACCTTTGAATACCGGCCGGCCCCGGGCATCAAGATCTCCAAGATCGTAAACCTGGCCGACGACCTGGCCCTGGCCTTAAGCGCCCTGAGTATCCGGATAGTGGCCCCCATACCGGGCAAGGATGTCATCGGCATCGAGATTCCCAACCCCCGGATGAGCATCGTCCCCTTTATCGATATTGCAGGGTCCAAGGCCTTTAAGGGGATTGACTCTTCCACCCCCATCTGCCTGGGCAAGGATATCATCGGCAATCCCGTGGTGGTGGGGCTGGAAAAGATGCCCCACCTGCTCATCGCCGGAGCCACGGGAACGGGCAAAAGTGTGGCCCTCAATGCTATGATCGCAAGCATCCTGTATAAGTCACGGCCGGACCAGGTGAAGTTCATCATGATCGATCCCAAGCGGATAGAACTCTCCTTGTTCAACGACATCCCCCACCTGCTCACCCCGGTCATCACGGATATGAAAAAGGCCAATATTGCGCTGCAGTGGGTGGTCCGGGAAATGGAGCGCCGGTATGAAAAACTGGCCACCCTCCAGGTGAGGAACATCGAACAGTACAACCGGAAGATAAAAACGGCGGATCTGTCAAAGTATGAGGAAGAAGAGCCCTTTGAGCACTTCCCCTATATTGTTGTGATCATCGATGAGCTGGCCGACCTGATGATGACCGCCAGCAAGGATATCGAATTTTCCCTCACCCGCATCGCCCAGATGGCAAGGGCTGCGGGCATTCACCTGATCCTTGCCACCCAGCGGCCCTCGGTGGACGTGCTCACCGGCATCATCAAGGCCAACTTCCCCACCCGGATCTCCTTCCAGGTCTCATCAAAGACCGACTCCAGGACGATCATCGACGCCAACGGCGCCGAAACCCTTCTGGGGCGGGGGGATATGCTCTTTGTGCCGCCGGGTACGGCACGGCTCACCCGGGTGCACGGCACCTATCTTTCCGAAGAGGAACTGCTCACCATAACCAATCATATCAAGGCCCAGGGAAAACCCGATTATGTGCTGGACGTGGTTACGGAAAAAGATGTGGAGCCATCCGCCATCGAGGTGGACGAAGATGGATATGACGAAAAATACCAGGCGGCCCTGGACTTTGTTCTTTCCTCCAGGCAGGCCTCCATCTCCAGCGTCCAGCGGGCCCTGCGGGTGGGGTACAACCGGGCCGCAAGGATTATCGACCTGATGGAAAAGAAAGGAATCGTCAGTGCCTCCGACGGGGTAAAGCCCCGCCAGGTGCTGGTGGATCGGGTGGATTA
This sequence comes from uncultured Desulfobacteraceae bacterium, assembly GCA_913041495.1. Lineage (GTDB taxonomy): Bacteria > Desulfobacterota > Desulfobacteria > Desulfobacterales > Desulfobacteraceae > Desulfobacter. The sequence goes on along the minus strand of CAJWHT010000104.1, from coordinate 12,622 downwards.
GCCCTAATGCCCATCAAAAGGATAGGCACCACTCGCAGGATAAGCACCACTCGCAGGATAAGGACCAGTCAAAGGAGACGATTATGCCCATTATCAAAGTAACAATGACCGAAGAAGAGGGCGGCGCCACGGCAGAACAAAAGGCGGCTTTAATCGAAGGTTTCACCCGGGTCTTTTCACAAGTCATGTGCCGGGGCGGAGACACCGCAGTGGTGACCATAGAAGAGGTTTCCACGGACAACTACGGTATCGGCGGCCGTTCGGTGACGGCCATCCGCAAGGCCCAGTCAGCGGCCTCCCGTTAAATATCATACAGGTAGTGGCATTTCCGACATCCTTCAGGCGCCTCGGGCATGGCATCCGCTGCCTTGCCAAACGCTTCCCGAAGCTTGATCAGGTCATGTCCCAGATCCGCCCGGGACAATGCCACGTCATGGACCCGGACCCGCTGGGAAAAACTGCGGCGGTAAAACCTTGCCGCGTCACTTTCCCACATGGCCATAAGATCTGTTTCGGGCAGCCTGCCGTAAACCACCCGGGGAAATACCACGGATTCCCCCAAAAACGAGGAAGGTCCGCCCACTGCCAGGTTGACGCAGGGAGAGACACTGCCGTCATAGCGGATAAACAGTGAATCCCTGGGGTCCTGGTCGCATACCGGCTGTTCTTCGGGAACAAATGAAAACGCCGTTGTCGCAATGTCCAGGCGGCGGGCCAGGCGATTGGCCTTTTTCAACGCGTTCTGCAATTGCTTCACCTGCCTGGATTCTTTGGAGGCGAACAGACCGAACCCTTTACCGTGGTCACCGCGGATCACATCGCACTGCTTGAAATTCACCTGGTCCACCCCAAGGGAGTCAGCCAGATAAATGATGTCCGACAACTGGTGGATGTTGTTCTTCATGATGACGAAGTTGACCCGGACGTGGGGATAAGGCCCCATGCGGTTTTCGGTAAGGTATCGGATATTCCGGCAGAGGCGGTCGAAATCAGCTCCTTTGCGAATGGCATTATAGGTGGCGGCATCCGCGCCATCTATGGAAAAGCCGATCCAGTTGAGACCAAGGTCCAGCACCTTGCCGGCAATCTTTTCCGACAGCAGCATCCCGTTGGAGAGAAACCCGGTCTCACATCCCGCATCCCTGGCATCCCCGATCCAGTCAAACAGGCGGGGCTGCATCAGGGGTTCCCCGCCCCCGGTGAAATCCACGGAAGCCACATCACCCAGCCAAGGGCGCAGGGCCTGCCAGATCTCTTCAGACATGTGTCCCCGGGCGGTAAGGTGACGGCGCTCGTCCACCCAGGGGCACATGATGCACTTGAGGTTGCAGGCCAGGGAGGATTCCACCTGCCACAGCCGCCACAACCGGTCTTTTTTGGGCTTTTCGATTCCCGGCGGGGATATGGTCCTGTTCCGCAGCGGCCTGAGTCGGTTGTCCACGGCGGCGGGCCAGGCAATGGCTGCCAGGGCCATCCATTTTCCCAGCCGTTCCAGCCAGACTTCCCCGGGACCTCCCGAAGCAGCATCGAGAATCTCTCCGGCCGTATCCCGGGCAGCGCCCCCGCAATCGTCGGTGGGGCATAGTCCCGGCCGGTCATTTTCCCTCATGGCGTTTCGCTCAAAGGAATCGTTGACGGTGCCCGGATAAATATTCACGATATCCACCCCTTTGGTTTCCAGTTCCAGCCGCATGGTATTGGTCATTACCGCCAGGGCGGACTTGCTGCCCCCGTATACCCCCACCGTGGGAATGGGAACCCGCCCGGCACTGGAGACGATGTTGACGATGCGGCCGCTGCCCGCCTCTATCATCCCGGGCACCAGGGCATGGATGAGTGCCAGGGGAGAAAAGGTATTCACCTCGAACAGATGTCTGATTTTCTCCGGATCCGCCTCTTCCATCAGGGCGAAATACCCCAGGCCGGCATTGTTGATAAGGACATCCACATTCCCGGTAAAAGAGCAGGCAGCGTCGGCCAGACGTTCGGCCTCACCCGTGAGGGACAGGTCAGCCACGACGGTTTTGACACGGTCCTTCTCCGGATAACCCGCCACAAGGGCATCCAGTTTGCTTTGGGTCCGGGAGGTCAGGATCAGTGTCGCCCCCTGTTGGTAAAGCCCATCGGCCAGGGCGGAACCCAGATCGCCTGTGGCACCGGTAAGTAATATGGTTTTTCCGCTGTAAAATGATGTCATCGTATTATCCTCTTCGTGTGTTCTGAACGCTCAGTATATCCGGATCACCTGCACAGGAAAAGTAAAAGCGTATTAAGATCCGTCTGGTCGCAGCCTATAGATATGCCCGCTGTCCGTGGACAGGTAAATCCATCCCTCCGGACTTTCCGCCAGCCCCCGGATACGGGCCTCAAGTTCCTCCAGCAACCGCTCCTCCGCCACAGCGTTGCCGGCATCGTCCAGTACCACCCGGTTCAGGTGGCGCAGCTTCAACGCGCCGGACATCAGGTTTCCCTTCCACCCGGGAAATGCCTTGCCGGAATAGCGCAGCAGGCTGCCCGGGGCGATGGATGGGACATAGACCTTCACGGGCTGCGCCATGCCTTCTTTATGGGTGCCTTCCCCCACCTGGAAAGGCCCCCAGTATTCTTTGCCGTGGGAAACCACGGGCCAGCCGTAATTTGCGCCCGGCAGGATAAGGTTGATTTCGTCGCCCCCCCTGGGACCGTGTTCAATGGCCCACACCTTGCTGTGCACCGGATCAAATACGATGCCCTGGGGATTGCGGTGCCCATAGCTGTAGATTTCCGGCAGCGCACCGGCCTTTTCCCTGAAGGGGTTATCCGCCGGGGGGCTGCCGTCCCGGTTCAGCCGCAACACTTTTCCGGCATGGTTCTTTAGATCCTGGGCATTGGGACGGTTTCCCCGGTCCCCCACGGTCATGTAGATATATCCTTTATCGTCAAATGCCAGCCGGCTGCCGTAATGAACCGTTTTCCGGCTGCCGGAACGGGTCACCAGCAGATCCTGCCAGCCCGTGAGCCGGAAGTTGCGGAACCCGTCACCACGGAATCGGGCCCGCGAAAGGGTGGTGGCACCGCCGTTGCCCACCTGCTTGCTGTAAGTAAAATAGATCCAGCCGCCGGGGGTCCAGTCCGGGGGAACCGCCGCATCCAGCATTCCTCCCTGCCCGCTGTCCCTGACAGCCCGGGGCCCCCCGGACAAAAACCGGATGCGGCCGGTGGGCAGGTGAAGTATGCCAATCTTGCCGCTGCGTATGGTAAACAACACATCGGACGGGCTCAGACAGACCAGTGCCCAGGGCACCCCGAGCCCTTCGGCCACCTGCTCCACCAGGAAATTTTGGCCTTCACTCTGGCCCTGGAAAACTATTTTTGTTTGTGCCTCCCCGGCCCATTGGGAAAACAAAATGGACAGGAGGAAAAGAATCAGTGCTTTGACCTTCATATGTCCTCCTTTAAGAGATCTAAACAAAAGCAGGTAAGGTACTGCCATGTCTATTTCTAACCTTTGTCCGAATCCCATAAAGTCAAAAAAACATTGCAAAACACCGGGGTGGGATGTAAACAAGATTTGCTATGGAATTACCGGTTTTAAAAGACTTACCCCACCTCACCTACACCGACGGAGACCTCTCCATTGAACTTAATATCCTGGGCAACCGGGAGTACACCAAGATCTCCTACCCGGTAAAATACGGGGTATTCTCCCGGCTGGAAACCCGGGACTTCATCATGGAGTTTACCCTTAACCATGAGATCCGCCACGCCAGGGGGAAAACCGAAAACTGGCTGCATCCCCAGGAGTGGTTGAAGCGAACCCGGGGAAACGACTGGATCTATTACTCCACCGGCGGCTATGCCGGGGTATTCGAATCCATCGGCGAATATTACCTGCCCAACCTCATGTACACCACCAACTCCCTTTTAGGGGGCAGGCCCTTTGCCGAACCGGAGGTCATCCGGCTGTCGGAAAACTGGCACCGGACCCTGGCCGGGGTTGACTTCAACCGGCCTGACATGCCCGGGCCCGTCCGGGAATGGGTGGACAAAATCCTTGCCAAAACACCGGCAGATCTTGAGAAAAAAGCATCCGCCCTTTTCGATATCTGCGGGGAGCGGACAACCGTGCTGCCGCCGGATGCCCGGCACTCGGATTACGACGTCATCCCCCTGACCCTCTCCGACGGCTGCCTCTACAAGTGCAGGTTTTGCAAGGTAAAAAATAAAAAGGCCTTTGCGCCGCGGTCTAAAGAAAACATCCGCGGGCAGTTGCAGGCCCTGCGAGATCTGTATGGCGACGATCTGATCAACTACAACAGTCTTTTCTTAGGAGAACACGACGCCCTGAACGCGCCGGACGACCTGATTCTTTTCGCAGCGCAGACCGCTTACGACACGTTGGAATTTGGCCGGGGCATCATGACACGGCCTGCACTCTACTTTTTCGGTTCCGTGGATGCGGTGCTCAACGCCCCTGACGATCTGTTCAAAGAACTTTCCGCCCTGCCCTTTTCCACCTGTATTAACATCGGCCTGGAATCCGCCGATCCGGAAACCCTGGAAAAAATAGGAAAACCCGTGACGGCAGAAAAGGTCACCATGGCCTTCCACCGGATGCAGGAGATCAATAAAACCTGCCAGAAGGTGGAGATGACCTGTAACTTCATTATGGACGAGGGATTGCCGGCGGGACACACCACCGCCATGATGGCCCTGGTCCGGGACAGCCTGCGCTTTACCCAGCCCAAGGGATCAGTCTATCTTTCCCCCCTGCGGTTCGGCCGGCCGTCGCGGGAGGTGCTGTTTGATTTTTATCACCTCAAAACCCGCAGCCGGCTGCCCATGTTCCTTTACATCATCCAGCGGCTATAGTGTCTTATCTCTATAATTTTTCCCTTCTTAATTTCAGGCGGTTTCTGTTTACGGACAGCAGGGAAAACCGTGTATCGGCCATACGGAATCCTGCTTTGGCCTGTTGTTTCGTCAAAATCTGGGGATAGGCATAATCCGGGTCCAGTTCCAGAAGAAAAAGATCAATACGGATTCCCTGATCGGTGATCCCCCGGTATACCATCCGGTGACGGTTGATCACCATCGGCTCTCCTCTCATCAGGGTAACCCGGTCACCCACAATACCTGTGGACGGGGCATAGCTTACAACCGCCTCTCGATCCCTGACCCCCTGGTAGACCGTCTCCGAGGGAGGTTCAAGAAAATAAAGCCCTGCGAACAGGGGGATGATAATGAGTAAAAAAACAAAGAACGGGGCCAGGGAACGGGTTTTATTGGATACGGGCATCATGGCGGACCTCCTTTATCTTAAAAAGCATCGTTTTAAGGAGAATTCAAAACGCGTGGTCATGCAGGATAACGCCGCATGGCTTCTGCCCGGCCGCGGGGTCCGGCGCCAAAGAATGGCTCCGGTGGAACTCTGAACTACACTGGATTTTGCTTTATCGCTGTAATGGAAGAACCAAACTCATAAACGGCCCGGCTTTCTTTAATATAATACAAAACAACCGCCCCAGGCAACCGTCTCTATTTTAAATTCAGGCCCAATCCCACCGCCGTTGTTTTTTTTAATGAGGATCGCCCAAAAGGATCGGAGGTGTTTCCTTGATTTTTGAACCGGTTCGGTATAGATTCCGCCCATGACGACACCAACACTTATATCATTGCACGGGGGACATTCCGGCCAGTTCTGCAATCATGCGGACAACACGCTGGAAGAGATAATTCAGGCCTATATCGGCAAAGGCTTTACCACGGTAGGCATCAGTGAGCACATGCCCCCGGCACATGACGGATTTCTCTATCCCGATGAAATACAAAAGGGGCTGAGCGCCGAAGATCTTCAGCGAAACTTCACCCGGTACTTTGAAGAACTTGAACGGCTGAAAAAGGCATACAAGGACCGGATACGCATCCTGCGGGCCTTTGAAACCGAAACGGTAACAGGATATGAGACCCAGGTCCGCAAGTTGATAGAGCGGTACCGGCCCGATTATATCGTGGGGTCGGTCCACCATATCAACGATGTCTGCTTTGACTATTCGGCTGAGACTTACAAGGGGATTGCAAAGGATCTGGGCTCCATGGAGGCCATGTACCTGGCATATTTCGATGCCCAGTATGAGATGATCCAATCGCTTCGCCCCTTTGTGGTGGGCCACTTCGACCTGATCCGCATCTATGATCCGGATTTTGTGAAACGTCTCCAGATCCCTGAGGTCATGGAGAAGATCAAGCGGAACCTCTCCCTGGTCAAGGACCTGGGACTGGTGCTGGACTTTAATCTGCGCCCGCTGTCCCGGGGGGAAGCAAGCCCCTACCTGGCACCGGTGATTCTGGACCTGGCACGGCAGATGGAGATTACCGTGGTGCCCGGGGATGACGCCCACAGCAAAGATCAGGCCGGGCAGTTTGTGCCCCAGGCAGTACACCTGCTCTCGGATTTCGGCTTTCCCACGGACTGGCCTGAGCCCCGCATCCTGCCGATGCCCTGACACCTGCAACCCAATCATGAAAAAGATGACTAAAACGGTATGAAAGCAATCGTACAACGCGTCAAAAATGCCGGCGTAACAGTGGACAACACCAGCATATCCAGCATCGGCAGCGGTCTTTTGGTACTCCTGGGTGTGGGAAAAGGAGACGAGGAAAAAGATGCGGACTACCTGGTGGACAAAATCATCCATCTGAGGGTATTCGAAGATGACCAGGGCAAAATGAACCTGTCATTGAAGGATGTTAGGGGGGAACTTTTGGTGGTATCCCAGTTCACCCTCCTGGGGGACTGCCGGAAAGGCAGACGTCCCTCGTTCACGGCAGCAGCCCCGCCGGATGACGCGCAACGGCTGTATACCTATTTTACGAAAAAGGCGTCAGAAGCAGGGATTATGGTGAAGACCGGTCAATTCCAGGCCAATATGGATGTCTCCCTGGTCAACCAGGGGCCGGTGACCCTGATGCTTGAATCCAAACCCAAGGTTTAACAGGTCTTTCCAAAGATGTGGCTCAGTGCCCTCGGCAGCGTCCTCAAGGAGAGGTGGGTTCCCCTGGCCCTGATCATCGGACTGCCCCTGTCCGGAGTTGCCGCATCGGGAATGGATATACGGCCATACCTGGCCTTCCCGCCCAAAACGGTCCGGGTCAGCCATGCCCCGTTTTCTTTCATTGCCTTTTTCCTGATCACGGGTATTGTGCTGGTTACCGTGGTGCCCATGGTACGCACGGCCCTGTCCCACAACTCGGCGGAGAAAGACAAGACGAAACGCTATCCCATGCCCTGGTGGGGCAAACTGTCTTTCCCGGGCCTGGCCCTTTTCTGGTGCCTGGCCTGGACCCGTATGGAATGGATGGCACAGCTCCAGCCCCACACCTTTTTCCCCCTGTGGCTGAGCCTGATCCTTAGCATCAATGCCCTGACGGTCAGACGGTCCGGCACCTGCCCTCTAACGGCTGCACCGGGGAGATTTCTACTGCTGTTCCCGGTATCCGCGGCTTTCTGGTGGCTCTTCGAATACCTGAACCGTTTTGTGGCCAACTGGTTTTACACGGGCAGCCAGTATCCGGCACTGACCTATTTTCTGCTGGCCACCCTGAGCTTCTCCACGGTGCTGCCGGGGGTGGAAAGCATGAAGGCCTTCCTGACGACCTTTGAACGGATCAACAAAGGCTTCAGGACCATGCCCCCCCTGCCGCAGCTTTCCGGCAGAACCGCAGGCAGCCTGCTCATGGCCGCAGGCGGCATCAGCCTTGCCCTGATCGGCATTTTCCCGGATCAGCTTTTTTTCACCCTCTGGCTGGCACCTTTTTTTCTTTTACTGGGCCACGCCCTGTACAAAGGGCTTTCCCACCCCTTCACCCCGGTCTTTTCCGGGGATTACACACGGGTGGCGGCCTATGCCCTGGCAGCGCTGTGCTGCGGTTTCTTCTGGGAGCTGTTCAACATGTACAGTCTTGCCCGGTGGGAGTACAGCGTGCCCTACGTCCAGGTCTTTCACATATTTGAAATGCCGGTGCTGGGCTATGCCGGCTATCTGCCCTTCGGCCTTGAATGTGCCCTGATCATTCATATGGTGTACAACACAACTTTGATTAACCCGAACAATACCTGAACCCGACATGACCCATAAAACAAACGCCAACGACAATCTTTACGTCATTCTTGTCCAGCCCCAGGGGCCGATCAACATCGGCTCGGTCTGCCGGGCCATGATGAACTTCGGCTGCACCCGCCTGCGCCTGGTCAGCCCCTGCAAGGCCTATAAATCCCTGGCCGCCAAGAAAATGGCGCTGAGCGCCTTCCATGTCCTGGAAAACGCCGAAATTTTCGACACCCTGGCCGACGCCCTGCACGATATCCATACGGCCTACGGCACCACGCGGCGGTTCGGAAAATACCGGAAAAACTTTCTTACCCCCGGTACGGCGGGCAAGCAGATCGCATCCGCAGGCCCGGAGCACAATTTAGCCCTGGTCATGGGCCCGGAAGACACAGGCTTAGAAACAAAGGACCTGGATCTGTGCCAGCAGTTTATCACCATACCCACCCATGACAGCTACCCCTCCATGAACCTGAGCCATTCCCTGGCGGTAATGCTCTATGAGGTGTCCATTAATTCGGATGCGGGCAAAAAATTCTACGATCCCAAGGTAAAGGATCCGGCAAGCGGTGAGGAACTGGAATCCATGTTCGGCCATATGAGACAGACCCTGCTGGACATCGACTACCTGGATCCCCAGAATCCGGACCACCTGCTCAGAACCTTCAGGCGGATCTTCGGCAATGCCGGCCTCTCTTCAAGGGATGTACGGATATTGCGCGGACTGATGTCCCGGATCGACTGGACGGAATCGGAGCGTCGGAAAACTTCTGCCAAAGGTTGATACGCCGGAAAAGAAGCGTTAGTCACCGGCTTACGCCGACCGTTTAAGGCTGGCCGTCACAATACCGGCACCGATCAGGGCGCTGCCGCCGCAACGGTTAAACCAGCGCTTTACCGACGGACGCCCCATGACGCCCTGCAGTTCCCCGGCAAAAACGGAGTAAACCACGGCATTGACCGCAGCCAGTGAAAGAAAGGTACCTCCGAGCATCATCAACTGCGGGGTTGCCGGCTGCCCCGGATCAATAAACTGGGGAAGAAACGCCGCAAAAAAGGCAATGCCCTTGGGATTCAGAGCCGTGACAACAAAGGAGCTGCCCATCAGCGAACGGGAGGATCTCGTACCAGGGGTTTCCGGCAGTTCTGGCGCCTTTGGATTCATTCGCCACATGGATATGCCCAGGTAAATCAAATAGACGGCCCCTCCCCATTTGAACACGGAAAACATCACCGCACTGGCAGATAACAGTGCGCCCAATCCCATAAATGACAGGGTCATTGAGGTCAAGTCCCCCAGCAGCACGCCGGCCACCAAAGGCAGCACCGACCACCTGCCGTGGGTCACAGCCTGGGTCACCACCAGAATGATGGTGGGGCCGGGAATCACAAGAATAAAAACAGAAGCCAGAACAAAGGCCATCCAGATATCAAAACTCATTGGGTTAATCTCCTATATCACCGGTTTGGCAAGGCAGGGACACAATAAAGCGGGATCCCTCTCCCTTTTGCGATTCCACGTGAATGGTCCCCTTGTGCTCTTCTGTCAGCTTGGCGGTCACCATCAATCCGATGCCGGTTCCTTTTCCGCCTTTGGTGCTGTAAAAGGGGGCAAATACATTTGCCGTTTCCGCTTCGCCCATGCCGATACCATTATCTTTTACCTCAAAGCACACCAGGGTATCGTTTTGCAGCCTGCTGGTCAAACTAACTTTAAGGGCGCGATCCATATCTTCCACTTCCCTGCAGGCATCTATGGCATTTGAGACGAGATTCAACAGTATCTGGTGGATACTTTCCGGGTCCATGATGCGCTCACCGATACCGGGATCAAGCTTAGTGACGATCTTAATATCTTCTTTTTTTGCATGATCTTTTATCAGGCTGACCACATCTTCCACAATCTCGTTGGGCCGGCAGGGTTGAAATTCGGGTTTGCGCTCCTTTGAATAGGTCAAAAGATCCTGGACAAGGTCCGAGGTCCTGCCGATATTATTCTTTATGGTCTGCCAGCCGTCTTTGAGTTTGGCCGGGTTCTCATTTTTAAGCCCGATGTCCATGACATAGCTGCCGCCTTTAAGGCCGATCAATATATTTTTAATGTGGTGGGAAAGGCCGCTGATGGTCTGGCCGATGGCTGCAAGCCGTTCGGACTGGACCAGTTCCTTTTCAAGTTTTTTGATCTCGGTGAGATTGTGGAAAAAAAAGGCACAGCCCACAAGTTCCCCCTTTTTGTGCAGAAAACTGGTGGAATATCTCACCGGCACATGCCCGCCGTCTTTGGTTTGAAACGTCAGTTCCTCCCATGGGGGACGTCCGGACTGGAATCCATTCAATGTCCGCTGCTTAAAAAGATCCACCATTTCCGGGGTATAGGCATGATCGATTGCCAGGGAGTTGATCACTTCAAAAAAGGGCCTGCCGATCAGTTCGTCCTTTGAATATCCGTAATCGCCTTCGACACTCTTATTGACGTCAATGATCTCAAGGGTGAGACTGTCAACGATAAAAATGGGGTTCGGGTTATTGTTAAAGAGGATCTTATACTGGTCGTGCATGTGCAAAAGGGTGTCGTGCTGGGCCTCAAGTTTTGCCTGGGCCTCTTTTTCCTTTGTACTGTCCTGGAGGGTTTCAATGGCCCCTAAAATTTTACCGTCATCGGATTTAATGGGGGCCGCAAGAAAATGTATCCACTTTCCCTTTTCTCCCAGGTGGGGGAAGAACTCCTCGGCTTCGTAGGCTTCCGGCAGGAGGATGGATTTCTTCCAGGCATCCCCGTAATACGTCTGAATCTCATCTTCGCTCATGCCGGCTACGATCACATCCGCCATGGTGGGCCGTTTGAATTTCCTGAAAGGGGACCACTGCCTGTCCGTTCCCACAAGCTGATAGGACTCAACCCCGGTCAGCTCCTCACAGGCCCTGTTCCAATGGGTAACGATATGCTCATTATTGATGATAAAGGTGGGGATCATTGAACCGTGAATAATCTGGTACAGCTCTTTTTCCACAGCGATATGGCTCCGGTGTTCATTTTCAACATGTTTCACCCACTTTGAAACGGAGCCTATGACCGTATCTGCAAACCGGTCAAGCAGATTTTCCAGGGCGTCAATGCCGAGGTCGCCTGCTCTGATCTTTTCTTTAACCTTTTGTTTTTCCTTTTCCACCCCGAGGTGTAATTCTTTCAGGTTCCATTTCATCATGTTCTGCTCCTGATGCTTCTGCTCCTGATGCTTTTGCGCCTGATGCGCCCCAGGCAAACCGGATAGTTGAATGAGGAACTGAGCCACATTTGCTTGACTTTGGTTTGTATTGTGAAATCAATTGGATATAACTTACCAAGCCCATTTTTTTAATGTCAATGATTAATCGTATGAACAGATATGATATTGACCCGGACATTTCTAAAATGGTAGGCAACAACGAAAGGAAACCCACCCGGGGAAATATTGCCCATGGCATTGTACGAAACAATCCGGTTTTACCCCAGACCAGCCCTTTTAAAGCCGCTGATCAAATACTTCTGGGTGTTTGAATCCCGGGGACCCGTGGCACTGAACCACACCATCCTGCCGGTGTCCAATATTGATCTTATCTTTAACCTGGGTGCCCCGAACGTGTATGAAAAGGCGGGGAAAATCCACCCCTCCCCGGCAGATGCATATTTCTCGGGACTGCGGTCTAAACCCATTACCATGATTCAGTCCGGCCGGATATTGACCCTGGGAGCCGCCTTTTTTCCCACCGGTTTTTTCCCGTTTTCCGGCATCCCGGTCTCCGAGTTCAAGGATAAGACCGTCAGCCTTGAGGACATACTGCCCTGCCAAACCCAAAGGCTGCTCCAAGCGCTTCATCACGCCGACAGGATCCCGGCAAAGGTCAAGGTTCTTGAAGATTTCTTTGTGTCTCTTCTGGAAAAAAACCGGGATGAGAAACGCCGGGTACCCGGGGATACCCGGTGCCTGCTCAACCGGTTCGGAACGGAAAACACCGGGGTAAGGTCCTTTTGCAGCAACCACGGGGTTCATCCCCGGACGCTGGAACGGATGTTCAACCGCTACGTGGGCACCTCCCCCAAGGGATATCTCCGGCTGTCCCGGTTCCAATCCACTCTGAATCACCTGCTCAAGGCAGACCAGGTGCCCCTCACCCGGCTGGCCCAGGATCTCGACTTCTATGACCAGCCCCACTTCATCCGGGATTTCAAGGCTTTTACCGGCGCATCCCCCTCCCGGTTTCTCAGGGAGAAAAAGGCCATTATTCAACTCTCCCGACCGCATCTGAAAGAATCTGTCATTCCGTAAATTCCGATGGCCCCGCCTTAAGTGTTATCGGATATCCACGCTTTTTGTCGTTTTTTTACAATTGGAAGGTGCGAGGGTTTGTTAGGGTGATGGCCAATGGGCCGCCCCTCTCTACGGTGCGGCCCACAACCCATGGATATCGAAAGGAATTACCCATGACAAAAGAGATAAACACCCGGCTGAACCGGTTTATGGAAACCACAGGCATTGACCTTGTGCCGGTGGGGG
>CAJWHT010000103.1 GCA_913041495.1 uncultured Desulfobacteraceae bacterium | reverse complement strand
TAAGCGGTGCATCGCCTGCTGGGGCTGCACCATTGCATGCAAAGAGGAGCATTTTCTGCCCCCGGGGGTCTTTTTCAACCGGGTGCTCATAGGGGAAACAGGGAAATTTCCCTCATCATCCAAACTGATCTATCCCATCCTGTGCAACCACTGCGAAGATGCCGCCTGTGTTGAGGCCTGCCCCACCGGGGCCACCTATGTCAGGGCGGACGGCATCGTGGCCATAGACGATGAGATCTGCGTGGGCTGCAGGGCCTGCATGGTTTCCTGCCCCTACCAGCAGCGGACCTACTACGATGAAAACGTCAAGGCCAGGGAGTACTTCCCGGGCCAGGGCAAAACCCCCATGGAGCTCATCGGCGAAAAGCTCTACCCCTTCAAACTGGGAACGGTCATCAAGTGCAACTTCTGTTCGGAACGCCTGGAAGACGGCCTGAAAAAGGGGCTCACCCCCGGAAAGGACGAACCGGCAAGTCCTGCCTGCGTCACCATCTGCCCGGTCAATGCCCGGGTCTTCGGGGACCTGGATGATCCCGACTCCGAGATCAACCGGCTCATCATGGAGAAAAAGGGCAAGCAGTTGAGGAAGGAATTCGGCACGGAACCGGCAGTCTATTACATTGATTAAGGGGGGAGAGCAACATGACGTATAAAACCAGTGAAATTCAGGAAGATAAATGGGTCAACACCACCTGCGGCGTATGCTACTGCGGCTGCGGCGCCAAAGTCCGGGTGGTCAACGGGGTGCCTGTCAAGATTGAAGGCATCGAGGATTCCACCATGGGCGGGGCAGGTTCCGGCCTCTGCGGCAAAGGGGCTGCAGGCCTCATGTACTACCATGATCCCAACCGGATCAAAAAACCCCTGCGCCGGACCAACCCGGAAAAGGGCATCGGTGTGGATCCCATGTGGAAGGAAATCGAATGGGAGGAGGCCCTGGAAGAAATCTCCACCCGCATGAAAAAGATCATGGAGGATGATCCCAATAAAATTCTTTTCACAAATCAGACCATGCGGGCCAGTGACGGCCCCCACAACCACCCTTACTTTTACGCCCAGGCCTTCGGGGTAAAGAACAACGGCAACTTCATCATCGGCGGGGGCAGCCTGCACTGCGGCAATGCCGCCCATATGCTCGGCGGCCTGATCCACGGCGCCTGGTCCATCGCCCCGGACTGGCAGTATACCAAGTATGTCCTTAAATGGGGTTCGTCCAAAGGCACCGGCTCCGGGCACTCGGCCATGACCAATGCAAGGCTCCGGGCGGATGCGGTCCGCCGGGGCATCAAAGAGATCGTGTTTGACCCCATGGGCAACTTTGCAGGCGGTAAGGCAACCGAATGGGTGGCTATCCTGCCCGGCACCGATACGGCGGTCGGTCTTGCCATGGCCAACTACATCCTCAACATCCGCGGCGAAATTGATGAACTCTATCTCAAGGCGAAAACCAACTTTGTTTACCTGATCCGGGAGGACGGCACCTTCGTCCGCCATGAAAAAAGCAACAAGCCACTGGTCTATGACAACAAGGCGGAATGTATCAAGGAGTTCGACGATCCTTCCATCGCAGACGAGGATTTCTCTCTGGAAGGGGCGTACGAGTACAACGGGGAGGCCTGCCGTCCCTGCTTCATGGCCTTGAAAGAGCACCTCAAGCAGTACACGGTGGAGTGGGCCTCCGAGATTTCAACGGTGCCGGCCGGCACCATCCTGAGAATTGCCAAAGAATGGGTGGACAATGCCCAGATCGGCTCCACCATCACCATTGAGGGAAAAACCTTTCCTTACCGGCCGGTCTCCTCCGTGACCTTCAGGGGGGCCCAGGGCCATTCCAACGGTATCCACCAGGTGGCGGCCATTGACCTGCTCTCCCAGCTTGTGGGGGCGGAAGACGTGCCCGGAGGGACCATGGGCTGGCCCTCCAAACGGCGCAAGTACCCAGGCGGCGAATACGAGCGCATGCCAAGGATCGGAGAGGACGGCGTCCTGATCCCGGCGGTGTTCTACTCCCATGATCCTTGGCCGGTGCACACCCCGTCCGTGCCCTGCGACAACAACGGTTGCGTCAACTTCTGGACCCATTCCACCCTATCCCACATCCCCTACGTGAAGGAGCGGGACTATATCCATGAAAAATTCGGCATGACCGCCAAACCCGAGATGATCTTCGGCATTGCCGCCAACTTCATCATCTCCAACTCCGACTGGAATGCCGCCATCGACAACTTCAAGGACTGCTTTGTGGTCCAGATGGATCTCTGGGTCAACGAAACCGACCAGGCCATCGGCGACATCATCCTGCCGGATGTCTCTTATCTGGAAAAGGACTGCTGGTCCTCGGAAATCGACGCCTTCTTCTTCTCCGGCTCCCCCTCCTACGAAGACTGGTATGTGCATATGCAACAACCCGTGGCCAAGCCCATCGGCGAGTCCAGGTTCTTCATGGACGTCTACATTGACGTGGCCGAACGGGTCGGGGTTCTGGACAAGTTCAACGCCAGCCTGAACAACTACTACGGCATCACGGACGAGGCACTGCAAATCAAACCCGGCGAGGTCCTGAACTGGAAGCAGATCGGCGACCGGGTCATGCGCTGGGTCTACGGGGATGACAAGGAAAAGGTGGAAGAACAGGGCTATGCCACCTGGCACAAGCCCATCGAGGATGTTTACTGGCGCTGGGAAGTGCCGTCCAGGTGCCCGGTGTACATGGAGTTCCTCATCCATGATCGCAGGGCCTGCGAAAAGATCTTCGAAGAGACCGGGTTCGAGCTGGAAATGGAAATGGACCAGTACTGTCCCCTTCCCACCTGGTTCATGCCCACCTCCTACACGGAACTGGACGATGAATTCGATCTTCTGGCCTTCTCTTACCGGGATATCCTGCACACCAACAACACCACCTTTCAGAACCCCTATGTGGACGAAGTCTCCAAGATGTGCCCCTACACCTTTACCATCACCCTGAACGCCGGCCTGGCCGAGAAAAAGGGAATGAAAGACGGGGATATCATCTGGGTGGAAAACAAGTACGGGGTAAAAGAAAACGGCATCGTCAAGACCATGGAGGCACAGAGCCCCAGGGTCATCGGCATTGCCGGCCAGGGCGGCCTCTGGGCCAACGGCAGGCCCATCGCCAAAGGCAAGGGCTCGAACTTCTGTAAACTGCTGCCGTCCTATCTGCGCCATTACGATCCCATCACCGGCAACATCGAGACATCGGTGGCCGTCAAGATTTACAAAGACCAATAGGAGGGTGTCGCCATGAATGATAAACATCAAGATTTAATCGAGACCATGTTTCCCTCTGACGGCTCCGGGATCAAACCCTATGAGTGGATGGTCAACCCCACCCGGCAGCGGCAGTGGATTGATGACAAGGGGATCTTCCTGTGGCTGGCCTTTTTCTTTTCCGAAATCGGGGCAGGCCTCTATTTCATGTCCCTGTTTTACGCCTACAAGCCGGGCCTGGTCCTGGGCTGGCTGATCACCCTGGTGATAGGGGGCGTCATCCACATGCTCTACCTGGGCAATCCTACCCGGGCCTGGCGCATGATCATGAAGCCCAAAACCTCGGAGCTGTCCAGGGGGATCTGGGTCATCGGCATCTTCGCCCTGCTCGGCTTTTTCCAGATCCTGGCCTCGGACGGCTTTAACATGGCCGCCAACCTGGTCCTGGGAATCTTATGCCTGCTGATCATCTCCCACGGCTTTGCCACCATGAACGTGGTCCGGGCCCTGCCGGCCTGGTCCTCCACCATGGTCCTGCCCCTGTCGGTGATGTCCGGGGTCTGGGTGGGCTCCCAGCTCCTCCAGTTCATGTTTACCGTATCAGGCGCAGGCCAGATGGCATCAGGCATGGAAGTATGGTCCGAGGTCTTTTTCCTGGCCTACCTGCTCTGCATCCTGCTCTATGTCTGGGGCACCTGGCATGCCAGCGACACCGCCAGGGCTTCCATACGGGCCATGCTGGAAGGACAGCTCAAGCAGATCACCCTGATCGGCGCTTTGGGCCTGGCATTCGCCCTGCCCCTGCTCTTTACCCTGATCATGTGGGGCGGGGATACCAACGGCTTCGTTATTTTCCTGCGGCTTGTCTGTATCTGTGCCGGGGATCTGGCCATCCGTTACCTGATTATGAAGAGTGCGGTGTATAAACCCTTGATATAAGACCTGTCTGAACTCAACCCCGATGAAGTCTTCCGGCACTCTTGCCGGAAGACTTCATCATTACCGTCGCAGGGAACAAGGAGAATCATGACGCTGACAAGACAAGAGATTGAAACCCTGTGGGACAACTGGAACAAGGCCTGGGACAACCACGACCTGGAAGCGGTGATGACATTCTTCCACGACGATATCTACTTCAACAACTGGACCGGCGGTAATGCCAGAGGAAAAGCCCAACTGCGGGAAGCCTGGCATGACTGGTTTTCAAACCACGGGAATTTTAAATTCACCCAGAAAGAAATTTTCATCGATGTTGAAGAACAAAAACTGCTCTTTCGATGGCAGCTTGAATGGCCCTCCTTTGAAAAAGGGTATGAGGGCGAACCTGAAATACGGCGCGGGGTTGATGTCATCCATTTCAAGGACGGCAAAATCGTCAATAAGCTGACCTATTGCAAAACCACCATTGAAATCGGTGGCAACCGTTTCAAGCTGACGCCCTGACGAAAAAAACACGCAGGCTGAAGCGAAGTGCAGCTTCAGCCGAAGTCAAAGGTGAATTTACCAAACCACTTTCCCGGGCCGTTGAACAAACCACTTCAAGTGGACAAGCCATTGAGTTATGCACTCAATGGCAGTTTTTTTCTTAATCTACCAGAAGGGAAGCCACGGGATTACCTTTGCTCAAGAAGGCCCTGAACTCACTTGAGATGTGTTCATCTTTTAAGACATTTTCCCAAAAGACATATGCCAATCGACGCAGGCGGACGATGTCGTTTTTGTTGAGTTTTGGATCCAGAATTGCCAAGGCATCAAAAAAGAATGGCCCGACCTCGCCGGCACTTTGTGGAGCAAAGCCCATGGAGCACATGTCATAACAGGGTAATAGTCTAAATATCTCTCCGTCTATGAATAAGCTGAGGTTCCCCAAATGCATGTCAGTATTATGAATTAGCTGCCCGAAATACATTAGTTGTTCAGCAACATGGGCATCCTGATCACTTACCAGCCCCTGATCTTTCAATGCAGTCATCACGCGGGCCCAGTTATGACCGAGGCCGGTAAATTCGTCATCAATTGCCTGCAATGAAATCATTGGGTATCTGCCGGATACTCCCAAACGGTCAAATCGTTGTGTTTCGAGGAACAGGCGTCCTTCTGCTTTGAGGAATATGGTCTGGGCAGCAGGGCATATATTATCATTGATGACCTGCGCTGCATGATATTCGGTTATCAAAATATCACGCCATCTCTTGGCAATATCGGTGTCATCCTTGGGGGAAAATTTAACAATAACATGGGAGTCGTAAAGGCTGTTGAACGCAGTAAACTTCGGCTGTTCTCCACCAGCTGAAGACCCCGGGACTTCTCCTTTCAGGACATCCTCCGCCACCTTTGGATACAATTTCCCGGTTATCCCATAAGGCCGGCGATCCAAACGCAGGATAGACTGTTCCCCGAGGATAAAATTCCCGGGCAGATCATCGCCGTTGGATATCAGATATTTCCCGATATGGGTATTTGTCCATTGTCTTGGATCGGCGGGAAACGCTTCGAGGCGTGTGGCCAGTTTACGTGAAATCTGTCTACCTATAAAGCCCTGGGGCCTTAAATCGTAAAGAAAATATGGCAGGCCATCGTACAATCCGTTTCCGCTCTCACCGAGCAGTAGAGGAGAAATACTTGTTGCGGGTTGCAGAAAGTAACCACCGTAGCTTAACGGGCGAAGGTATGCCACCACATTGATTTTACCGGTGTGATTCACCAGGCCTAAGGGTATTTTATCATTCACGCCAAATGCATTGCAGGTTGCTGCATACCTGATTGATCTTCCATCCTGAATCTGTACAATATTGTCGCCCAACGCCCTGAGCCTGCGAGCAACAGAACTCTGACTCAGGCCGGTTGCAGCCTGGATCTCTTTAGATGTTGAAGGGCCTCGTTTCAGATACTCTTTGATGGAGAGCGGCATCGTTTAACTTCCAAGTGCTTCCCGGTTTATAAAATGACTAACGAATTGGAATTTATGATACGATAAATAGATTATAAAATCAATATTTTATTCAAATAAATTAAAATAATTTGAATAGATTAATGACTAAAATATAGACACACGATAGAAGCCTGTTTTACGTGATAAGGCCAGAGCCGTTTCTTGCTGAAAAATCCAAGAATCAAGAGGTACCGGATTTCACCGGTAATGCTGTAAAAGATGATATTCGGTGACATATCACCTGGCTGGTTGAAGGATTTGAAATTCCCTATCCCCCGGACAAAAGCGTAACCACATGAATTTCATCCCCGTCCACAGTCGGGCGGCGCAGTTCATCCGGATGGGCAGTCTTTGAATTCAAGAAAATCTCTATCAGGTGGTGAATCTCTCCCTTTTTAGAAAAAATTGAGGCCTGCATGCCGGGAAAGGCCTTGACCAGTTCTTCCAGGCACTGGCCCACGGTACTGCCCTCAACTTGAAAGGTTTCGGCATCATCGGACAGGTGCCGGAGAATGAGGGGGATATGGATGGTGATCATGGTGTGCCTCCTTCAGTGAATGAGCGGCAGTGGCTGCAGCCCGGCCTCGGGTTGATGCCGAAGTCATGAAAAGTCATAGCAAGGCCGTCGTAGCGGAGCAGCCGGTTTGTCAGCAAATTTCCCCTGCCGATGATGAACTTGATGGCTTCCGCAGCCTGAACGGAGCCGATCACCCCCGGGGTGACCCCGATCACCGGGATCAAGGGGCGGTCTGTTTTCCGCTCCGGCTCCTTGTACAGGCAGCAGAGGCAGGCGGACTGCCCGGGGATAACGGTCATGGCCTGGCCCTCGAATCCGTTTACAGCCCCGTGGAAAAGGGGAATGCCAAGATCCATGGCGGCCTGGTTCAGGACATACCGGGTCTCAAGGCTGTCTAGGGCATCCACGATGCCATGGCAGCCTGAGAAAAGCTCGGCAGTATTGTCCGGGGTGATCTCTGCCTGCCGCACTTCCACCCGGATATCAGGATTCAGCCGGGTCAGGATCTCCTGTGCGGATACGGCCTTTGGTTTGCCCTCATCTGCCTGGCTGTGGAGGATCTGGCGGTTGAGATTCCCCGTCTCTACGATATCCCTGTCGATTATGACGAGTTTTCCCACCCCGGCGGCGCAAAGATATAGGGCGGCCGGAGAGCCCAGCCCCCCTGCCCCGGCAATGCCGATACAGGCCTTTTTCAGTTTTTCCTGGCCTTCAGTACCGATCTGGGGAATCCGGATCTGCCGGTCGTACCGCTGCAGTTCTCTTTTGGTAAGGGTCATGATGATCTCCTGTACCTACCGGACCTTGCTCTCAAGCCTTCCGCCGCAGCCTTCCGGGCGCAACTGTGGCAGATGTCTCCTGTCACCGCATCCATTCCCTTTATATTTACGGACCGCTGCGAGAGCCCCCCTTTCAAGCGCTCCGTTGCATGGGGCCTGCCGCAAACCGTGCAGGGGGCAAGGGGTTGCTCGCAGACCGGGGTGCCGGTGAACTGCGTTGTGACCTGATCCTTGTCCCGTATCACCTGGATGGCCTGGGTGGGGCAGACCGCAGCGCAGGCGCCGCAGCCGGCACAGGATGTTCCGGGTCCCAGGAAATTTGAAAAGACCAGGCGGCCGGCAGGGGTTTGGGTAAACTCAAGGGCATTGAACCCCATCTCCGAACAGACCAGTTCGCACAGGCCGCAGCCGATGCAGATATCGCAGCGCATGCACCGGGCCACCTCCCTTACGGCGGCATCTGTTTCCAGTTCCTGCTCAATGCAGTCAAAGGTGCAAGTGCGCTCGGCGGCCGGCAGTTCCGCCGGAACTGTTTGCTTGGGTTCGCTGCGGACGTAAAGCCCGGAAGCCAGGACTTCGGGCTGGACAGCAGTCCGGGGCACGGCCCATGAAGACCCGGACAGCGCCTTTCCTGTTAGAAAATGATCAATGGACGCGGCGGCCTGCTTGCCAGCCCGGATGGCGTTCACCGCAATGGAGGGGCCTGACACCACATCCCCCCCGGCAAAGACCCGGGGGTCTGCGGTGGCTGCGGTTGTCTCGTCCACGCAGATTAGCCCCCTTTCTATATTGATTTCCTCCGCGTCCATGACGCAGGTCAGGTCTGCGGCCTGGCCGATGGCCAGGATCACATGATCGGCATCAAGGGCGAGAATCCGGTCCGGGTCAAACGCCGGATTGAACCTGCCGTCATCTTCAAAGACCCGGGTGCAGGCCTTCAGATCAATGCGAAAGCCCGTTCTGCTTTTCCCGTCCTCAACGATGGCCTCCGGCCCCCAGCCGTTTTCAATGATGATGCCTTCAGCCTTTGCTGCCCGGATCTCATCTGGCGAAGCCGGCATCTCTTCGGCCTGTTCCAGACAGGCCATGCGCACATCACGGCCCCCTTGTCGAAGCGCTGTCATGGCCACATCTATGGCCACATTCCCTCCCCCCAACACCACCACATTTCCGCTTACCTCCGGATTCTCACCCCGGTTCACAGCCTTTAAGAAATCCAGACCACTTGACACCACGGGCAGGTCTATGCCCGGGATGGGCAGGGACCGGGCGAGCTGGGTGCCGATGGCCACATACACGGCGTCAAACCCGGCTTCAAAAAGGGGACCAGGATGGCTGACCTGGGCTTCCGTCCGGATCTCCACCCCGGCCTCCCGGATCCATCGGATCTCCCGGTCCAGGATATCCCTGGAAAGACGGAACCCGGGTATGCCGTACCTGAGCATGCCCCCGGGCTTTTTTTCCGCCTCAAAAACAGTCACCCCGTGCCCCTTGCAGGCCAGGTAAAAGCCTGCGGTCAGCCCTGCAGGACCGGAGCCGATAACGGCCACTTTTTTGCCTGTGGGTCTTTCAATACGGGGTTTGGGATAGGTTTTTTCTTCCCTGGAGATGCGTGCGGCCACGGCCTTGAGGGGCCGGATATTGATGGGTTCATCCATCTGGTTGCGAAGACAGGCATCTTCACAAGGTGCCGGACAGATCAGGCCGCAGACATGGGGCAAAGGATTGTCCCGCACAATAAGGTCCACTGCCCCGGCAAAGTCCCCTGCCCCCATCAGCGCCATAAATCCCGGGATATCAATATGGGCCGGGCAGGCGCTCTGGCAGGGAACGGAAGCAGCCATACCGCATCCCTCCTTCCCGCATTCCCTGCCAAGAATATGGTCAATCCAGACCGGTTCGGCATGGGCCAGGGACCCTGCCAGGACCTCACCGGCTGGACTGCCGACAAGATCCCCGGCCAGGGCGTTTAACTCATCCAGCATCCCGATCTGTCCCTTCCCCAGCGAGATCTGGGTGGTCAGCCGGGCCGCCCGGGCATGTTCAGCCACCTTTGCCGCTCCGGAATTCGGGTGGCCGCTGGCCTGTTTTTCAGCGGCCCACAACTCCCTGAGCTGCTTTCGCACCACCTCTATGGGACAGGCATCCGTTTCCATTCCTTACCGATCCTTTTCAGACTGCACGGCCCGGGCAGCTTCTGCGGCCGCCCTGCGGGCATTTGAACTGTCCTTTGCCTTGTTTTCAAAACGGATGGCAGCAGGATCGCAAAAGGCGACGCACTGGGGATCGCCTCCGCACAGATCGCATTTCATGACTTTCTTTCCCACCACATCGTAATCCATGGCGCCGAAGGGACAGGCGGAGACGCACATGCGGCAACCGATGCATTTATCGTAATCCACCTGGACCAGGCCGGTATCATCATTCTTATCTATGGCCCCCATGGGACAGATATCCCGGCAGGGCGGATCGTCGCACTGGCGGCACACCATGGGCAGCACCTCGCCTTCAATCTCCCACTTCATGATCTTAAGCCGTGCCCTGTGGGGGTTGACACTGCCTTCGTGCATGACCGAGCACACCTGTTCACACAGGCGGCAGCCCGTGCACTTATGGGCATCTACAACTAGGACTTTTTCCATGATCTACTCCTTAATATACATCCGGGTGCAAGGCCCGGTTTAGACCAGATTAGAGGGTTCACTACCCGATTTATCCAAGGTATTTAGGGACAGGGCTTCCAGCTTTTCCCTGGTGGGCACGCCGTTCTCGTCCCATTCATGGTGGGCGTAATACTCATCCACCATGATCTTGAACTTATCCCGGTCAATGAAACGGCCGCGGACAACGGGAAGCCCTAAGGGGGTGGGCTCGTCATGGTAACGGTCCACCAGCTTGTCGTCCTCCCGGGTCATGCCTTCCCTGATGTTAAAAAGCCGCTCAAGGGTATAGCCCCGCTCCCCTGCCCGGTAGATTTCTTCCGGGGTGAGTTCAAGGCCGGTGTTCAACCGGATCAGGTTGGCCCACTCCTCATAGGCCGGCATGTTGGGCCCTAGGAACACCGTATGGTATTTGCATATCCCTAAGCAGTCCACGGTGGAGTAAAGGTGCTCCTGCCACATGACCTGCCAGGGTTTGCCTTCATAGTCCCGGTAGTCCGAAGTCAGAGGACCGTCATAAGGGATGGGGTTGGAGTAGATCTGTCGCAGCACCTTTTCAGGCAGGTGGTAAAGGTCAATGGCGGGCCGGCCTCTCAGATGGTCGGAGCCCCTGGAGGACACAGCAATATTCAGGGCCAGGGCCGGGGTGGGACGCTCGTCGGAATGCAGGTTGCTCATGCCCTTGACATGGACCAAATAGCGTTCGGAATCCTTGCCGATACGGGCAGCGGCTTCAAGGGGGCTGTCTGCCAGGATATCGCCGATGCCCTCTCTTTTGGCAATTTTGTGAACCAGTTCGATGACGGTTTCATCGTTGCCCCAGGTGAGATCCAGGCCACCGGTGTCCTCCAGGGTGAGAATCCCCTTTTCAAAGAGTTCCATGGCCCAGGAGATCATGGAGCCGGTCTCTAGATTGTCCATGCCGTAATAGTTGACCAGGTGGTTGCAGACCAGGACCGTGTTCTTGCTCGTGCAGCCCACCTCGGCGCCGAACGCTCCCTGGGAGGTATACTCAGGCCCCTCGTCATAGGTACCCTTGTACGGACCTTCCTTGATAAAGTACTTGCCCCGGCAGTGCACCTGGCAGGCAAAGCAGCCGGCCGTACCCACCAGATCCTCTTCAATGGATTCGGGTTCTATGTCATCGGCATTCACCAGCTGATTGAGCTGGAAATTCCGGGTGCGCACAAGACCGGTGGAGTTGGTCACCCCCCAGATAAACGGGGTGCCCAGTTTCTGCATGGTCTTGGACACCTTGGCAGAGGTCACCTGGTTGATGATCTCCTTGTTATAGGCAAGGGCCTCCTTGGGCTGGGCAATACCAATGTCCCGCATGCCCTTGGCAGCAACCGCCTTGAGATTCTTGGAACCCCAGATGGCACCGATGCCGGTACGACCCGCCGCATTCTTGATAGAGGTTCTGATACAGGCATATTTGACCAGGTTCTCCCCGGCCTGGCCGATGCAGAGGGACTGGATATCATCGTCCGCAAGTTCCTGCCGGATCAAATCCTGTACATCCCGGGTATCCGTACCCCAGAGATGCTCGGCATCCCGGATCTCAATCTCATCGTCATGGAGATAAAGATAAACCGGTTTTTCCGCCTTTCCCCGGATCACCAGGTGGTCGAAGCCGGCCAGCCGCATTTCAGGGCCGAAGAATCCACCCACATTGGCAGATCCCACATATCCGGTGAGAGGAGATTTGCCCCCCACATGGGTACGGGAGGAGGCTGACGCCAGGGTCCCCACCAGCAGGCCTGCGGAAATCAGGGCCACGTTGTCAGGTCCTAAAGGATCAACACCGGGTTTGGTATGTTTATATAAGAGGTACATATCCAGCCCGCGGCCGCCTAAAAACTTGCGCCGCAGTTCTTTGGAAATAGGCTTTGTTTCGATTTTACCTGTGGTCAGATCCACAAAGGCGATCTTGCGCGAAAGTGACATATTATTTCCCCCCTTTCATTCTGTCCTGGGTTAACTGCTCATAGGAATCCCATACAGGACCGCGGATTCTGGGTTCCTCAGGGGTAAACCAGGCCACCCGCCATTCATAGTTGCACTGGGGGCAGGTATAATGGGTTGCCCCTTTGGGGGGGGACAGCCGTTTAAAGCAGGACAGACAGCGAAACGCCCCTGTCGTCCGTTGTTTTGCCCGCTCCTGAAGAGAGGAGCGCTCCTTGGATGTTGTCATGGTGCCTCCGGAAGGGATCTCATATTGTTCAGCATGGAGAATCACATTGACCCTTGTATTTTAATGCCATTCTCCGTTACAGCCAAACCTCAATGGAACATTAATATTTCAGTAGCATAGGATATGTAACATGTAAACTAATTTGATAAATTTTCTTTAGAAAAATAAAAAATAGTTGCCTTTTGAATCCAGATATGTTCACCATACTGAACAAACTACTTTGGAGCAACGATGACCGAACCTTCAAAAAGCTACCAGGCACCGGCTGTTGAAAAGGCCTTCCGACTGCTGCGGCAGGTGGCAGATGCGGATGAACCACCCAGGCTCAGTGATTTGGCCGGCTCTCTCAATATAAGTAAAGGGACGGCCCACGGTCTCATAAAGGCCCTGGAAGCTGCCGGTGCGCTGACCCGGAATAATGAAACCAAGCGGCTCTCTCTGGGGCCGGCTGTGGTGGAACTGGCCCTGAAGGACCAGACGTACCTTCAACTGGGGGCATTGGCCCAGCCGGTTCTGGACGAATTACAGACCCGGATCGGTGAAACCGTGTTTTTCGGACTGATGCATCCCTGGCAGGCCCTGATCATGGCGGTATCGGAGGCACGCAACCCCATGAAGATCTCCTCCCGGCCCGGGGACACCATTCCTCTTCTGGCAGGCGCCTTAGGAAAGCTCTACCTTTCTTTAACAGATGAAAAAAAGGCAAAAAGAATTATCAGGGAAAAGGGGCTTCCTGCCTATACGCCGGCCTCGATCAGGAAGGAGGCCTTATATATAAAGGAAGTGGAAAGGGTACGGGAAACCCGCGTGGCCACGGACCGGGGAGAATACATGGCCGGTGTAAACGCCTTGGCTGTTCCCGCCCATGCCAGCCAGCCCCTGGCCCTGTGGGTGGTGGGATTTGCAGGTTCCCTGAATGAAGCAAAGATGATAGAGATAACGGATCAGGTAAAGGCCACAGGCGAGCGGCTCAGCCAGGATTTGGACTAAGACCGGCCCGCCGGCTGAATATGACGTTTTTTAAAAATGCAACCTCACTATAGCGGCACAGGATATTGAATGGCCCAGGAAATGAAGCCCACACACAGCATGACGGCGGTTGACCAGAACGGCCGGGAGATACCGGTCCATATCGTCAATGAGTTTCCCCTGACCATAAAGATCAACAACAAGGAGGTCGTCACCCTGATGACCCTGGGACCCTGGCCCGAAGATCTGGTCCTGGGATACCTTCGCAACCAGCGTCTGGTTGAAGATATTTCCCATATCCGGTCCGTCCGGATAGACCTGGAAAAGGAAACCGCCCATGTGAGTATTCCCGACGAACACATCAGGGATCTCAAGCAGAAAATGACCCGGAAAATTGTGACCACCGGCTGCGGTGAAGGCACGGTTTTCAGCTGCAGCCTGGACAGGATTTATGAAAAGCGCCTTACTCCCTTTCCCATTCAAAGATCCGTGATTTACGACCTGCTGGACGATTTAAGGAATAAAGGACGGATATACAAGATGGCCGGTTCGGTTCATTCCTGTGCCCTGTGCTCCCCCCAGGGGAAAATATGGATGTCCGTGGAGGATGTAGGGCGGCATAATGCGGCAGATACTATTGCCGGCCGCATGTGGTCCAAAGGGATTGCCGGGGCGGATAAAATCCTGTACACCACCGGCCGGATCACCTCGGAAATCGTTATCAAGGCCGTCCTCATGGAGATTCCGGTGATCCTGTCCCGTTCGGGAATTACAACCATGGGCCTGACCATTGCCCAAGACCTGAATCTGACTGTCATCGGCCGTGCCAAGGCCAAAAAATTTATCGTTTACAACGGCCACGCACATATCCTGTTCAATGAATAATCCATAAAAATTTTCCGGGATCAGATTTTCTTTTAAGAAAACTGCTTGCAATTCAATATGTTTTATGTAATGTGTTATGCTATTATATAACATGTTATCATGTTCTTCGTTATCAAGTTGGGGTTCGGATTAAGGGGTCGAAAACAATTTAATCTGTTGAACGGAGGATCACATGGGAAAAGTCGGCATCATCGGCGTGGGGCAGTCTAACTTTGTCCGGACCTATCCGGGTTCATTGAAAGAACTGGCCTTTGAAGGGTACAGGGAGGCGGTTCTGGATGCCGGTATCACGACGGATCAGATCGGCGCTTCGGTTATATGTTCCGCACCTGAATACGACAAGCAGCGGTCACCTGCCGGGGTTGTCGCCGAATACCTGGGACTCAATCCCCAGCCAACCTTCTACGTTGAGTCCCTGTGCTCATCCTCGAGCATGGGGGTGAGACTTGCATACTCTCTTGTCAAATCAGGACTTCATGACTGCGTGGCCGTTGTCGGGATTCAGAAGATGAGCGAAATCTCCTCGGCCGAATCCCAGGAGCGCATGGGACGGGGGACGGACATCCAGTGGGAGAGCCCTTTTGGCACCATGATGCCGGCCTACTACGCTTTGTTTGCCCAGGCCCACATGGACAAATACGGCACGACTCCTGAGGACCTGTCTTTGATCCGGTTGAAATCGTCCACCTACGGTCCGCTCAACGAAAAGGCGGTTTTCCGCAAGGCCCTGGATCTGGAAACCCTGACAAGTCCTGACTCCAAGA
Source organism: uncultured Desulfobacteraceae bacterium (assembly GCA_913041495.1). GTDB lineage: Bacteria > Desulfobacterota > Desulfobacteria > Desulfobacterales > Desulfobacteraceae > Desulfobacter. Next base: position 5,135 of record CAJWHT010000103.1, on the reverse strand, counting down.
TGACAAATCCCATCGCAAGCCCCCTGCGGGTGGGAGACTGCTGCGCCAATGCGGACGGAAGCTCCTGTGTTATCGTGGCCAGTGAGAAGATGGCAACATCTTTCTCCAAGAAACCGGTATGGATCATGGGGGTGGGCGCTGCCACGAACAGCGTCAACCTGTCGGGACGCGAGCTGTTCACAGGGCTGCCTGCTGCAAAAGAGGCGGCCCGCCAGGCATACGATATGGCCGGAGTAACGCCAAAACATATTGATGTGGCCGAAGTCCATGATTGCTTTACCATCGCGGAAATGATGGCCTACGAAAACCTGGGATTTGCAGAGCCGGGGGGCGGCAGGGAATTGATCCGGGGAAAAGAGACATACCTTGAAGGGTCCATTCCCGTTAACGTGGACGGGGGGCTGCTTTCCAAAGGCCATCCCATCGGTGCCACAGGCGGTTCCCAGATCCGGACCATCGTTCAGCAGCTTCGAAACGAAGCCGGCAAAATCCAGGTGAAGGATGCCGCCATCGGCCTGATTCATAATATCGGCGGCGTGGGGCTCTACGGAAACGTGACGATTTTAGGGAGATAAACCATGGCAAAAATGGAAATCGATGACCGGTTTAGCCGGTTCGGCACCGTGGGATTCACTGCAACCAGCCGGGTGAATGATTTCATGGGCTATCTTGATGAGGGCCGTGTCATGGGCACCTGCTGTAAGACCTGCAAACTGGACTTTTTCCCCCCGCGGGCGGACTGCAGCGGCTGTCTTGGAAATGACCTGTCCTGGTTTGACGCCGGGGAAAAAACCGGTTCCTTGCTGACTTTCTCGAAGATGAAATACGGGCCCAAAGGATTTGAAGACGACCTGCCCTACACAATAGCCGTGGTGGACTTCGGATCTTTCAAGATGTTCGGAAGGATGAGCAGGGATCTGGAAGATGAAGATATTCGCATCGGAATGACGCTTCGTGTCCGGGCCAATCCCCTGGAAGGCGGCCGGATCAATTATGTCTTTCACAGGGCTGAACCCGCCCGTGACGGTGCAGACATTAATGCTTAAGGAGGAGACAATGACCGTATCAGGCAAACCCGTTGAGATGGGAATTCCCGACAAAATCGATACATGGCAGATGGTTGAGCCCTTTACCAGGGACCGGGAAACCAAGGAAGTGACACCGGGAAAAATTGAGAGAACCGTCGTTGATGTGCCCGAACTTACCCCCGGCACCGTCCTGGTCCAGGTGGCGGGCTGCGGCGTATGCCATACAGACCTGGGCTATTTTTATGACGGGGTGCCCACCGTGAGCAAACCGCCGCTGACCCTGGGCCATGAAATCTCCGGCACGGTTGTGGCCGGTGATGACCACTGGCTTGGCAAGGAAGTGCTGATTCCGGCCGTCATGCCCTGCCGGCAGTGCCTGCTTTGCAAAACCGGCCGGGGCAACCGCTGCCTTGGCCAGAAAATGCCGGGGAACAGCATGGGGATCTACGGCGGGTTTGCAAGCCATATCCCCGTGCCCTCCATCGATCTTTGCGAAATCAAAAACCGGGGCGACATTCCTTTAGAAAAACTTGCCGTGGTGGCGGATGCCGCAACCACCCCCTTCCAGGCAGCCAAACGGGCCGATCTTAAGGTCGGGGACAATACCATTGTCATCGGCGTCGGCGGAGTGGGCCAGTATATGGTCCAGGAACTCAAGGCACTTGGGGCCGGAACGGTTGTGGCCATTGATATCAACCAGGAACGGCTTGACAATATGCTCAAAAACGGGGCGGACTTTGCCATCAACTCCGGCGGAAAAAGCGCAAGAGACGTGGCAGGAGAACTCAAAGCCTTTCGAAAAGAAAACGGGCTTGACACATTCGGCTGGAAAATCTTCGAGGTCAGCGGCACCAAACCGGGCCAGGAACTGGCACTGACACTTTTAAGCTTTACCGGAAAATTGGTGGTGGTAGGCTTCGGACCTCAAAAAATTGAGTATTCCATCAGCCGTCTTATGGCCTTTGACGCAGAAATCATCGGGACCTGGGGATGCCTGCCCGAATACTATCCTGCGGTGCTAAACCTGGTGACTTCGGGTAAAATCAACTTCACCGATTTTGTCCAGACACGGCCCATGAGCACCATCAACGAGGCCTTTGAGGAAGCCCACAGGCAGTCGCCGGATCAACGGATTGTCCTGGTGCCTGATTTTTAAACCAGATCTTACTTAGGATATGAAGAAACCATGAAACTAAAAGGGAAAAGAGCCCTGATCACAGGGGCAAGCCGGGGCATCGGACGATGCATTGCTCTTGGTTTTGCCAGGGAAGGGGCCGATGTGCTGGTCAACCATTACCCTGAAGATCCGGCCGCCGACGAAGTGGTAAATGATATCCGGGAAATGGGGCGACATGCCCTGGCCGTTCAGGCTGACGTCTCCTCCCATAAGGAATGTAAACAGTTAATTGGCGCCTGTGTTGACGGGTTGGGGGGCGTGGATATCCTGGTCAACAATGCCGGTATCTCCCGGCCGTCCCTGCTGTTGAAAATGGAGGAGAAGGACTGGGATACCATCATCGATATTCATTTAAAGGCCGCCTTCAACACCACCCAGGCCGCCGCCGCCCACATGAAGGAGCAGCGGTGGGGAAGAGTGATCAACGTCACCTCCACCGCGGGCATCTTCGGGACGGTGGGCCAGATCAATTACGCCGCTGCCAAGGCCGGCATTATCGGATTTTCAAAATCCGCTGCCAGGGAGCTCGGCCGCTATAACATCACGGTGAACGTGATCTGTCCGGGGGTCACAAAAACCGAAATGACCCAGACCCTTCAAACCAATGAGAAATTGAGGAAAATCTACGAATCCCGTATTCAGCTCGGCCGGTTTGCAGACCCCGAGGAGATTGCACCGGCCTTTGCCTTCCTGGCGTCGGAAGACGCCTCCTACATCACGGGCCAGGTACTGGGGGTTGACGGAGGATACATCGGCTGAACCGCCAACAGAATGAAGAATCCCGTCGGGCAGCGCCCGATGCATAAATATAAAAAAGGAGAACCGCAATGTCATTAGATTGGATGCCCAGAGACAACGAGAAAAAGGATCACACCCTGCACCAGAGCCCCTACTGGGGGGAAGACGCACCGTCCGTGGTATTTGAAAAAAAGCCCCTGGTTGACCCCAAAGGCAATGTGGTGGAAGGCCTGCATGTGGCCTGGATACGCCTGAACAACCCCAGACAGTACAACTCCTATACCACAGACATGGTCAAAGGAGTCATTGCAGGCTTTGACAATGCCTCCCTGGACAGAAGCATCGTGGCGGTGGTTTTTACCGGCACCGGCCCCTATGCCTTCTGCACCGGCGGCAACACCAAGGAGTACAGCGAGTTCTACAGCCGGCGCTGCGATGAATACGGCCAATACATGGAGCTGTTCAACCGGATGGTGGACGCCATTCTGGGCTGCAAAAAACCCGTTATTTGCCGGGTAAACGGAATGCGGGTGGCCGGCGGCCAGGAAATCGGCATGGCCTGCGACATTACCATCTCCTCTGACCTGGCGGTCTTCGGCCAGGCCGGCCCCAGGCACGGCTCAGCACCGGACGGCGGGTCCACGGATTTTCTGCCCTGGTACCTGGGCATGGAAGATGCCATGTGGAACTGCGTGTCCTGTGAGACCTACACGGCCTACAAGGCCAAACAGAAGAACCTGATCTCCAAATGTGTGCCGGTTCTGAAAAAAGACGGGGAATGGGTTCGCAACCCCTTGGTGGTCACGGACAAATACATTGAAGACGGTGAAATCGTCTACGGTGAATACAAGAGCGGTCAGGAACTGGCCGATGCCAAAGCCTTTCTGAAGGCCAACCAGGCTGACGCGGACTTTGAACTTCTGGACAAGGAAGTGGACAGGATCGTCTGGAAATTCGCCAACCTCTTCCCCGGCTGTCTGATCAAATCCATTGACGGCATCCGCCAGAAAAAGAAGTTCTTCTGGGATATCACCAAGAACGGCAACCGCCACTGGCTGGCCGCCAACATGTCAGGAGAGGCCTTCCTGGGATTCGGTGCCTTTAACACCAAAAAAATCACGGGCCAGGATACCATTGACTTCATCCGGTTCCGCCAGAACATTGCCGACGCAAGGCTCTGGGACGAATCCATGTTCGAGGAAGTCATGGGAACCCCTAAAGACTGAAAAGGAGAGATCCATGAGTGATTACAGCCATATCGTTGTGGAGCGGACAGATGAAATGGCCCACATCGAACTTGCCCGGCCCAAACACAACGTGCTCAACATTCCCATGATGAACGAACTGAACACGGCGCTTGCGGACATAGGGGCAGATGACAGTCTCAAATGCCTTGTAATTTCAGGACAGGGCAAAAACTTCTGCGCAGGCGTCGAAGTTGCGGATCACAAACCTGAAATGGTGGATGAAATGGTGGCGGTGTTCAACCGGATATTCGAGCTGATCAATCGCATTGATATTCCGGTCATCGCCCAGGTCCAGGGTGCCTGTTTAGGGGGAGGCATGGAGCTTGCCATTGCCTGCGACACCATCATTGCCGCTGACACCGCCTTTTTTGGCCAGCCCGAAATCAAGCTGGGGTTCTTTCCCCCCTATGCGGCCTTGCGCCTGCCTGAGCTTGTGGGGCCTGCCAAGGCCATAGAAATCTGCACCACGGGCCGAACCTATTCCGCCGCCGAGGCCCTGACCCTGGGGTTTATCTCAAGAACTAGCGAAACCCTTGAGGAAGAAGTCGGCAAGGCCGTCAAAGAGATCTGCATGGCAAGTCCCCTGATCATCCGGCTGAACAAACGGGCGGTCAAACGCCACCTGGGCATCGGATTCAGCCAGGGGGTTAAGCTGGTCAGCGATTATTTCCTCAACACCATGATGAAAACAGAAGACACCCTTGAAGGCATTAAAAGTTTTGAAGAAAAACGGCGGCCCCAATGGAAAAACAGATGAATGAAAAACCGTTGAACAAGGGAGGCATGGCACTATGAGATACGCTGAAGCCGGGTACAACCTGGAAGTGGACCTGACCCGGGGAAACATAGAGAAAGTGGCCACCGACCCCAAGGAAACCCAAAAGTATCTCGGCGGGCTTGGCACCAACGCCAAACTCATGTGGGACCGGGTGGGCCCCGAGGTGG
>CAJWHT010000102.1 GCA_913041495.1 uncultured Desulfobacteraceae bacterium | reverse complement strand
AGATACGAAAAAACTGTGAAAGACCCTTTAATCTTATGAAGAAAAGAGAAGGGCTTGAACAAACGAGGGTTAGGAGCCAGCATGGGGTAATTGTTCGATCAGCATTGACAACGATTGTCACCTTGTTATTAGAAATGGCAGGCACCAGGCGCAAGGTGGCAAAAAAGAATAATGGACAAGAGGAGATGTTTTCTGCCACAGGATAAAATGAAACGCAGTACAGTGTTTTCCTGAGCCGATTGATCGGTCGAATCATTGTGCCTGATTGAAGAATAAGGCGGTCTCCTGCAACGGACTTACTTCCGCAAAAAGGAAAAAAATCAGGATCCACAGAGGTAAGGTTGATCATTCAGAACCAGGGATAATAAATTTCAAAACCGCAGGAAACCCATGACACCGTGAAAATGAGATCGGTTTCAACACCCTTTAAAGATCTGGGATAAATCCTTGTTTTCATACCGGAGGTTGAAAACAAACCAGTTTTTAATGGTATCAATACCTTGACAAAGCCTAACCCCTATGATTTGATATCAATTACTTTTTCTATAAAGACTAATAGTTATCTTTTATCCATATACCAGTTAAAAGTACAGGTATTTCATGGTCCCTGTATTCTATTGCAAGAGATTCATTTTGATTGGTTTTAAGTATATTCAAATAAAGTAAAACCGACATCCGACACCAAATAGGTGGCGCACGACAATTTATATTATAGATTTGAACCGTTTTGAACGGTGCTTTGCATGCATTTTGATTTGGTTGAACAATAGAGCAATGCAACGGCTGTTCCTGAAAAAAACGGTATTCCGGCGTACTTCACCGGCGCCGATTACAGGCAATACGTTTGGGAGCACTCTTGTTTTATCAAGTCAATCAGCAACAATCTAAATATATCATTTTTAATCGTGAGGCCTATGGAAAATGCATTAAATGACCCCCTGGCGCAGGCAGTCCCTCCGGCGGCATATCTGCCGGATCATCCGATTTTCGAAACAGACCTGTATATTCCCAAATACATGGACGGCCGGTGGGGAGATTGGGAAATCAGGACGGCAAAACTGGTGCTGGACCACGGATACCACACAGGCATGTGGATGGTCCGGGATCTTGCCGTACTTCTGAAACACGGTAAATCCGGGACAACCCTTCCGGATTCCTGGATGTCCCCTTCAGCCCATGAAATCGAAAGCCAGGAACTGGGCTGCCGCAACGCCTTCGGCCACACCGTGATCATGGGGCTGGGCATGGGCTGGTGCGCCATCAATTCAGCTCTGAACCCGGCTGTGGAAAAGGTAACGGTTATCGAACTGGACCCGGTGGTGATTGACCTGGTGGCTGAAATGGACGTGATCGCCCAGGCCCCACCTGAGGCGGGCGATAAAATACGCGTTATCCATGGGGACGCGCTGAACTGGGAGCCGGACCTGCCCGTGGATTTTCTGTACGCGGATATCTGGCGTTCCCTTGCCGAATCCGGGACCCTGGACCAGATGCGCCGGATGCAGTCCAACATCAAGGCGAGCCAGATCTATTTCTGGGGCCAGGAACTCATCATCTACAACGAAGCCGTGAGACAATGGCCGGACCTTGCCGTGGTGGATAACGCATATATCAAAAAATGCATTGACGAGGTCATTGATCTTCCGCTGCTCATCCCGTCCGGCCAGGATTACGGGGCCATGATTGAACGGATTGTCCAAAACCGGCATTCCCGGGGATTGCCGCTGGAACGATAAAAAACAGCAAGGAGGTATTGGATGGAAAAAAAAGATTTTGAAGGCAAAATCGGGGAGACGTTCACGGTTTCCCTCCAGAAGGGCCAGACCGTGGACCTGAAACTTGAAAAGGTGAATCCGCTCCCGAAAGTTGAAGGGGCGGACCATGTGGAAAATTTAAGGGAAGAACCCTTTTCCCTGATTTTCGTGGGACCGGAAGACGCCTACCTGTCCGACAACACCTATGACATGGCGGTTAAAGGCGGGGAAAAAGAGGCAATCTTCATTTCTGCATTCAAATCGGAAAAAGAAAAAGGCATTTTTTATGATGCCGTATTTACTTAATAATGAGTCTTTTGGGAGGACTTAAGCCATGACAGAACCTTTTATCGGAGAAATCGCCATGATCGGCGGCAGCTATGCCCCGCTCCACTGGGCCCTGTGCCAGGGCCAGTATGAATCCATCAGCCAGAATGCCGCCCTGTATTCACTCCTGGGGACCCAGTTCGGGGGCAACGGCACGACCAATTTCGCCCTGCCGGACATGCGCGGGAGAACGCCGATCCATCCAAATCTATCCGCCGGCATACAGCAGGGCAATTTTGCCGGCCAGGAATGGGTGACCGTCACGGAAGCGGAGTTGCCCCAGCACACCCACTCGGCCTATACAAACGCAGGGGATGCGGATAAACCCCTCATCGGTATAGGGCCCGATGCATGGCCGTTTGGGAATAACACCGGGGTAAATATTTACGGTTCCCCCACCACCATGGTCGGGATGAGTCCGGTCTGCATGGACCCTTCCACAGGTTCAGGACTATCCCATACCAATGTGCAGCCATCCCTTGCGATTAAATATATGATTGCCATGCAAGGCACTTATCCCTCAAGGAATTAGAGAAAGGAGACCGAAATGTCACAACCATATACGGGTGAAATCAGGATATTTGCCGGCACATACGCACCGCTTCACTGGACGTTCTGCCACGGACAGATCTTACCCATTTCCGGCAACGACGCCCTTTTCTCCCTTCTGGGCACCATGTACGGCGGAGACGGCCGCAGCACCTTCGGGATTCCGGACCTCCGGGGCAGGCTCCCTGTGGGCGACGGTACAGGTCCTGGTTTGACCCCCAGGCCGCAGGGCCAGAAGTTTGGGGTGGAAGAGGTTACCCTTACACCGGAAGAAATCCCGGCCCATCAGCATGAACTCCAGGTCAGCAGCAGCACGGCTACATCGGTAAATCCCGACAGTGGCAAGACCCTTGCCACCGTTACGCCCGCCGACCTTTATGCGGAATATGATGCAGGAACCATGCATTCCAGGCTCTTCCCTTTTCCCACGGAATATCTGGAAAATGCCGGAGGGGATGATGCGCATTCCAACATGATGCCGGCTTTGGGCCTTAATTTTATCATCTGCATGCAGGGTGTATATCCCCCGAGAAACTAAAAGAATAAAAGGAGAACGACCATGTCGACCTGGCCATTTATAGGAGAAATAGACATATTACCCTACCATTTTGCACCCCAGTCATATGCCTGGTGTGAAGGGCAATTGCTTCCCATATCGCAGAATCAGGCCCTGTTTTCCCTGATAGGGACTCTTTACGGCGGGGACGGACGCGTCTCCATGGCGGTACCCAACCTGAAAGGCCGGGCGCCAAGGGGCTATGGAAATGGGCCTGGACTCACACCTTCCTACATCGGGCAAAACTCAGGCGCGCCAAGCATTACGCTGACTGAAAATGAGATGCCGTCCCACGACCACACCTGGAAAGGCCTGTTTGCAAACTCGCCTGATGGTGAAAGCGGTTCACCTGGAAATACGAGAGTGCCGGCCAGTCTGGAGGAGGGGGGGGCAATTAAAAATGCCTATGTACAGAACGCCAATCACACCAATAAGACGGAACTCAACTGGAACCAGGTGTCAACGGTGGGCCTGTCTCAACCCCATAACAATATGCAACCTTATCTTGCGGTGCGTTACTGCATTGCTCTGGACGGCCAGTACCCCAGCCGGAACTGACACCCATTTTTCCTTGTGTAATCCACCCGCTGCCGGTGCCATACCGGTAGCGGGTTTTCCTTTGCCCGGCATGGTGGACAAACCTGGACGGATATGCCCGATACGATATTCGGTTCTTCATTGGATTAGACGGGTTACTTCAAGGGTGAATAAGTATTGACAATATTTAAATTCGGGTGATTTTATATCAGAAGAGAAAAACAATACCGAATATCCTTCTCCTAAAGGGGGGCTCAGCAGGACTGAACATGGATTTATACACCAGATTATTTGAGGAGGGGGCTCCGTCCAACAAGACTATCGGCAGGGCGTATATCCAGATTCCTTTCTGTCGGTCCGTCTGCTCTTTCTGCTGGTATGCGGGACGATACGATAAATTATATCGGTTGAATGACCGGGATTGCCTTCCCCTGCAGTCCGCATATGTGAAGGCTCTGCAAAGGGAAATTGCTATGCGGAGCCAGATGGGTCAAGAAAAACCCAATGTGGCATTGAAGGTCATTCATTTCGGTGGCGGTACCCCGAGCACATTAGATGCACGGCATTTGATCGAACTGTTGAATTCCGTCAAGAGCGCCTATTGTGAAGGTGGAAGCACACCTGAGATCATCACCGTTGAAACAACGCCATATGAATTGGACCGGAATAAATTTCAGGCACTGAAGACTGCGGGATTCAATCGGATAAGTATTGGTGTTCAATCGTTTAACGAAAAAAATTTGTCGCATTTTAACCGTAGCGGCTCTTTATCCGGTTTTGGTGACAAATTCGGGGAACTCCGGGATTTGGGATTTGACAATATTAATTTTGATATGTTGTACGGGCATCCCGTACAGGCGCTTGAGCATATTGAAACGGATATTACCAAATTGTTAGCGTACTCCCCTGACCATGTGGATACATATCTGTGGAAACCCCCTCAACGGGGATTACCGGATGAAAAAATAAAGCAGAACCTTGATCAGCTTTGCCCTCAAAAACGGTTTGACGCATTCCGCATTATACGCGGGATACTTATGGATAAAGGATATATGCATTACTGCGGACAACTTTTCTGCAAACTCGGTAAAGAGAATATAGGCCATTTAATGACTATTAATTACGCGTTACCCTTTATTTCCTTTGGGGCCGGTGCCTTCCAATACAAATATGAAACAACCACAAAAGATATTGAAGAATACATCCATATGGACTTCAACCCGGATTTTTATACGGTGCCGGAAGAGACTGACGGGAAAAAGGCTGGGGCGTTTATTCAGCTTATCCGGGCGCAACTGTTACTCAGCCAGGGCCTCTCTCTCCCCTGGTTTAACCAGAGAACAGATACTGATCTACTGGATCTGATCAATAAAAGCACCTCTGCCACGTTTATCAACCGGGAGTTCAATGGGGTGAAAATCAAATGCAGAACTGAATTTATACAGATCACGGAAAAATATAATTTTCTCAAACGTTTGAACAGATGGCTGTCTGACGGGGATATTGAGAAGCAGGATTCCTATCTGAAAATAACGGAAAAAGGCTGGAACAGCAAAGAGCTCTTTACGGTGCTTTTCTAAAAGCTGGATTCGCAGGCAACCCAGGAGGGGAATTTGAGTTCAATGGAAGGTGTACCGCTTGTTTGAATGGAGAACCGGGCTTAGGACCCGGATGAATTGCCGTGCATTCAAGGAATTGCTTTGAGAGCTCATTGGACTGACCGCGAGAATGCAGACCGGCGGATTTTGGCTGTTGAAGGGGGGCGCCACATTAAAACAATAGAGGTCTGGAGATTATGAATGAATAACTCTGAATCGCTGCCGGTTCAACGGCCGGTTTATTGCGCTTTCGGGTTGAGCATTGCATCTGAAATCTCTTTTCCGGATATGCTGCCGGTGGAAGGGAGGCCAGATATCTTCATCCGATATGGCCGGCTGCCGAAACGAATTCCAAATGCCAGAGTCACCGGACTCCAGTGTGAGGTAGGACCTGGCGCATTCCTGCTGCGGGTGGGCGGCATCGCAGGGTATTATGTTACCGAAGGCCGTTATATCATTGTTCAGCGGGAGGCCGGGGCCACGGATGAGGAAGTGCTGCTCTTTTTAATGGGCTCTGCCATGGGGGCGCTCCTCCATCAGCGAAACATACTTCCGCTTCATGCCGGTGCTGTTCGGTTGGACGGGGGGGCGGTGCTGTTCATGGGACGGTCCGGGATTGGTAAATCCACTATGGTTGCAAGGTTCCAGGATAGAGGGTACTCCATCATGGCCGATGATGTCTGCGCAGTCACCATTGATGGAGGAAAAAGTGCCGCCGTTGCTCCGGGGTTCCCCCTGCTCAAACTCGGGGCCGATGTGCTCAAGAAACTGGATAAGCGCCGTGAAGGGCTCAGACGGGTTCGGCTGGAAAATGATTTTAAAAAATACTTTGTCCCTTTTGATCATAGAAACGCTGAGCCGGCTATCATCAGATCGGTTTTCCTTCTTCAGAGCAACTGTACTGGTCGGTTTGAAATAGAAAAACTCGCAGGCATGGATAAGATTGAGCCCTTCCTTAAACATACCTACCGTACCCAGTTTCTGGAAGGGCAGGGGAACAGGCAGATTCATTTCCAGCAGTGCTCGGTGGTTGCAGCTCAAGCCCCGGTCTACAAGGTGAAACGGCCTCGAAACGGGTTTCGGCTTCAACGACTCATGGATTTGATCGAAAGGCATTGGTAATCATGGGCGGCATCATTTGGTTCCCGGGGGGCTGAGGCCCGATGAATTAGACCGGTTTTTGCCGGAGGTGCGCAAAAGACCGGCCAATACATTCTCTGAGATCGCGCCGCAGTGAGATATCTGGGGGCATACACTAAGAAATAGAAAATCAGGAGATAAAAAATGGAAAAACAGAAACTTGTTGATCTGGAAACCACCGTCGTCTGCTCCACCGAAGTCGTGAGCACCAAAGTCGAGGGTGAAGTCGTCATGATGAGCATAGAGCAGGGTACCTATTCCGGGCTGGATGCCATCGGCAGTGAAATTTGGCGGCTGCTGGAAAAGCCCATATCCGTATCGGAAATATGCAAGGCTATGACGGCGCGTTACGACGTTGAAAAAGAGCAGTGTGAAAAAGATGTCCTTGCCTTCTTAAACGATCTCGCCTCCGACGATACCATTCAAATCGTGAAATCCGGCAACTGATTATCGCATACCGGATGAGACCTGCCGGGTTCGCCGACAATTAAACCTTGGAAGCGATTTTGTCCCCAAGCTTCAGCAAGATAGAGAGGCAAACATTGTATTGTGGTGCGAGAACGGCAAGTTTACAAATCATTCCGAAACTTATCTAATATATGAGTCGGTGTAGCGGGGAACCGAGTATTTTGATTGTTCAATAGTTTGTTCGCTGAGGACTTTATTATGACCAAAAATGATTGTCTACTGCTCCATTTCCTTGCTGCTCTGTATCTCTGGTTTCCAACTTCGTTCGTGTGGGCGGGGTCCAGCCTGGTAGCATCCCGTCACCCGGCTCATCGCAGTTTTTTTTCAATTGATTTACGATTTGTTTATTAGAATCAAGTTTTTTGGTACTTTGAATTTTCGGCATGATCTCTACCTTATTGATTTAATATTGATTTCCTGAGAACTGTACCCTGTAAGATTATATCTGTAAAGTCAAATTAATCCGTAGCTAAAAATTTGCCAACTGGGGTTCGCGCCCCAGGCATGACTGGATAAAGGCAAAAAAACTGGCCATCACCGGTTGCACCCTTCCACATAGTGAATAAAGGCTCCCACTGACAAGCCCCGCAAAAGCAATAGTCGATATGTCTTGATGGTGATGTCCTGATTCCAGCCGTCCAGTGGCCAGTTTTCCAAAAGGGTACGCATTCGCCTTAAATCAAGATAGCGCGGTGCCTCTGATGTCGATTCCAGCCGTTTCAGCCAGGTCTTAATCTCATCCCTGGCAGCCGTTTCTCCTTCATACCAGTCTGCGGCCTGCAGGCCCTTGGTTTTGGCATGAAGAATTTCCGGAGGCAGGATATGGTTCATTAAGCGGTGCAGCAGCAATTTGGATCGACCGTTCTTGAAGTACTGGTCTTCTGGGATACCCAGGCAGAATTTGACCAGACGCAGATCGGATGTGGGATCTCGCATTTCGATATTGTTTGCCCCAATGCAGCCGGTGAAAAAATCTCCCGGGTCCATCCTGTATAACACCGCCGTCCGCATCTGCCACCCATCAGTCCATGGTCTGTAGTTAAGGTCCCAGCCGGAATCGCGTGCCCGGTCATACAAGTTGGTGCGGCGGATGAGATCGGGGTGTATGGCCGTGTAATCGTGAAGGTTTGTCCAGCCACGGCTTTTCCAGGTTTTAAAGGCCCGCCAGAAGGGAGCCGGTAAAAAAGGCCCCAATGACGACACCACGGCTCCCCTGAGCGGTGTGTCTGTTTGTCTGACCATGCTGTGAACCTCCCTGAGCCATTCGAGACACTGGCCACGTTTCAGCAGATTTGCCAATCGCGGCCGCCCGTCATAGGAAATGGTCATATTTCCCATTGTTCCGGTCAAAAGGACCTTGGCCCCACGTCGGGCCGCGTCTTCCCGAATGCCTTCAAGCCAAACTTGGTTGCAGAGATTGAGCGGTGGCCGGTCTAAATTCTCCACCTTTAGTTCCAGGTTCTCCACCGGTGTTCGATTTCCCGGGCGGAAAAGGATGTGTTCGATGTTTGAAAAACGGTCGGCCAGGGCGGATGCCGCCGGTCCTTCGTCGGCGTGCCGGCCTTTGGGAACCGGTCCGGTAAACCCTTTACGGGGTACTGCAGTATAGGCCAGAAGGCGCTTCCCCTTTTTCTGTAATAGTTGCGCCGCCGAGGCAGTGACCGTAGAACTGTCCAGGCCTGAACTGAGATGGCTGGCAATGTTGCCAGTGGTGCGCAGACGGCATTTGACAGCCTGAAGCAGGAGTTCCCGGGCGTTGTCCACATAGTCGTCATCGGTTTTGAAAATGATCCGGTGTTCCGGATCAAATCTGTGGTACCGGTGCGTCTGAACCCGGCCGTCTTCCAACACGAGTCTGTGACCCGGTTCGATGCGATAAATGTCTTTATAAAAACTCTCCGGCCCTTTCATGGGGAGCAGCGCCAGGTAGTCGGCTATCCGCTCCTCGCATAGCTGCCGCGGAATCCCGGGAACCGCAAACAGCCCTTTGGACAGAGTGGCGAAGGCAAAAAAGTGATTGGTTTTGTGCCAGTAAAGGGGCCGGTTGCCCATGGGGTCCCTGGCCAGAAACAGACTGCAGGCGCTTCGGTTCCAGACGGCAAAGGCAAAATCGCCAAGGAGATATTCGAGACTTCTTTCTCCCCACCGTTCAAAAGCTTTCAGCACAAAGGCGCTGTCCGCCATGAGCCGGGCCTGCCGGTTTGAAATCCCAAGGCGCATAGTCAATTCATCCCGGTTGTCAATACGTCCGTCAAAGACCATCATCAGGTTTTCGTCTGCGCTCCTGAGCGGCTGTTGGTCCATGCTGTCTTCCGGTGTAATGCAGCAAAGGGTTCTGACCAACCCTGCCCCCGGCTCACACCATACGTGCTGCGCATCTCTACCATAGGGCACCATGGTGTCTTTCATCCGTTCTATAATTCCCGGGTCCACCGGTTTTTTATCAAAAGAAACAATGCCTGCAATGGCAGTCATATTCGCGCCTCCGTATAGTTCCTAAATACACCCGATGGACAACATGACCAAGAAACTTCTGTTTTAAGAAACGAAAGTTATTTCGACAATTGATTTTGTCCATAAATCCAATTACCCTGGTGCATTCGATAAATGATAATACTATTGATCAATATATGATGATTATGCTACATGATCACCAATAACCCTTATCACATCACAAAAATAATTACTTCTAAATCTTATTAAACGATGACTTGTGAAAATGACTTCGGGAAATGCGATCATCATATTATTTCGGCCAAGAACGGGCTCTTCCTTATTGGCTCAGACACTACGTTTGCTGGGTAAGCCCGTGCTGGTCAGCCATGAAACCGATACACCCATTGAGGCGAACCCAAAAGGATTTCTGGATATTCAAGAAATTCGGGATCAGGGATTAACCCCGGAAATTCGCCGGAAATACAGTGGGCAGTTGGGGCATTCTGCCTATAAAATACTATTAAAGCCATTTTCTAATGAAGAAAGTGATCACTGGCATTGGTTAAGAGAAACAAGTCCTATACTTTTTTTGACATATCGACACCCGTTGGAGCAAATTTTATCCCATCACGCCATTTTCCGGAAGGAAAAATCAGGGACCAAAGAATTCTTTATTCACATTACCCAGAGCTTAAAAAACTGGGAAACGACTTTCCGTCAGTTTTCCAGCGCCATTCAGAAAAAATGTCCCGAACTTTGTTCTAACATTCATCTGATGAATTATCGGGATGCAATTGAAGATACTCAGATGTTTGTGAATAAAGTGGCGGCTGTTTCCGGATTAAAACCGACCCCCTCCCAGTTCAAAGCTGCATATGATAATGTCGATATGTCTCTTTATCGCTTCAATTATAGCCATATTAAAAGCCAATACAAATCCTGGTACGCTAAATTTCCTTGCTCAGACATCTATGAGCACCTGAAAGAGGATCCAAAAGCCATTTGGGAATACGAAGTTGAATAGATTGGTTTATCATGAGATGTTCGGGGTGGTGGGATATATTATGTAACCCCTGATTTCAATCCAACGACCGGATTTCGGAATATGGCGACCATGCTGGGCGCCGGTGAAAGGTACCCGTTTATGCTTACAATCGTAGAAGCACAGTTTTTGGATTTTCCGGCAAACAGACCCGATCTGGGCTGCGCAATGCTGATTGCCTCATGCCGCCGCGCCGGAACAGATACAACCCTGGTAAAGGGGCAGACCCGTATTTTCAGGGATGTCTTTGTGGACAACAGTGAAGAACTTTGGCACCTGGCAACGGAATTGACGCCTTCGGATGTCTTGACACCGCAGCTGACGGAATTCTGTAACAAAGTCGGGAAAAAAGAATCCGCCGAGTTTTGCCGGGATCTTCGTCGTCTGTACAATACGGTATGCCTTGAAAAAGCTCCCAGAACATTCCTGAATGCCCGCAAATTACATGAATTCTGGACAGTCTTCAAAGGGGCCACTGATCTGTACATACACTATTTTAAGCATTTAAAACAAAAAAAACTGTCTGTCATCGACAATTGTGTTCAAAAAATTGTGGATACGAAACCATTGGCTGTCGGCTTTTCACTTCCGAATCAACTTGATGTGCTAACCCAAGCCGTTATCAATGGAGTCCGTAGAGCATTAGATGTTCCCATCGTTGCAGGCGGCAGTGTGACCCCCTTTTTAGAACCGGCCAACTACCCGCGTATTTTCAAGAAGCTCAATATTGATTACCTGGTCGTCGGCATGGGAGACAGGGCCTTGCCGGAACTTCTGGACGCCATTGCCTCCGGCAAGGTACCCAGGCATGTCAATAACCTTGTTTATAAATCAGACAATGGTATAACAGCAAACAGGATGACAGCCCTGGACAAACTGGATGCCCTTCCTTTTCCGGACTTTTCCCAGTTTGATCTGGATCTATACCTGTCTCCCAAACGAATTCTGCCGGTTCAGTCGGCCCGGGGGTGCTCCTGGCGGAAATGTGCGTTCTGCAGCCACAGCACCATTTACAGGGATCGATACGAAACCGTTTCCGTCGACAGGTTCGTGGAAATGATACGCTATCTGCGGGAGAGATATGACTGCCGGCATTTTACCATCAATGACGAAGAGATTCCCCCAAAAAGAATGCATAAAATTTCCAGGGCGTTGTTGCGTGAAAATGTGTCGGACTGCACCTTTCGCCTCTATGCCCGCTTGACCGGGGGATATGATAATCCGGTGCTGATGGATGATCTCAAAGCTGCCGGAGTGGCATCTGTCTCATGGGGATTGGAGTCCGGATCCCAGAAAATTCTGGACAGTATGAATAAAGGTATCAGCCTGGAAACAGCCAGACGTATACTTCAGATAAGCAGCAAAAGGGTGATTGCCAATCTCTGTTTCCTTATTTTCGGTTTTCCCGGGGAAACCCGTGATGAGGCAGAAAAAAGTATTGCTTTTCTGAATGAAAATGCCGCCTATATTGATTGCGTATTGTCAGCAAATTACGTTATTTCATCGGGCTCACCCGTTGATCGCCGGCCTGAAAAATGGGGGGTTGTCAAAAAAGAGAATGGAAAATTCAGTGTCAATCGGGGAATGCAGACGGATGAGGCCGCCAAATTTCGGAACGACTTCAGGGCAAATTGTGATTTCGGCCATTTGATGACAAATCGCGACAGGTTCGGGAATTTTGCCCCCGGTATTTTTACAGCCCGCATGTTGTCATTTCTTTTGGCTGCCCATGAACGGCTGGATCTGCCTGTCATTGAGCAACGAATGTCGGGTGGGTGCCTGGACGAGATCTATCCGCTCATGCTCGGGGAAATCCAATGGGAAACCCAAGGTCCTGTTCTGAGGCGGTTGGACGCATCCCGCACAATGGTCATCAATAAGGTTTACTGGAAAAAACGAAGGAAACTGAGCCGGGTTGAAGCGGCCTGTTTTGAGGCTGCGGGCGGCAGTATCTCCATGGCAGAGGTGATGGAGATACTGTGCCGGGATGCTGAAAATACCGAGTCGGCTGACAGCCGGAGGCGCACCGGCCTTGCCTTTTTCAGGGAAATGTTTCAAAGCCGCCAATGTCTGGGGTTCGGAAAACCCTGGTGATTGCCCGGCATTCCCCTGCGGTATTACCGGATTTGCATTTGGATTATCTGGTCTGCATGGGTGAGTGTGTCCCGGCCGTGGCTGATAAAGAAAATGGTCATCCGGTTTTTAAGCCCGGCCAGTGAGTTGAAAATCACAGACTCGTTTTCCCGGTCAAGGGAACTTGTGGCCTCGTCCAGAATAAGCAACCGGGGATGCCTCACCAGGGTCCTTGCCAAGGCGATGCGCTGGCGCTCTCCGCCGGACAGACGGGTGCCACGGTCTTTTATCACCGTGTCCAGGCCGTCGGGCAGGCCCTGGACAAACCGGTCCGCAGCGGCCAGAGCCAGGGCATCCATAATGTCGTCATCACTGGCCTGGGGATTTCCCCAGAGAATGTTGTTCCGGATGGTATCGTGGAAAAGAAAGACGTCCTGGGGAACATAGCCCACCTGTGTCCGCCAGGCCCTAAGGTTTCCTTTGTCCAGCGGGATACCATCCACCCGTATGGTTCCGGATTCCGGCGTCAGCAACCCGGCAACCAGGTCCGCCAGGGTCGTTTTTCCGGCCCCGGAAACCCCGCACACCGCCGTTGCCTGGAAGGCGGGGATCCGTATATTGAGTTTTTTGATGGGATGTGTCTTTGCTTCACCCGCTGTCTTTCGGGAATAGGTCACATTTTCCAGGCGGATCTCTTTTTCAAAGGTGAGTGGGGCGGACAGGGGCGCGTCCTTTAATTCTTCTGCATGCTGCCTTGCCGCCATGTACATTTTTTTTGTAGCTTCGAATGACGGCAGCATGGCAGTCAGTTGCTGTAACTGGGTCTGGAACATGGAAAACAGAGGCACCAGCCGGGAAAAGATCAGTACGGCAATGCCCGCTTCCACCAGGGAGAGCCCCAGGATATTCAAGGCGTAGTAGAGGATAAAGCAGAGCACCAGACTGGACAATAGTTGGGATCCCAGATGCATGCGTGCACTTCTCTGGATCAGTTCAACGTGCCGGATTGAGATCTCATCAACGGTCTTCCTGAACCTTTCGTATTCCCGGGATTCCGCCCCATAGCTTTTTGCGATTTTTATACCGGCAAGGTGGTCTGCCAGCAGTGAAAACATTCCGGCCCCGGCCTGGCGGATGAGCCGGCCGGTATCAAAGGCTTTTGAAAAATAAGACCGGTACAAAAAGAAGGCCAGGACGGCCGTTCCCAGGGCCAGGCCGGTTAATCGGGCTGAGATGCAGGCGGCCCAGAAGACAAAACATCCGGCCATGGCCAGGTTGGACAGGAGTTGGAGAAAGAAATAACTGCCGTTGCCCACCACCGGTATGTCATGGCTGACCACCTGGGTAATCCGGGACGCTTTTCTGTCTTGTGCAAACCCGATTTCCGCATGGACAAAGGCGTTAAACAACCGGGTTTGTAAATGGCTCGTATAGGTTCTAAGAGCATACTGGGCCAGGACGGCCTGCCGGTATTTCAGCAGTGCCGCCGTGACCATCAGAAGAAAGAATGCCGTCAGAACCGACAGGAGTGACACCGGGATGTTCAGGACATGGAAAAGGCCTGCCAGCCATTGACCGATGAAATGGGATGATGCACTGCCGGGGGTATCATCACCGATGCCAAAGAGCTGAAGCAGCGGGATAAGCATAAAAAAACCAATCCCCTGGGTACATGCGTTGAGCAGGGATACCAGGATGAGTTGTGCGATCTTCCCGGGGTTGAATCCGATAAACGCCCGGGTATAGTCAAGCAGTATTTTAAGGGATATGTTCGTCATGACGCCCTGACCTTATTGCTTTTTCCCGGGGGATGCAAGGGAAAAGCATGGCGCCTGCTGCGGGCCACAGGTACCGGCAGCCCGCCAGTTTTTTATCATGCCTCATCCCGCATAGGCCGGTGCCGGTACCTGGAATTCTCCAGCAATTCCGCTGTCGTAATTGCCGGGCTCGATGGCGCACCTCTGCCTGCAGAAGTTTTCAATAAGGTTCAGATCATTTTCTGGCACGCCATCTGAACCGGCCCCGGGATCTGTTGACACCTGTTCATAGAGATGCCGCTCCAGGGTCTGAAGTGCTTTTCTCGCCTTTATCCAGTCCCGGGAGATCTTTTCGTTGGCCTTCAGGTGATCCAGCCCCCTGAATTCAGCGGTGAAGACCATACGGCGTTCCCGCTGGGTCAATGCCCTTGAACCATGCACCGTCATCACGTCGTGAACCGTCACGTCGCCGGGGACGGCACCCAGGCAGATGGACCGCTCCTCGGCATCGATTTTAGCCCGGGGCATGTCCTGGCGCTCAAAGTGGGTTTGGGGAACCACCTGTAAACCGTCGTCGGTGGATGACGCCTCGGAGAGAAACACACTGATGTTGATGATCCGGGATGTCCGGTCATGCACCATGTCCTGGTGCCAGGTGAAATCTTCGCCGCTCCCCCGGTTTTTCACCACCAGGGATTTGTATGTGGTCATGCTCCCCGCCCCGCAGAGGGATTCCGCAATCCCGAGCACCCAGGGGGACCCCAGAAGCGCCAGGGACATGGGATACATATACCTGTGAGGATGAATGACTGCGCTGATAAAGGGCTCATTGTTTTTAAAGCTGACGCAGATATCGGTATTGCTTTTACCGGCCGCTGCATTTTTTATGGCAAGATCCATGGCGGTGTCGGCTGATTTGCGCACCCCGGCGACAAAATCCGTCGGGATCCATTGGCGCAGCAGCAGAAACCCCTGGGCGTCGAATTCAGCAATTTGATCTTTTGATAGATGTTTCATAAAGGTGGTCCTCCTGTTTGAAAAATAAGAAAATTAACCGGAGCAGCCAGGTCCCCGTGCCGGCCGTTGTTTTGGAATCCGTGCCGGGATCCGTTTTCAGGAAAACGTGGACACAATCGTATACGATGACATGCCTGCCTCCCCCGTGACAACAATGCTGCCGGTCTTCACCCATGCATGGGCCTTTATGGACCTGTCCTCAGATTTTGCCACCCCCAGGCAAAGGGTGGACCCGATGTTGCGGCGGTTCAGCATTGCTTTGGCCGTGAGTGCCTGGGCAAGGCATTTGCATTCCCATGGCAAAAGCCGGCTCATGGTGTTCACCGCACGCCCGATCAGCCGGATGCTTGGGATGTCACCGGGATGCGGGGCATCCCGGAATTCAGCCATATGCCTTCCTATTCGCGGCGCAATCCATCGGAAAGGCAGAAAGATGATGCACAGCCGGCTGATACCCAAACCCATGCCGGCTTCGATGTAAATCACCTGTTCCTGCAGGGTTTTTTTCAGAAAACGGCGTCCCCGGCTGGTCCATTCGTTCAATTGGTTCAAGGCGTTCATTCCTGTTGGGGGAATACTTTTTCCCTGGTACACTTCCCGGTGGGGGTGTAGCGTTTTTTATTACGGCTCCGTATTTTGGGAAAACGGTTGCCGGTAACTGTCATACAGAATCTTGCGCCTTTGGTCAAATCGCCGTATGCTCCCTTTTTGACCTGAACCGCCCACCCGGTATTTTCAAATCAATAGTTTGACCTGGCGTAGGTCACCAGGGGGGCATCGGATTTCTCTTTTTCATCCAGCTCTTTTCCGATTTCATTCCAGGCCTGCCTGTCCGGGGGAGCGAACGGGCCGCCGAAAAATACCCGGTCATTTGAATTGGTGGCGTGTATCCAGGCGTTCCGCTGGGAGACCGGCATGTGTGCCTGGTGTCCGTAATAAAAGGGCAGGGCATAAATGCCGTATACGATGAGAAAACGGGTGCCTTCCGCCGTCCGGGGGGTGCCCCGGTGCCAGGTCCTCTGGTCAATGAGCAGGGCGTCCTGTTTCCGGCAGTAAATGGTGTCAACCGGGAGTTCTTCGCAGAAGGGGGTCATGGACACATCCCGGTGGGAACCGGGCATCACCAGGGTGGGGCCGTGTTCGTCCGTGATATCTTCAAAGTAGAAGGCTAAAAAGACGTCCATGGGATAGTGGTAGTCATTGCCGGGCATCCCGTCGGGTTCCCTGTCCTTGTGCCATTCCGGGATATAACTGGCATCGCCGTCTTTCTGGATCACAACGATGGTGGTATGCAGACAGGGTTTGGGTTTTGCCTGGGAATGGGAAAGGGCGTCGGGCAGTACCTGCCTGCCCCGGGGGGCGTAGGTGCAGTGAATGTAGTGGGGGGATTCATGGGGGATGGTGTACCCCATTCCCCTGTTTATCAGGGAATTCTCAAGCTGTTCACGGAACGGGTCCACGGTTTCCCGTTTCAGCACATCCGGTAAAATCACATATCCTTTGTCCCTGAATTCCGCCATCATATCCTTGACTTCGTTTTGGGAGTATGGCTCTTCAATAAATTCCAATGCAGGCTTTTCCATGATCTTCTCCTGGTTAATAGTCGGGGGTGAGACAGGTGTTGTTTCAACTTTCAGCCATTACGTTTAATCCTATTTCCATGACGCGTAAAATTCCCTCTGCTCCGGATACATATCGATGAACATGACGATCCTGGGGCTTTGGGCACGGTTGGGGCTGGCTCCGTGGGGCATTGCGTTCTGCCAGATAATCAAATCCCCGACCTCGCCGGGAATGGATTTCGCCCCCAGGCTCAGAAGATCCTGCTCACGGGGATTCGCGTCCGGCGGCAGTTCCTTCAGCCAGCGGTCAATTTTTTTATGGAAACCCGGCACCGTGGTGAATGCCCCCTGGTCCGCGGTGGTATCCGTGAGACAGAGAATGCCCTGCATACCGAACTTCACGGGGGGAATCAAACTGGTGTCCCAATGGAGGCTTGGACCCGGGAAATGCCAGTCGTGCCGTTCCGGCGGGTTCAGGGCGGCTTTGTCAACGCTCATCCATAGATCGGAGGTGCCCCAGGCCTGTGAGAAGGCCTTATGGATACCAGGTGATTTCCTGGCCGCCCACATGGCCGGATGGTCGAACAGGGGCACCATGATAGACGCCTGGCCCTGATACCATGACTCCGGATCATGGGCATCCATGCCCATGAAATCCCAGATGGCCTTTGCCGCAGCCCGGCAGGTTTCCTTCGGCACAGCCCCTTTGGCCTTTACATAGCCGTTTTCATGGAAAAAGGCCAGATCCTCCTCGCTGAGGACCGGGGCATGATTGTCAATGTCTGACAGAAAATTGTTTACTTCATGACTATAGGGCTCGTTCCTGACGTTGGCATTGATGCGATCGATACGCCACTGGTCAATGTGGCCGCCGTTCGATTTCAGTATCCAGTCTTCGAAGGCATCAAAGGTGGACGCATCCTGGTGGAGCACCCTCATGGTATGCTCCAGGGGGAGGGCCAGTCCGTCTATCACCATCATATCCCGGGTCCATTCCTTGTCCTTCAGGGCGTCGGGCAGCCTGCCTCTCAAACCGAGTCTGCTCTTTGACCACAGGCGTTTGAGATGAAGAACCCCGAGATCCCCGACCTCATCCGCATCTGCCAGTTCAATCTGATATACCATCATTTCCTCCTTCTGTGGATTTCTACACATCAATACATTGATCTGCGATACATGAAGACGGGTCCGCCGGCTTTTTCCTTTTCATCCAGCGCATGGCCCAGTTCTTCAAGGGTTTGTCTGTCAGGTGGTGCAAACGGGCCGCCGTAAAACAATATATCGCCGGGTGAAGACGCGTTGATCCAGGCCCGTTGCTGGGCAATGGGCATATGGGCGACTGTGGCATAGAAAAACGGCATGGCGTATATGCCGTAAACGAATAAATACCGTGTCCCTTCCACCGTTCTTGCCGTCCCCCGATGCCAGGTCCTCTGGTCAATGAGCAGGGCATCCTGTTTTCGACAGTAAATGGTATCCACCGGCAGGGCTTTGTTGGTGGGCAGCATGGTATTGTCACGATGGGATCCCGGCATCACCAGGGTGGGGCCGTGTTCATCCGTGATATCCTCGAAATAAAACCCCAGAAAAACATCCAGAGGATAGTGGTACTCTTTTCCCGCCATTCCATCCGGTTCTCTGTCCTTGTGCCAGTCGGGAATATAACTGGCATCCCCGTCTTTCTGGATAACAACGATGGTGGTGTGCAAACAGGGCCTGGGCTTTGCCTGGGAGTGGGAAAGGGTATCCTGCAGAAGCTGCCTGGCCCGTGGCGCATAGGTGGCGTGGATGTAGTGGGGGCTGTCATGGGGGATGGTCCAGCCCCTCCCGGTGTCAAAAACCAATTGGTCCAGTTGTTCCCGGAACGGGTCCACGGTTTCCCGCTTCAGGACGTCCGGCAGGACCACGTACCCTTTTTCCTGAAATTCAGATACCATCCGCTTGTGTTCATCCTGAGTGTATAACTCGTCAACAAACTCGAGGGCAGGTGTCTCCATTTGGGGGCTCCTTTATTGAAAGTCGATATTGATACAGAAACTATAATTTTTAGACATCAATCGTCCGGTTCAGCGAGAGACAGAGACAAGGACGGTTTGACCCATCACTTAATTGAGGCAGTTATTTCAAAAAGCGGAATTTTTAGATGAACCTTGTTGAACAGAACCGCTGATTCCTGCCGGATAAGACCATTATAAATAATGGTTTATATCGTGTAATGCCGGGGCTCGCAAGGGTAAATCGGAATGCTTTTGAAAAATCGGGCCTTGCCGTATTGCCCGGGCGTTTTATCGTCACCCGGGGGAGGACAGTGAGGCGCTCTCAATTTAATCTTGACCCGGTTTATGCCAACCTGTTACTGGTGCCATATGGGGTATTGATCCAAAATATATTCTGATTCTTAATGAAGGTTGAATTCTATGTCGAAAAAAAAGCCCGGTCCCAATCTGGATGCTGCACGGGAGGCGTTCCGATCAGGTGATCGGGTGTGGACGCGTGACGTGTGCAGGGCGTTGCTCAAATCCGGCCACAAAAAGAACCCGGAGGTATTGCAGATGGCTGCCCTCAGCGCCCATGCCCTGGGTGATGTAACGGCAGCGATTCGGATGCAGGGTAAAGCGGTGAAACTTGTGCCCCGTGATCCGGTGCTGCGCATCAATCTGGCCAATTTACTCATACAGAGCGGCTTGAATGAAAAGGCCCGGGTCCACCTGGATGCGGCAGAGGCGGTGGGGGCTGAACGCCCGGACATACTGAACGGGCTGTCAAGGGGGTACTATGCCATTGATGCCCCTTTCAGCGGCATCCGGCATCACAGCCCCGCCGTGGAGGGTTTCATCAGAAACGCGGAAAACTTGTTGGCAAAAGACCCTGAGGCGCTGGAAACCCGGTGCCTGCTCGGCCGTACCTTGCATATGGCGGGAAGGGACGAGGCGGCCGAATATCACCTTGGCACCGCCCTTGAACAAACTTCCGGTGCGCCTGAGGTCCGCAGACAATTGATTGAAATGTTTATTTCAAACGGACGGCTTGAGGAGGCGGAAGTCCACTGCCGAACCCTGCTGGCCCGACAGGCGGCAGTGGCTTTTGCCTATATCAGCCTCTCAACCATCCGGACCGATGCCCTGGCGGAATCTGACCGGAGCCTGATCCGCCGGATGCTGGACGGACCCGGTTTAACCGGCGGAGATCGGGCAGCGTTGAATTACGCTATGGGCCGAGCCCTTGACCATGATGGAGATTACGATGGGGCATTTGCGCATTTTCTTGCGGCAAATAACGCTGAAGCACCATCAGCCTGGGGGGATCTCGAGGCCATTCTGAAAAGCTTTAGTCCCAAAACAAGCGTATAGCAATCGATAAAAAAGGCAGAAAAAGTTCGAAACGCCT
>CAJWHT010000101.1 GCA_913041495.1 uncultured Desulfobacteraceae bacterium | reverse complement strand
GGCCAAGCGGGTGCTGCTGGCAGAAGAGGCCTATGTCTATGATGCAACCCGGTTCCTGGTCACATCTGTGGATCTTCCGGTGGTGGCCAACATCATGGAAGCCAGCGTCCAAAAGCCGTATCTTGGGATAATATTGGAACTTGATTTAAAGGAGATATCCCAACTCACCGTAGACAGCGGGCTGCCCATGAGCCGGTCCGGGCAAGCGGAAAAAGGCATGGCTGTAGGACAGCTCTCATTGCCCCTGCTGGGGAGCTTTCAACGTCTGATGGATCTGCTGGAAGAAAAGGAAAACATAAAAATCCTGGCCCCCCTGATCAAGCGGGAAATCTTTTTCCGCCTCCTGACCACGGACCAGGGACCGCGCCTTCAGCAGATCGCCGCCTCAGGAAGCCACAGCCATCAGATTTCCCAGGCCATCAACTGGCTGAAAAATAATTACACAAGTCCCCTGCGCGTAAAAGACCTGGCAGCCGATGCCGGCATGAGCAAATCGGCATTCCATAACCACTTCAAGGTCATCACCTCCATGACCCCCTTGCAATTCCAGAAACGGCTGCGCCTCAATGAAGCCAGGCGGCTCATGCTCACGGAAAACCTGGATGCCCTGACCGCCACCTATGAAGTGGGGTATGAAAGCCCCTCCCAGTTCAGCCGTGAATACAGCCGGCTGTTCGGGGCACCACCCTTGCGGGATATCACCCGCCTTAAGGATGCCACGTCCGCTTAGCGCTCCTTTTCGATATTGCAGAGCAGTGCGGAGTGGGGCCAGCTGCCGATTTCCGGGCTGCAGTATTCAGGGCTGTCCGGGCACAGTATATTGGCGTTGGACTCAAATACCCTGAAAAGTTCGGGCAGTTTCCCCTCACTTTCCGGAAACCACCAGCCGTGCTGCAGGTCCACCATATCTTCCCGGACGCTATCTGACACCTTAACCTTCTGGCGTATCTTCCCCGAAGGCGTGGAGATGACGGCCCAGTCCCCGGCCGCAAGGTCTAATTTTGCCGCCGTGGACGGATGAATGGTGACCACGGGATCAGGATGTTTTTTCCGCGCCTTTTCGATCTGCCGGTGCTCGGAATGGTACATGGGTTTGAACCGGCTGCCTGTGATGAGAACAAAGGGATACTCTTGTGCCAGTTCCGGGCTTCCCGCAGGGCTTAAGACCGGTTCCCGGTATACCGGCAGCGGCGGCAGGTTTAACTTCTCAAAGATCGAGGACTTGAGTTCCACCTTTCCCGACGGCGTCCCGAACCCAAGCGTTTCGTAGCGGCGGAACTTTCGCTCCCCGAAAATACCGTACTGGTTTTCAAATTCCTTGAAGGTCATGCCGATGGGCTCAAGGCAATAATCATAAACCTGTTCCACAGTTTCCCAGGGCCAATGCTCTTTCTGGCCCAGACGGAGTCCTAAGCCCCGGTAAAAGTCATAGCTGTTACGGCGCTCGTACAGGGGTTCGATGCCTTTAGAACAGGCCATGCAAAAATCCCTTGTCAGCCAGAGTTCCGGCTGGGCCACGGTGGATGAGGCCGGGAATACATAATCGGCAAGGGCTGCTGAAGGGGTCATGTAGTATTCCATGACCACATAAAGGTCAAGGGACTTCAACGCTTCAAATACCTGCCGCGTATTGGGAAAGGAGAGCAAGGGGTTGCTGGCAAGAGAAATGGCCGCCGTCACGGGATAGGGCTTGCCGGTAATCATGGCGTTGACCACCTCTCTGGCATGGGCCAGGTTGGAATGCCAGGCTTCCGGGGCGGCCAGATATCCTTCGGGCAGTTTTTTATTGGCTGCCTGGTTTAACTCCCACCCCGGAAATCCGAAAAAGGGATAGAGGTCCGCCCCCAGTTGTTTGGCCCGCTGGCTTCCGGGAATGGCCTCGTTCATTTCAAGATATTCCCAGTCGCGGATTTTCCCGATATCCCCGGCCATACTGATCGTTTCTCCGCCAGGGATTTCCAGGTTGCCGGTGATGGACCGCAAAATTGCCCTGGCCCGGGCACACTGGGTGGCATTAATCCCTTGTTTATCCAGGCCGTAGCCCCACGGAATGACAGCCGGTTTGGCAGCGGCGTACATGCGGGCGGCTTTTTCGATGAGGTCCACCTGGATACCGGTGATCTTGGAAACTTTTTCAGGGGTATAGTCTTCCGCCGCAGCTTTCAGTTCCTCAAATCCGATGGTCCAGTCTTCCACAAACGCCTTGTCGTAAAGGTTCTCCTGGATTATCAGGCGGATCCAGCCCAGCATGAGGGCCACATCCGTACCCGGCCGGATCTGGAGCCAGAGATCTGCCATTTGGGCCTCTTTGGTGCGCCTGGGATCCACAACAATCAACTGGCTGCCCTGTTTTTTTGCATGAACCAGTTGGGGATACAGGCCGATGGGCTGGGAGTTCACAGGATTGCTGCCCCAGATCACGATGCAGGCCGCACCGATGTGGCCGGGCATGATCATACCGCCGTAAGTTGCGTATTCCGTGGCGTAGCTCGGGCACATGCAGACATTGTTCACCCCGCAGGTATTGGGGGAGCCAAACAGGTTGAAAAATCTGCGGCAGTCCCAGTGGTAGGTCCGTTTGGTCCCGTGGGTAAAGGCCAGGGTTTCGGCCCCGTACCGGTCTTTCAGCTTGGCCAGTTTTTCCGCCACCTCGTCCAGTGCCTGGTCCCAGGTTAGCCTTTGCCACTGGCCGCCGCCTTTTCCGCCTTTTCGTTTCAACGGATAGTTCAGCCGCTGAGGGTGATGGACATGATCCGGCATCAGCCGGCCCCTATCGCAGATGGCCCCCCGGGTGACGGGATGATCCGGGTCTCCGGTTACCTTGACGATCCTGCCGTCTTCAATGTGCAGCAGGGTGCCGCAGCGCGGATGGCATAACCCGCAATAGCTTTTTTTAATTTCCACCATGTTCCCCCCTCCGGTATCTTATGGTTATTTTGGTTTGCACATTCGCAACAGCGGTTAATCCCTCTCCCCCCAGGTCCTGGCACTCCGGTCCACCTTTTTGCGTACAACGGGCCAGGTGTCTCCGACGTTAAACATTGATTCCGGGAGGGCCTCCAGCATTTTCCGGTACAGGGACCAGGGAACCGTGAAAGTCAGTTCATCGGTTTTCACAAATTTTCTGGCTGACGGGTCAAACCCGCCGATAACGGCTTTCTCCATCCCCTTTTCTTTGTAGAACAGCGGCCAGGCCACGATATTGGTGCAGCCGGCACCGAAAGGAGACACCACACATTCCACATCCCCCGTGGTAAATGCAGCCTGGGTAAAAAGACCGCTCATCACTTCCGGCCGAGCGAAAAAGATGACAAACTCAGGTGTCTGGCCTTCTGAAAAATGGGATAAGGGTTTAAAAATACAATACTTCGCAGGGGGCTTTCTGGGATCCACCGTCTCAAGAAAATTTTTCATGGATTCGGGAGAGGGCAGGTAGCGTTCCCCGTGAATGGGGGTTCCCTGAAATCCCGTGGTGACATAGTTTTCAATGAACCTTAAATAGGGTTTCATCATTGAACAATAGAAAACCCCGCCGGGGCATCCGTACTCTTTGGTTGAAATAAACGCGGCGCGCTGCTTTTTCCTGGCCAGCCAGATGTTGCCGATAACACAGGAAAAGGTTTTCATAACCGCCTGCATATCCATCTGACCCCGCTCCTCCAATTCACGGGACATCGGGGCACCGGGCTTCGGGCCAAAAGCCTTATCCGGTTTTGTATCATCGTAATACACGCCGAAAGGCTCTTCGTCCAAACCCAGGTGATCCAGAAATACCCGGGTCTCTTCAAGAATTGATTGAAAGTTCATTTTGCCCCCTCTGTTTATGTTGTGCATACAACTATTAAATACCTGTTTTTAACCTGCCTATGTTTCCCCTGTTGTCAGGTTTGATATGATATGAAGCAAATAGGACTGGCAGGCCGATTGTTCCTCTTGGGTCATGCCGCGCTGGGCCTCATTTAAAATGCTTTTGGCTATGTGTGAACACTGCTCCACCGTGTCCATAACCTTTGGTGTCGGCGTAACAAGCTTTTGCCTGCTGTCTTTGGGATCCTTTGTCCGCACAACCCAGCCCCGCCGTTCAATCCCGTTCAGCAGACGGCTCACGCTCGATTTTTCAAGGCACAGTTGCTTCCCAAGCTGCCTTTGGGTGGTGGGACCGCCGTTTATTAAAATGAGAATGGCCCCCCATTGTTCGGCTGTCATGTCTATACCCGCCGCCTGGAATTTTGCGGCAAGCCTATGGCTTAACAGCCTGCTGGTCAGCCCGGTTAAATAGCCCAGGGATTTATTGTGATCATAATCAAATACCATAATTAGTTGTATACACAACCATTAAGATCGTGTCAAGCCTTTCGCATCACATTATCTGCCGGCTCTTCGGGGCAGGACAGGATTGAAAAAATACCATGGAGGGGATATAAGCCATGGTATGGAACTTCACCAGATCAGAAGCTTTGCCATGGTGGCGGAAACCGCCAACCTGACCCGGGCGGCGGAACGGCTCAACACCACACCGCCCTCGGTGTCCGCCCATATCCGCCAATTGGAGGAGGAGTTTGACGTGGTACTCTTCATGCGGACGCCCAAGGGCATGCAGCTCACCTCCCAGGGCAAGGAACTGCTGTCAAAGGCAAAGGAAATCCTTGAGAGCACCCGGCAATTTTCCAGGGCCGCCCGCAGGGCCGGAAACAAGGTCTCCGGCCATCTGAAACTGGGAATAAACGCAGATCCGGAATACCTGAAGATCCCGGCCATCGTCACCCATCTGCACCGCTCCTGTCCGGGCCTCAGCCTGGAAGCCTGCGCCCTCAATACGGTGGATATATTGAAACAATTAAAATCAGGGGATCTTGACCTGGGATATGTGTTCGGCCGGCACGGGGATTCCCGGCTTGATTTCAATATGCTTACGCCGGTGGATCTGGCCGTGGTGGTTCCGGCAATATACCGGGACAGCCATGAAACAGCCGGATGGGAAGAAATCGCCGGACTGCCCTGGCTCCATCCCGTCACCCTCTGCCCATTTCTGGATCAGGTCAAAACCCTGCTGACGGAAAAAGGGATCGGCATGACCCGGCCGGTGGTGTCCAATGACGATATCACCCGGACGGCCTACATCAACCAGGGGCTGGCGGCCACGGTTCTGGAACGCTCCGAGGCCCATAGGTTTGCCGATTCAGGTACGGTATTTATCTGGGAAAACCATGAGCCCATCGTCACCTGCCTCTCCCTTGCCCGTCTCAAAACCAACCGGGATGATCCCGGCATCCGGGTGCTGGCGGAGCTTATAGCGCAGCTTTGGGCAACCGTACAGGATAACGCCTAAGCCTATTTCTGGGCAAAAATAATGATCAAAGACTTTGCCACACCGCCGATGCCCCGCAGGGCATGGGGAATGCTGGAATCAAAGTAAATGCTGTCGCCCTTTTTCAGGTGATGCACCTGTTCCGCACTTCTGAACTCGACGATGCCGTCCAGGATAAAGTGGAACTCTTCGCCCTTGTGGTCGTTGAACATCAGCTCCTGTTCCTCCCTGGGCTCAATCTCCACCATGAAGGGCTCCATCTGTTTTCCCACCATGGGGTAGGCCAGGGATTCCCAGCGGTAGCCGATGCGGGTTTCATCCTTGTGATGGAAGAGCTTCTTCACGCTGTACCGCTCGTTTTTCCGGACCACCACGATCCGGTCTTCCATATTCTGATCCTGAAAGAAATGGGAAATTTTCACCCCTAAAGCCGTGGAAATCTTAATCAGCGTAGCGATGGGGGGGGCGGCAATGTTATTTTCAATCTGGGACAGCAGGGGCTTTGACAGCCCGGTGAGGTCAGATACTTCCTGGAGTGTCAGGGCTCTGTGTTTGCGAAGGTTGCGGATCTTATTGCCCAGATTCAGGGCAGCCACCTCTTCCTTCACCTTGGTTTCCATCTGGGGGGACATGAAGCTTCAGTCTCCTGTTTTTTTCAGCATATTAAAAATTTACGAAAAAAAGTTTAGCACGGTGAAACTTCCGGGTCAACGCAAAGGAGAGGTTTTTGGAGGGAGATTACGCCCCTGCAAGGGTATGGACGATGTCCAGAAGGGCATCCTTTTGAATGGGTTTGGCCAGATAGCCGTCCATGCCCAGGGAAAGATAATGTTCCTTATGGCCTTTCATGGCATTGGCCGTAAGGGCGACGATGGGTGTCCTTTGGTTGGTTGCTTCCTCAAATTTCCGGATTTGCCGGCTGGCCTCTTCCCCGTCCATCACCGGCATCTGGATATCCATCAGCACGATATCGAAGTCGTTTTCCCGGTAAAAGGTCACGGCTTCCCGGCCGTTTCCGGCCACCGTAACCCGATGGCCCGCACTTTTGAGCATGATTCTGGCCACCCGCTGGTTCACGGGATTGTCTTCGGCCAGAAGAATGGAAAGGGATTTGGGTTTTTGGGAAGGGCTGTCCAATGGCACCTCTGCGGCCTGATCCGGTTTTCTTTTCCCAACTGCGTCTGCCTGGGCAGGAGGGCCGCCGGTACGGCCGCCTTCCTGAAGTGAAATAAGCTGCAGACACAAGAACAGGTCTTTTTTCTTGATGGGCTTGAACAGGAAGTGGGCGGTATATTCCCTGTACTTTCGTTCCACATCGGGCATATGGCAGGGCAGAATCAGCACCGGTGTGGTGTGTGGGGCAAGCTCGGAAATGGACCGGCACAAAAGATACCCTGACCGGTCCGGCAGTTTGAGATCCGCAAAAACAATATCAAAGGGGGTTCCACTGTCTTCTGCTGCCTCCAGGGTATCCTGGGCTTCCCTGGCCGAAGAGACCAGGGTCAGGCGGCAGTCAAACTCTGACATGTACGAGGTGTAAATCTTGTGGTGAATCCGGGAGGCGTCCGCCACCATGACGTTCAGCGGACTCAGCCCGGGAAAGGCGGATTCCTTTCGCGGCCCGTCCTCCCGTTCCACTTCCACGCTAAACCAGAACCTGGACCCCTTGTCCAGGTCCGATACCACCCCGATATCGCCGCCCATCAGCCTGGACAACTGCTTTGAGATGGCAAGTCCCAGGCCGGTGCCCCCGAACTTCCGGGTGGTGGAACTGTCCACCTGGGAAAACAGGTCGAACAGTTTGCCCACCTTGTCCGCCGGGATGCCGATACCCGTATCGATTATCCGGAACAGCAGCCGGCAGCGATCAGGGCCGCAACTTTCACAGGAGATCCGGATGAATACATACCCGGTACTGGTAAACTTGATGGCATTTCCTGCCAGGTTCACCAGGATCTGGCGGATCCGGCTGGGATCGCCTTTGATGTGAACGGGCACATCGGAATCTATCAGCAATGCCAGGTCAAGCCCCTTTTCGGCTGCCCTGGGACCCAGGGTGTCCAGCAGGGCATCCATGGTGGTGGACAGGTTAAAGCTGATATGTTCGATTTCAAGCTTTCCTGCCTCCACCTTTGAAAAATCCAGGATATCGTTAATCAGTGTCAGCAGGGAATGGGCGCTCTGCCGGGTGGATTCCACATAGGAAGCCTGGGTATGGGTGAGCCGGGTTTCGCTCAGGATTTCCAGCATGCCGATCACCCCGTTCATGGGGGTACGGATCTCGTGGGACATGTTGGCCAGAAATTCGGATTTGGCCTTGCTGGCCGCTTCAGCCGCATGACTGGCATCCACAAGGTCCTTGGTCTGTTTTTTTATTTCAGACTCCAGGGTTCTTGCATGATCCTCATGCCAGCGGATATTTTTCTCCAGGATTTGCCTGTTGTTCTCTTTGAGGACCCGTTTTTCCCGTTCAAACTGTGCCTTGCGGGTCTCCTGCATCTCTTTTTGTTCACAAAGCGCCTCGCTGGTCTCATATGCCTCGCCCAAAAGACGCATCATCCCGGC
Source organism: uncultured Desulfobacteraceae bacterium (assembly GCA_913041495.1). Classification (GTDB taxonomy): domain Bacteria; phylum Desulfobacterota; class Desulfobacteria; order Desulfobacterales; family Desulfobacteraceae; genus Desulfobacter. The sequence continues at coordinate 12,759 of CAJWHT010000101.1, read as the reverse complement.
CAGCAGATCCCTGTCCCATTTCTCTGGGGACAGCACCAGAAGACAGGCGGCTGCAGCCGGGATATAGCAGCCCAGCACAACAGATGTCAGGTCGTCATCCGGTGATCCGGATGACGGCGGTACAGGTTCGGATGACACATGTTCGGGATTTTTGCGGCACCTGGCCGTAAGATCCGTCTCCAGTTCCGGTGTCAGCATCTTTGTGTTGCCACAGACAATCTTTTCACCTGTATCCGGAACCACGGCAACCCCGGCAGCCGAAGGCAGCCGCTCCCGGACAAATTCAAAGAAGTCACGGGGCCTGTGGCCTTTCATTTCGTTAAATATGTCATTCAGGCCCAGGTTCATTCGTCAAGTCCGAATACCTCATCTGCTTTCTCAAGGATCTCAGGCAGATCCGCTGCGATGGCCTTGTAATCCCGGATTTGGGAGTGCATATGATCCAGAAGGTTTTGGGGCAGCGGACTCACCTTCCCGGGGAACGGTGTAAGATCCATCCGGTTGACCAGGTATTCCCCGATCCTCACAACCCCGGTAATACTGCCGGGATCTGCCTTAATATGTGCGGCGTGATGGTCCCTTATCCCCTCTTGAACCGCCAGGGGCAGACGCCAGTCCCGGGCGATAAGCCACCCCACCCGGGTATGGTTGGAGCCGATCATTGCATCCTCTTGCCGCATGATATCCTCTTCCCCGCCGGTGCAGGCCGAAAAAGCGTTCATAAATTGCTCGGGCACCACCTGATCTTCAATGATCAGGCCGATATCGTGGATCAACCCGCATAAAAAGGCATCCTCCCCTTTGGTTTCGAATACCCGTTCGCTGATCATCTGGCTGGTCACCCCCACTGCCGCCGAATGCCGCCACAGGTTCGTCCTTGAAAATCCCGAATCAGAAGGGGCCGCGTTGATGATATGCTTGAATATATCCATGACGATCATATTTCTCAGGTTGTCCATACCCAGGAATGCCACGGCCTCGGCAATGCTTTCCACTTCCGTGCTCAGGGCGTAGAACGGGCTGTTCACGATTTTCAGCAGCCGCAGCACCAGTGTGGGGTCCAGCCGGATCACTTCCTCAAACTCCTGGAGGCTGGAAGAATCGTCGGATATCATCCGAGTCAGGCGCACCGCGATATTGGGCAGGGTCTTCATCACCTTTACGCGTTGAACGATATCTCTGGCTTTGGGCATCGTTGCCACCTCAATTAAACGAATCTGAATGGTTCTGGGTACAAGGAAGTATAATGGTGCAGTGTACCCCAACAATAGGGTCAAAGGCAAATAATTCCAGAGGTACCCATTTTTATTCTTTTTTTTTTCGGATTCGTGGTAGGAATACAATCGGACTCAACAGGAGGAAGGGATTATGACCGTATACCAGGGCACCGTGATTACCTGCGATCAAAATGACACCGTCTGCAGGTATCTTGTGGAAGAAGGGGGAAAAATTATTTTTACCGGTGACCGGCTGCCGGAAACCTACGACGCACATGACAAAATCGAACTTGGAGACGGAGCACTGCTTCCCGCCTTTGGAGATTCACACCTCCACTTTTCTTCCTACGCCCTTTTTTCGTCCACCCTGGATGTAAGGCAGGCCCGGGATTTCGCGCATCTTGGCGAAATCCTCTCGGGTTATGTCCGGGATACCCGGGCCAAGGTCGTCCTGGGATTCGGGATATCCGCCCATTCCATGGCAGAAGGCCGCATGGTTACCCGGGATGAACTGGACCGGATGGAACAGCGCCCGGTGATGCTGGTCAAGTACGACGGCCATGCCGCCGTGGTGAACACGGCCATGCAGTCCCTGCTGCCCAAAAAAATAAAGGCGCTGCGGGGATGGCAGTCGGACAGCGGCCACCTTTACCAGGAAGCCTTTTTCGCGGCCACCGACCACATATCTTCCAAGGTATCGGTGGTTTCCCTGGCCCGGTATATGCTGTCCGCCGTGGACCGTATGGCGGAAAAAGGAATTTCCCTGGTCCATCCCTCGGAAGGGGTGGGGTTCTTTCTGGACCTGGATGTGGATATCGTCCGCTTTCTGGCCCGGGGGGTGAAAAATCCCTTCCAGTTCAGGCTCTTTTTCCAGACCATGGAGATCGCCAAGGTGATGCGGCGAAAACTGCCCAGAATCGGCGGATGCTTTGCCACGGCGCTGGACGGGTGCTTTGGCTCCTGCGATGCCGCCCTCAATGCCCCCTATGCCAACGACCCGGACAATACGGGCATTCTTTTTTATACCGACACACAGGTGAATGACTTTGTTCAAAAGGCCCATGACAAAGGCCTTCAGGTGCAGCTCCATGCCATCGGGGATGCTGCCGTTGACCAGGCGGTCCAAGCCTTTGCCCGGGCCCAGAAAAACAATCCCAGAAGCGACCACCGCCACTCCATCGTCCATGCCTTTCTGATGGAAAAAGAGGCCATGGAAACCTGTGCAGAACTGGGCATCGGCATTGCCGCCCAGCCCTCCCTGCTCCACTGCAACCTGGAGCCTTATTCATATCTGAAGGAAGTCCTGGGGGAACGGGTGGAAGACATGTCTCCCTTCCGGACCATGCTGGATCTGGGGGTTCACGTTTCCGGCGGCTCCGATGCCCCGGTTACCCTGCCGGACCCGGCCTACGGTATATTTTGCGCCTGCAACCACTACAACAGGGGAGAGTCCGTCAGTGTTTCCGAGGCCCTGAAAATGTTTACCCTGGAACCGGCCTGGGCCAGCTTTGACGACGATTCCCGGGGCAGCCTTGAATCGGGGAAAAGGGCGGATATGGCCATTTTGGACCAAAATCCCCTTAAGATGGATAAAACAGAACTTTTCCGGCTGAAAACCCGTCAGTTGATTCTGGAGGGAAAACCCTATTGCGGCGGCCAGGGCCTTGGCTCCCTGTTGCGGAAGGGAATATTCGGATAGACTTTACCGGGCCAGCGGATTCGTTGGGTCGCCTTCGGATATCATTTGATCCAGGATTCCGCGTTCATCTCCCACCGGCAGACGCCCCCGTAGGGAAACCTTTCCCACCAGTCCCCCGTCCTGGTTGAAAAATTCGGCTTCAGCCCTGGCCTTGCCGTTCTCATCCACCTGGGTCAGGACGATCCGGCATTCCACGGTATCGCCGAAATACACGGGCCTGATAAATTTGAAGTCCATGCCCGTGGCCAGCCATCCCACCTGCCCGCCGAACTCACATATCATCCCTCCCACAAGAAGGCCGTGGCAGATCGGGCCGTCAAAGCCCTTGGCATCCGTCCAGCGTTCGTCGTAGTGGACCGGATTGTAATCTCTGGTCAGATCTCCAAAATGTTCAGTCTCTTCGCGGCTGAAGGTCCGGGTAATGACGAAGCTGTCTCCGGGGGAAAATCCCCGGACCGCCTGACTGCGAAATGTTTCCGGCATGATACTCCTCCTTTAGGGATAGGTCATGTGTATTACTTTGGGGTGTTTTTTTCTTAGCAGGATGGTCTCACGGTAAAGCGCTTCATGCTGTTCGGACATCACCACCCACTGCCTGATGCTCGACATCACTTCAAGCAGCGCATCCCGGTTCGTAAACAGGGCATTCACCCTGTCAATAATCCGTCTGCCCTGTTCGCAGTCGCTGCAACTGACCCCGACATAGAGATAATTCTGATCTTCTTCCACGTTATAAAACAGAAACTCATTGTTCAGATGGTTCAGCTTTTCCTCGACAATGGGCTGCGACGGCCAGCCGATGGTGTAATCGATCCGCCGGCCGGTCAGCATTTTCAAATTGACCTGCATGGTGCTGGATTTCATGGAATAGATATTGGCTGCACCCCGGTGGGCGGTCAGAAGGTCCTGTATCTTGGGAGAATAAGCAAATGCGTCAATCACTCCCAGGGTCAGGTCCTTGTTTTCCAGAAGCGCTTTCAGGGAAAGGATTGATCCTTCAGGGCCGAACCTGGCCTGGTTTCGTTTATGGATAATAATACCGCTGGGATACCAAATAAAAATGGGGGTGGAAAAAACCCTGTGATTCTCAAAGGTTTTCCACCCCACATAGCAATTGCCGTCTTTGACCGCCATGAGGTTGAACCGGTTGTGGTTGACCTGGAAAAACCGGGGTTCAACATCCGCGAGTGCCTTTTCATGGATCATCCGGATGGTCTTATCTATAAATCCCTGATTTTTGAATTCACCGGTTGAAATATAGGCGGGGATCTGGCCGAAGGTCATCCAGGTGATCCTGGATTTTGCCGTTGCAGGCCCGGCCGGTATAAAAAGCAGAATAGTCAAAAGACAAACAACCAAGATGCCCGATCTGCCCTGATGCTGTTTCATTCACTCATCTCTGATGCCAAATCATTGTTTAAATGACAATCATAGGGGATAGACATAAAAAACTCAATGCATGTTTATCCCTTCGTTTCATCCCCGCCGGCTTTCCTCACTTACCGATCTATGTTAAAACCCGTCCAATGAAACCATCGCTTGTCCATCTCACCCACGGATTTAAAACCGCATTGGCCGCCATTCTGGCCTACGGCATTACCCTGGCATTTGACATGGAATTTGCCTACTGGGCTGTTATTTCAACAGTCATCGTCATGCAGGTCTATGTGGCCGACTCCGTGGAGATGTGCCTGTACCGCCTGTCCGGCACCTTTATCGGTGCGGTGATGGGCGTGGCCGTCATGCTGGTGATACCCCACACCCCGCTGTGGATCGGTTCCGCCCTTTTTGTCACCATCGGCATCTGTGCCTTTCTGACACGGTATAAAACCCGGTACCGGATGGCCGCCATCACCGTTGTCATTATCATCATGACCGGCATCTTTGAAGAAAACATTGTCCTGTTCGGGGCGTCCAGGGTGGTGGAGATCGGCCTTGGCATCCTCTGCGCCTTCGGGGTGTCTGTGCTGGTGTTTCCCCGGCGAAAGGCCGACGTGCTTAAAAAACGCCTGGCGGAGCAGGCGGTTTCCTGCAACAGCCTCTGCAAAGAACTGGTCTTAGCCTTTATCCGGCGGCAACAGCATGTGGATGAGGGGCCGATAGCGGATCTGGAAAACGGAGCCCGGGAAAACCAGGCCTTTCTCCTCAACGTCCACCGCCACGAGGCACGGATCTACCGGCTGGGAACGGACAATTTCCAGGCAAAGGTCTTTCTCATGGGCCGGTCCGTTGAGCATTTGCGGACCATGGTAAGGATACTGAACGGCATTGACGGCGAAGGCTATGATATCATCATGTCAAAGGAACTTTCTGAAATTGCCCATGCGGCAAGCGACACCCTCACCGCCTTGATGTCGGACCGTGCCGAAACCGGAAGTGACAATCTGTGCCATCTTATCGCCGCCATGGACAACCGGCTGACGCAGATCCGCAAAGAGGGGCGCATCCGCCGGTTTGACCTGGACCATCTTGTCCAGGTGATTTCCTTTTACAGCAGCTTAAAGTACTACGCTGAAGATATTCTTGCCGGGGCAGAACGAATCCTTAGAAAATAATCTTTTAAAGTGATATTTAAGGGGTAGACCGGGCCAGCTTCTGGTGGGCCTGGATCATCTCGGTGTACTTGCCGGCAAGAAAGGTGAAGTGATCCATTTCAGCCTGGGCAACGGGTTTGCCGGCGCTGGGGGCCTGGTCCAGGGGGTTAACGGGTCTGCCGTTCTTGCGCATCCGAAAGCACAGATGGTAGCCGGTGGCAAGGCCTGTTTTCCCCACATAGCCAATCACGTCCCCCTGGGTGACCTGTCGCCCCTTCTTCATGCCTTTGGCATACTTGTTCATGTGGAAATATGCGGTCTCATAGCCCGAAAAATGGCGCAGGGTGATCTGCCGGCCTGTGGTTTTACTGTAATAGATACTTGAAATGACACCATCCGCCACCGCCTTAATGGGCGTATTTCTGGGTGCGGCATAGTCTATACCGGGGTGGGATCTGTACTTTTTCAGGATGGGGTGGAACCTGCGGTTTGAAAAGGCAGAAGATATTCTGGAATAGTTGACCGGGGCCTTTAAAAAGGCTTTTTCAAGGGAGTGGCCCTTTTCGTCATAATATGCCTTCCGGCCGCGGGCATCCTCATGGAGAAAGGCCTGGTAAGTGGTGCCCTGGTTGGTGAAAAAGGCGGCCCGGATATCTGCGTAGCCGCAGAACCTGCCGTCCCTGTATTTTTTTTCCACCAGGGCCTTAAAAGTGTCTCCGGGTCTGATATCCCGGATAAAATCAATGTCCCAGGCAAAGATATCCGCCAGCATCCAGGTCAGGTCCGCCTGTTCTTTGGCCCGTTTCACGGCTTCGGCCAGAGAAGATTGAATATCGACAGAGACCACTTCCTGACGAATCTGGTATTCAATGGGCAGTTTGGTAACGGCAAAGCTGTCCGTATCCTTTTGAATCAGAAGACGGTCGTTATTGTCGATCTCATACTCAAAGGCCACGAACGAATCTTCAAGAAGGCTGATCTTATAGGGCTGGCCTTTTCTGATCCGGGTCAGGGGAAAGACCTCTTTGGCCTGCCTGTCAATGTCATATATCACCTGCAACGGCATATAGTCCCGGAGAAGGGAGGAGGCGGTTTCACCACTTTTCACCTTGCCTGAGATGGTCTTTGTCTGGGGGGATGCCATGAGCACCGGCAGGATCAGATCCGAAACAGCTTTTCCAGGGAAAGGAAAGGGGCCGGTATCCACAACGGGAACGGCGGAAACCAAAACAAAAAGAAGTGTCGATCCGAAGATTATTTTCTTCGGTATGGATTTAAGCCACCCTTTGGCATATTGCCAACTTCTGGCAATTTTTAGAATTCCGCTTGCCTTCATACCCCTCAACTACTGCATTTACCGGTTCTGCGTCACGTGTTCCGTATTTGTTCCACGCAAAATAGTAAACCCTGTTGAAAGTGTAAAGGATTTTTTATGCAAAAGGGGCTGGAAAATAAAATTTTCCAGCCCCTTTTTATGGTTTTACCCCAGGTAAACTTCAGTTTTACCTTAGGTTTTACTTAGGGAATCGGTTTATTTTTCCTCTTTACCGGCATCCGCCATCATCTTGAGGATGGTGTACTTATTGTTTACCTCTTCTTCAATGGCGGCTCTCAGCCTTACGGACTCTTCCGGGAAGCTCTTTTCAAGGGCTGCAAAACGGACCTCGCCGCCCAGGAATTCCTGGAGGGTGCCGTCCGGTGCCTTGGAATCCAGGACGAACGGATTCTTTTCCTCGTCAATGAGCTGCGGGTTGTACCGGTACATGGGCCAGTAACCGGATTCAACGGCCAGCTTGCCTTCCAGCTGGGATTTGCCCATGCCTTTTCTGATGCCCTGGTTAATGCAGGGAGCGTAGGCAATGATCAGCGAGGGTCCGGGATAGGCTTCCGCTTCCAGAATAGCCTTGAGGGTCTGCTGTTTGTTGGCACCCATGGAGATGGAGGCCACGTATACATAGCCGTAGCTCATCATCATCCGGCCCAGGTCTTTCTTGCCGATCTTCTTGCCGGAGGCGGCATATTTGGCAATGGCGCCGGTGGGGGTGGCCTTGGAGGACTGGCCGCCGGTGTTGGAGTACACCTCGGTGTCCATGACAAGGATGTTGATATCGTCACCGGAGGCCAGCACATGGTCCAGGCCGCCGAAGCCGATGTCATATGCCCAACCGTCACCGCCGAAGATCCAGTGGGACTTCTTCACGAACAGGTCGCGGTCGTCGTAGATATCCTTGAGGATGCCCGAGGTCTCGTCTTTGAGCAGGGATTTTAAGGCGATGCTGTACTTCTTGGATTCTTCCGCATCGTCCTTGCCGGCCAGCCAGCCTTCAATGGCAGCCTTCACCTCGTCGGAAACACCTGCTTCCAGGGCCTTTTTCATGGTATCGGCCAGGGTGTTTCTTCTGGACTTGGTGGCCAACATCATGCCGTAGCCGTATTCCGCCGCATCTTCGAACAGGGAAGATGCCCAGGCAGGACCTTCACCGTCTGCATTGGTGCAGTAGGGGGTGGAGGGTGCGGAACCGCCCCAGATGGAGGAACAGCCCGTGGCGTTGGAGATGGTCATTCTCTCGCCGAACAGCTGGGTGATGACCTTGACATAGGGGGTCTCGCCGCAGCCTGCACAGGCGCCGGAGAACTCAAGCAGGGGCTGCCACAACTGGCTGCCCTTGACGGTTTCTCTCTTCAGGACGTCGGTCTTGAAAGGAACGCTCAAAGAGAACTTGTGATTGGGAACCTCAACCTCTGTCTGGGAGGCCAGCGGCTTCATGACGAGAGCCGTTTTCTTGGCCGGGCAGATATCGGCACAATTGCCGCAGCCCTGGCAGTCCAGGGGGTTGACCTGCATTCTGAACTGGAACACGTCCATGCCCTTGCCTTTACCCTTGATAGTGGTGAAGGTTTCGGGGGCGCCTGCCATTTCTTCTTCCGTGGCCACGATGGGGATGATGGCGGAATGGGGGCAGACATAGGAACATTGGTTACACTGGATACAGTTTTCGGGAATCCACTCGGGAACGTTGATGGCAACCCCGCGTTTTTCATGGGCTGCCGTACCCTGCTCAAAAACACCGTCCACGGCAAAGGCGGATACCGGAAGATCGTCGCCGCGCAGGGCGTTGATCTCACGGCAGACATTGTCCACAAAATCAGTGGCAGATTCGATTTCAACAGGTACAGTGACCGCATCTGCCCAGGAAGCCGGTACATCCACTTTCACCAGCTTATCCAGGGTTTTGTCAACGGCTTCAATGTTCATGTTGACAATGGCATCGCCCTTTTTACCGAACATCCGCTTGATGTCGGCTTTCAGCAGTTCAATAGCCTCTTCCACCGGCAATACCTTGGCCAGGTTGAAGAAACAGGTCTGCATGATCATGTTGATGCGGTTGCCCAATCCCACTTCACCGGCGATTTTCACGGCGTCAATGTTGTAGAAGTTCAGCTTTTTGTCATGGATGGTTTTACGCACGTTGCCCGGGATGTGCTTTTCCATGTCTTCCAAAGACCATTCGGAGTTCAGCAGGAAGGTGCCGCCCTCTTTAATGCCCTTGAGCACATCGTAAAGTTCCACGTAGTTGGCTTTGTGAACCGCCACAAAATCCGGGTTCTGAACCAGGTAGGTGGAACGGATGGGGGTGTCGCCGAACCTGAGATGGGAAACGGTGATGCCGCCGGACTTCTTGGAGTCGTAGGCAAAATACCCCTGGGCGTATTTATCGGTGTTGTCGCCGATGATGGCGATGGCAGACTGGTTGGCACCTACGGTGCCGTCAGATCCCAGGCCGAAGAATTTGGCTGAGATAGTGCCTTCCGGAGCCGGGTTGAAATCTGTTCCCACTTCAAGTGAGGTGTGGGTGACATCGTCAATAATACCCACGGTGAAGTGGTTTTTAGGCGCAATGGCGGTCATGTTGTCGTAGACCGCTTTTATCATGGACGGGGTGAACTCCTTGGAGGAGAGGCCGTAACGTCCGCCCACGATCTGGGGGCCTTCGCCGTATTCCATGAAGGCGGTGCAGACATCCTGGTACAGGGGCTCGCCGACGGCGCCGGGTTCCTTGGTTCTGTCCAGAACGGTGACGGTTTCAACAGATGCCGGAACCACCTGGAGGAAGGATTCGATGTCAAAGGGTCTGTAGAGCCTTACCTTGATAAGCCCTAAGCGTTCACCTTCTGTGTTCAGTTTTTCAATGGATTCTTCAATGGCTTCGCAGCCGGAGCCCATGGCAACAATGACGCGGTCGGCTTCGGGATCACCCACATAGTCGAAGGGTTTGTAATGACGGCCGGTGAGATCCCCCACCTTTTTCATGTAGTTTTTAACGATGCCCGGAACGGCCTGGTAGTACTTGTTGGCTGCCTCACGGCCCTGAAAATAAATATCCGGGTTCTGGGCCGTACCTCTGGTATCGGGATGTTCGGGGTTAAGGGCCCTGTTTTTAAACTCTCTGTAGGCCTTGTAGTTGAACAGGGACGCCATGTCCTCATATTCAATCATTTCGATTTTCTGGATCTCATGTGAGGTTCTGAATCCGTCGTAGAAGTGGAGAAAGGGCACCCGGGCGTCCATGGTGGCCAGGTGGGCAACCAATGCCAGGTCCTGGGCTTCCTGCACCGATGAGGAGGCCAGCATGGCAAAACCGGTCTGGCGGCAGGCCATGACATCCTGGTGGTCACCAAAGATGGAAAGCGCGTGGGCGGAAATAGAACGGGCGGTGACATGAAAAACACTGGGGAGCAGTTCGCCGGATATCTTGTACATGTTGGGGACCTTCAGCAAAAGCCCCTGGGATGCCGTAAAGGTGGATGTCAGGGCGCCTGCTGCCAGCGATCCGTGAACCGCGCCTGCCGCACCCGCCTCAGACTGCATCTGCTTGATATCAACGACCTGACCGAAAATATTCTTTCTCCCCTTGGCAGCCCAGGAGTCAGCAATTTCTCCTAGGGGGCTGGAAGGGGTAATCGGATATATGGCAGCCACCTCGCTCATGGCATAGGCCACGTGGGTTGCTGCAGTATTTCCGTCAATGGTCTGCATTCTTTTTTTCATAGATTTCACCTCGTTTATGGTAATGAGAACATTCATTAATCCCAATATAACCTGTACCACATACAATATTATGCCTAACTTGTAAATATTAGGGAGAAAACAAGCATTTATTTATGAATTAATCAAATTTACTAAATCCCATTTAACTTATAAATAAGTATTTGATTATTTAAAAACAGAGCATCTCTTATCCCACAGGTTTCCCTCCGGGTCAAGCCTTTCTGCCTAAAAAGTCTTCACACTTGAGTTTTTACACAAAACCCTTGTTTCCCCGCACGGATTATGGCATAGGGTTCCGCTGTATTTTTAATGAAACCAATAAATTATGTTGCTAAAAAAGTAGCAACATCTAACCATAACCCTTTAAATCCCATACGGAGATGTTGAAACATGCTCTCTTTAAATAGACACTTTATTTTTACACATCAGGCACTGCGCTCTATTCTTGCGGTGTTTTTCTTTTTACTGGTTCCCGGTACCCTGTTTGCCGCGGACCCGGCCGTGGCTGCCGCCAATGCCGATCGCTTCGGCCTGCTGACACTGCTGCCTCCCCTGGTGGCCATCACCCTGGCCTTTATCACCAGAAACGTGGTGATTTCCCTGTTCATGGGGATATTTTCCGGCACTTTTATGCTGTCCTTGAACGGGGCTGATATATTCGGTGCGGCCATCGGCGGATTTACCCGGCTTACCTCCAATATCATCTCTTCCATGGCAGACGGATGGAACGCAGGCATCATCCTCCAATGCCTGGCCATCGGCGGCCTGATCGCCGTGGTGTCCAAAATGGGAGGAACAAAGGCCATTGCCGAAGCCTTGGCCAAGCGGGCCAAGACCGCGGTGTCCACCCAGATCGTCACCTGGCTCATGGGGCTGCTCATCTTTTTTGATGACTATGCCAATTCCCTTACTGTGGGCCCCATCATGCGGCCGGTAACGGACCGGATGAAAATTTCCCGGGAAAAACTATCCTTTATTATTGATGCCACCGCCGCCCCCATTGCAGGCATAGCCCTGATATCCACCTGGGTGGCCTATGAGGTGGGGCTGATCAAGGACGGCCTTTCCGGCATCGGTCTGGATGTCAATGCCTACGGGGTGTTCGTGGAAACCATCCCTTTCCGGTTTTACAATATCCTGATCCTGTTTTTCATCGTGATGACCGCCGTTACCCTGAAGGAATTCGGCCCCATGTTCAAGGCGGAACACCGGGCCAGAACCACCGGCAAAGTCATGGCCCCGGGCTCCAACCTTTCCGCCTCCCACGACATGAAAGCCATGGAACCGGACAGGAACATCCCCTTGAGCGTCTGGAACGCCATCGTTCCCATCGGCACATTGATCGTGGGGGCTTTTTTGGGATTTTACCTCAACGGCAGAAGCGCCATTATGGGCGGGGACAATACCCAACTCATCGCCCTGCTCCAAGACGCCCCTTTGGGATTCACCGCCATGCGGGAAACCTTCGGTGCCTCTGACGCCTCTGTGGTGCTTTTCCAAGCCGCCTTGTTTGCCGGCATCGTTGCCGTTGTCATGGGGGTTGTAAAAAAGATATTCACTTTTGAAGAGGCGGTATCCCACTGGATTCACGGGATAAAATCCCTGGTTATCACCGGGGTTATCCTTCTTCTGGCCTGGTCCTTGAGTTCCGTGATCAAAGAACTTGGAACCGCAAAATTCCTCATCTTGATCCTGTCGAACAAGATCCCCGCATTTATCCTGCCCTCCATTATATTCATCCTGGGCTCCTTTATTTCATTTGCCACAGGGACCTCCTACGGCACCATGGGAATTCTGATGCCCCTGGCCATTCCCCTGGCCTGGTCCATCTCCCCGGAATACGGCTACCTGCTGATGAATGTGGGTGCGGTGCTCACCGGTGCCATTTTCGGCGACCATTGCTCTCCCATTTCGGACACCACGATACTGTCGTCCATGGGAGCGTCCTGCGATCATATCGACCATGTAAAAACCCAGATTTTCTATGCCATCACCGTGGGGGTGATCACGGTTTTGTTCGGATATATCCCCGTGGGTCTGGGCCTGCCGGTGTATATCGTGTTACCCCTGGGCCTGGCTGCTGTTGCGGCAACGGTTCAGTTTGCAGGTAAACGGGTGGATCAAAGCTAAATCTGATACATATTTATCCTGTACCATCGCAGCCGGTTCACCTTAGATGCGGACCGGCTGTTTTTATCTATCCCTCTGTTGGAGACAAATAGAAATGTCCGGTTTTTGTAGCACGTGATTTGTCCGGTT
>CAJWHT010000100.1 GCA_913041495.1 uncultured Desulfobacteraceae bacterium | reverse complement strand
CATCATTTACGGCGACCAGCGAGATCCCATGCTGTACACCCCGGAAATGTCCCGGAGGGCCAGGGGCATTGAACTGTGGGCCACCATGAAGTTTTTGGGAAAATCAGGGATGGCAGCCCTGGTGGAACGCCTGTGCCACCGGGCAAAACTCATGGGGAAGTTGCTAAAAAAAGAAGGATTTATCCTGCACAACGAGGTGGTGTTCAACCAGGTACTGGTGGCACTGCCGGCAGAGGCAGACACCCAAGCCGTACTCCGGCAAGTTCAGGAAGAGGGGACCTGCTGGTGCGGCGGGTCTGTCTGGAAGGAGCAGGCCGCCATACGAATTTCCGTCTGCGGCTGGACGACAACAGACGCGGATATCCGCCGTGCGGCCCACGTTTTTGCCGCGGCAAAAGCCTCGGTGGAAACCCGGGAATAATTCCTTATCGTTGCACGGCATGGATTTAAAGCCGACTTGCGCCCGTGGGAAAAGCCTTTTCCCCGGGCGTCCACACCAGTTCAATTTCCAGTTGCAATCAACGCCCTAAAGGCCACCGGGAATTCATATATTCATGGGCCTCGCTCATACTCAGGGGCACGGACGAGGCTCCGGCCCGGATATAAAACGCCTCTTTGCCCTGCTCTTTGATATAGACCGGCCGGTTTCCGGGTTTGACGGTGATCCTGCAGACATCCCTGCCGTTTAGGGTATGGATTTCCGTGATGATAAACTTGTGGCTCTGGCGTCCCAGGTTCTGGGAGATCATGCTCGACAGTTTGAGCATGAAGCCGTCCCGGTTGGGCTTCTTCTGAAAGGTGTTGTAATCCGTTTCGATTCCCACGGCCTCCCCGTCATCGTTGATGCCGATAAAAAGGGTGCCGCCCCTGGCATTCATAAAAGCGGAAAGGCTTTTTATAATGGCGGATTCGATATGTTTGTCAACTTTTTCAGTTTTCACATTCCAGCGCAGGGAGGATTTAAACTCCACCCAGTCATTTTCCCCGCCGGCGATCACCGTCTGCCACTCATCCCTGTTAAAGGGTTTGCTGCCCGATGAAATACGCCGGATCCTGGCTTTCAGCGCCCAGATGTAATAGGCAAACCCGATGCATCCCCCTTGTCATTGACATAAGAATAGGGCCGATAGTCTTTATAACAGGCCACAGTAAGGTCTTGCGCTCTGGCAGTGGCAACGAATACCAGGCCGTACCCAAGGATAACGGCTGCCAGGACCAGGATAATTTTAACGATATTGGGTATCTGTCTTCCGGTAAGATTTTTATGGTTTCCGGCGGACGATTTTGGCGGGTTTAATTTCACAGGTTCTGCTTCCACGAAAATTAATGGTAAGGGCGATACCGCCCATTGCTGTCACTGCCAATTCATAGGTAAAAAAAAGAGGTAAGTCAAGCTGTGGAAATATCCCGGACAAAGGCCTGGGTCACATTTCTTCCCTTTACATTCATTTGGATTTCATGAGATAGTTACTTCTACTTAAGTTCCGGTCAAAAATGTATTAACCCGACAATCCGTCAATAGGACGCTCAGTGAAAAGACGGTTTCATCTATTCTTTTTCTGGATCATTTTTCTGATTCTGGTTGCCACAGGACTTCCGGCCCACAGCCAGGAACGGCAGGTGAGTATTACCACGGGAGAATACCCGCCCTGGGTGTCTGAAGATCTTCCCCACGGCGGTTTCGTCAACCGCGTTATCCTGGAGGCATTCCGGCGGAAAAACATAACACCGCACTTTTACTACTATCCCTGGGAACGGGCGTATAAGATGGTCAAAAACGGAGTCCACCACGCCACATCATTCTGGGCAGACACCGAAGAAACCCGTCAGAAACATGCCGCCTTTTTCTTTAAAAGCGAACCGGTCATGCATGCCCGGGTGGTATTTTTCCAACTAAAGGAACGGCCCATGCAACCCTGGAAGACTTTCAAGGATTTAAAGCGGTATCGGATCGCCGGCATGATCGGGGAGACATCCACCCAGATCCTCATTCAGAACGGCCTTACGGTTCACCAGGTGGCCAAGGCGGACCAGGCCTTTATGATGATCCTTTTCGGCCGCCTGGACATCTTTCCCCTGGAACTGCTCACAGGGCTGGATATCCTGAAGTTCCAGTTCGGTCCGAATCAGGCCGCCCGGTTCTCTTACGATGAAAAATCATTGTTCGAAACACCGGCCTCCCTGCTTTTTTCAAAGGCGCATCCCGAAGGAAAAGAACTTGCCGCCCGGTTCAATGAAGGGCTTATCGAAATAAAAAGAGACGGCACCTATGACCGGTTTTATCAGGATCTCATTGATCTTCAAAAAAATGCCGATGAGTAAGTCAAATTTGCCCCCCTATTTATGTGCCGGGGGAGGCAATGTCCCAAAGCGCACGGATCTTCGGATTCGTAAGGTTGGGTCTCCTGACGCAAAGTCCGATCTCGTAAGGGGGCAGGGACGGCATACCGGTGAGCACCCGTATATCTCCTGCCAGGGGGCTTTTCTCCAGGACCAGTTTCGGCACCAGGCCCATGCCGCAGCCCAGGTTGACCAGGGCAATGATGGCCTCGTGACCGGCCACCCGGGAATAGATGTTGGGCACCACCTGATTCCGGGCGAACCAGTGGTCCATCCGCTCACGGCTCAATCCTGTATCCGCAAGGATCATGGGTGTTTGCGCCCAGTTCACCCCGTCTTTGTCTCGGACCACGACTTCCGGGTACCGCCGGGAGGCGATGAACACCAGGGGGCTCTCCGCCATTTTCAAAACTTCAATCTGGGAAAGCCCCCTGCCGGGCAGGGCGGCAATGACCACGTCCGCATCCCTGTTTCTAAGCCGGGTGAGGGCCAGTGCCGGATCCCCGGTTTCAAGGCGGATCTGGACTTTGGGATGGACCGCCCGGTACCGGGTGATGATATCCGGCAGGATGCTGTAGGCCGCCGTCACCGAACAATAAACGGATAACTCGCCTTGAAGAATCTCCTCTTCGGATAATTCCCCCTGGAGGTGATCCCAGCGCAGCAGCACATCTTCGGCGTATTTTTTAAAGGCCAGACCGGCGTAGGTCAGCTCCACGGAGCGGTTGTCCCGGATAAAGAGCTGTTCCCCCAATTCCGTTTCCAGACGCTGGATCACCCGGGTCAAGGCCGAAGGGGTGATGTGACAGGCCTGGCTTGTGCCGGCAAAATGAAGGGATGTGCTGAGATGACGGAAGAGCTGCAGGGTGCGGATATCCATGGTCAGTCCTTATTTTATGGTACAATCAAAAGAAATACCCAGTAATTTTAATTGCTCATTTCAAAACTTGCAACACATCATTGCAAATGATTCATTTGACGCAATAAAAAATTTACGCCATAAGTATAAAAACAAATAAACGGAAGACAGTTAACATTTAAGGAGACACAATCATGGGCACCAACTATTTCAACACCCTTCCCCTGCGGCTTCAACTGGAAGAACTTTCCCAATGCCGGTTCATGGACCCGTCCGAATTCAACGGGGTCGAAGCGCTTTTGGGTAAAAAAATCGTCATCGTGGGCTGCGGTGCCCAGGGACTCCACCAGGGCCTGAACCTGCGGGATTCCGGCCTTGACGTCTCCTATACCCTGAGAGAAGCGGCCATCAAGGAACAGCGCCAGTCCTGGAAAAACGCCACTGAAAACGGTTTTGCCGTGGACACCTACGAAAACATGCTGCCCACCGCCGACCTGGTCATCAACCTGACCCCGGACAAACAGCACACCAACGTCATTGAATCCGTAATGCCCCTGATGAAAAAAGACGCCTGCCTCTCCTACTCCCACGGGTTCAACATCGTTGAAGAAGGCATGCAGATCAGAGAGGACCTCACCGTTATCATGGTGGCCCCCAAATCACCCGGCACCGAAGTCCGCGAAGAGTACAAAAGAGGCTTCGGAGTGCCCACCCTCATCGCCGTTCACCGGGAAAACGACCCCAGGGGAGAAGGCTTTGAAATAGCCAAGGCATACGCCGCCGGAACCGGAGGCCATAAGGCCGGGGTTCTCCAGTCTTCCTTCGTGGCGGAGGTAAAGTCCGATCTTATGGGCGAACAGACCATCCTCTGCGGCGTTCTCCAGATGGGGTCCCTGCTCTGCTACGACAAGATGATCGAACAGGGGGTTGATGCGGGCTATGCCTCCAAACTGGTGCAGTACGGCTGGGAAACCGTTACCGAAGCCCTGAAGCACGGCGGCATCACCAACATGATGGACCGCCTGTCCAACCCGGCCAAAATCCGGGCCTACGACCTGGCCGAAGATCTTAAAGGTATACTGACGCCGCTTTTCAACAAGCACATGGACGACATCATGACCGGCCACTTTTCCAAAACCATGATGGATGACTGGGCCAACGACGATGCCAACCTGTTGAAATGGCGGGCCGAAACCGGGGAAACCCCCTTTGAAAACTCCACCTGCCAGGATGCAGACATCCCCGAGCAGGAATACTTTGACAACGGTATCCTCATGGTGGCCATGGTCAAAGCCGGGGTTGAACTGGCCTTCGACACCATGGTATCCGCCGGTATCATTGAAGAATCCGCTTACTACGAATCCCTGCATGAGACCCCGCTGATCGCGAACCTCATTGCCCGTAAAAAGCTCTACGAGATGAACGTGGTAATTTCAGATACAGCGGAATACGGCTGCTACCTCTTTGCCCACAAGGCCGTCCCCATGCTCGCAGACTTCATGAAAGCCGTTGACACCGACGTGATCGGCAAAGGCCTTAACCTTGCCGACACCGGCTGCGACAACATCCGCCTCATCCAGGTGAACGAAGCCATCCGCAGCCATCCCGTGGAAGTCGTGGGCAAAACCCTGAGGGGATACATGGGTGCCATGAAAGCCATCCGCTAACCTGAATTTGCCTCCTGGGGGCCTGACCATACCCCCTGATTAACGGGTTAGTTTCCGACCTTTCGGTTGGATTATCCGGTGCAGGGAATCCTGCACCGGACTTTTATCTTGGAGGCTTGTTGTCAGTCCACTTTGAATTCCGGCACCAGAATCTGATCCCAGGTTGCCTGATAGGCTCTCAGCCGTGCCTGCTGGGCCGGGCCGAAGGTGGCGATCAAGGCGTCGATCTTGCGCCTTCTCTCCGCTTCGAATTTCCGTGTGTCTTCCCGGTACAGCCGTGACATGAGCACATGCTCGGCAACCGCCCTGGCACGCCTGCTGTCATTGATCTGTGTGGTACGCAATTTGAGTTTCATTTTCTTTCTCCCGTATTATGAATAGTTTTTTTTTATCTAGTTGACTCTGAACCGGCTGACCATTTCATTGAGGTTTTGGGCCAGGGAGAGCAACTCACCTGCCTGGCCGTAAACCTGCTGGCTGCCGTTTTTAACTTCCTCACCCGCCTCGCTGACCCCCGTGATGTCCCGGGTCACTTCTCCTGCCACCAGAGAGGTCTGGTTGACGTTCTCGTTGACTTCCTGGACACCTGCAGCGGCCTGGCTGACGTTCTGTGAAATTTCGCGGGTGGTGGCCGACTGTTCTTCTATGGCCGTGGCCACCGTGGCCATGATATCGTTGATCTCGTTGATGACCTCCACGATGGAGGTGATGGCGGCGACAGACTGGGTCGTCTTTTCCTGAACCCCGCTGATCCGCGTACTGATTTCACTGGTGGCTTCCGCCGTCTGCAAGGCAAGATTTTTGATCTCCCCGGCCACCACGGCAAAACCTTTGCCGGCCTCCCCGGCCCTGCTGGCTTCGATGGTGGCGTTCAGGGCAAGCAGGTTGGTCTGCTCGGAAATGTCAGCAATGGTATCCGTTACCTTGGAGATCTCTGCGGCAGCGTCTCCGAGGAGGGACACCTGAGCGGAGATTTCCCTGGCCCGCGCAACCGCATTCCCGGTGGTTTCACTTCCCTTGGCGGTATTATTGGCAATCTCATTGATGGTGGCCGTCATCTCCTCTGCGGCAGAGACAATCATCTGGATATTGGCCGTGGTCTGTTCGGTGGCGGCAGCCACACTGCCCATATTCGTGCTCATTTCCTCGGCAGCGCCGGCAACGCTGACAGAACGTTCCGCCGTCCGGTCGGAGCTTGCGGAAATTTGCTCGGACGCAGCCGACAACTCAGAGGAAGAGGCGGTAAGGGTGCGTGTGCCGGTGGCGATCTCAATGAACATGGTTCTCAGATTACCGGTCATGGTGTTCAAGGATTTAATGAGCTGCCCGATTTCATCCCGCTGGTCAATCTCCGATGTCCGGGTCAGGTCACCGGCAGCAACCTGTTCTGCCATTTGTACGGCTTCATTCAACGGTTTGGTGACACCGCGGGTCACCACGAAGGCCATGAGCAAGGCAATGACCGCAGCACCGGAAAACAGCCCCACCAGGAGACGGTTGGATGCCACGGCTTTTGTCTCGGCGTTTTCATTGAATTCCACCGCCTTGTTGTCGGCAAATGTCCGTATATTGTCCAGCACGCCAATGAGCTTTGCCAGATGGGGGGCACCTTCTTTAATTGTAATTTCCCTGGGATTGGCCGTTACCTGGGCCAGCCGCATGCCGATGACCTTGTCCCGGATGGGCTGCCAGTCCACAAACAATTTTTCGGCCGACAGAATCATGGATTTGTCCCCCAGGAAACGCTCTTTGATCAGGGCAAAGTCATCCATGATTTCCGGAATCAGTGCATTGACCTCGTCCGCCAGGGCCGTGACGGCTTCCGGCGTTTTGGCCACGGAAAGGTCTTTCATCATCTTAAGAATCTTGAAGGTGTCCATCTGGACCTCCACCGATGTGGTGGCCACGGTAAACGGATGCCTGTAGAATTTTTCCACCAGTTCGGCCGCATTGGCGCCGGCAGCGTTCTGGGATTTTTCATAGAACTCTGCGGCTTTGCCTTTGGCAAATTCAATGAGATCGTCCATGGCTTTGATGATTTTGGCCACATGGGGGCCTCCTTCGGTCCGGGTAATCTCATTGGCGTCGTTTTCGATCTGAATTCTGCGCTGTTCAATCACCTTGTTCCGGATGGGCGCCCAGTCCCTGAAAAGTTCCTCAGCCAGGACAATATCCTTCTTATCCCCGAGAAACCGCTCATTGAGCACTGCGAAATGCGCCAGGGCGTTCTCGGTATTCCGGCCCACCTTTTTCTGGTTTTCCGTCATCTGCTCCAGGGTTTCAGACATGGCCACATCTTTCATGGACCGATGAATGGCAACAAGTTCCGTCTGGATGTCCCGGATGCTGGTCCCCACGGCCAGCGGGTGGCGATACAGTTTATGGGTCAAGTCGGAAAGATTGTTGGAGGTATCCCAGGCCACTTTACCGCCGATCATCATCAGAGCAATAACCAGACCGAACCCCACAGCCATTTTCTGCCAGAATCTTAAATGCTTCATTTCCCCATCCTTATCCTTAAGGTATTAATATATGTCAAAAAACCTGATATCTGAAAACGGCAATATTCCATAAACTGCAGAACCTAATTTTTTCGCATGTACCGTAAAATAGTAACAATTTTTGTGCCAGGCAGAAGGAAACAGGAAATAACCCAAGAATAACAGCACATTAAACACATAGCTTCGAATAAAAACCGATTGTTCCCCCGCGAAACATCACCGCGTTTTTTGTTCCACAACACAAAAGTTTCGCAACGCAAAACAGCCGTTGCCGGATGGACAATTCCACCGGGGTGTGATACCTGAAAAGGCCATGGATTTCATCGCTTCTGCATCAGCGCCCGCCCCCGGTACCGATGAAAGATTGTACTTCATCTTCGGCACCCGGCATCTTGTTGTGAACGACGGCACCGTTCCCTGCCTGACGGCAGAAGCGGCCAAACAACTGCCCATGGGGCAGCAGTATTTCTTTGGCAGCTACAAAGGCGTGCCCTGTTATTGTGCGCAGCTTCTTGGGGACGACCTGCCGGACCGGATGCAACGGCTCAACCTGAGGGCCTTTTTCCAGCAGACCGACGATACCTGGCGGGAAATAGCGGGATACGGCAGACAGATTCTGGATCTTCATCTCAACTTCAGGTACTGCGGCAGATGCGGCACCCCCACAACCCCTGCAGCCCGGGAACATTCCCGGGTCTGCCCGGCCTGCGGCCTTACCGCCTACCCCAGGATCTCCCCGGCCGTCATCATGGCGGTGACCCGGGGGGACGATATCCTCCTGGCCCGGGGCGTCAGGTTTCCCAATAAAAAAATGTTCTCCGTCCTTGCGGGCTTTGTCTCCCCGGCAGAAACCCTGGAGGATTGTGTGCGGCGGGAGGTATTCGAGGAAACCCGGATCCGGGTGGAACAGGTGCGCTACGTCCGGAGTCAGTCCTGGCCCTTTCCGGACAGCCTGATGATCGGTTTCACGGCAAGGTATGCCTCAGGCGATATCCGGATCGACCCGGACGAAATCCTTGAGGCAAACTGGTTCAGGTACGATGATCTTCCCCTGATTCCGGATGCCCATACCCTGGCGGGCCAACTTATCAGAAGTTTTGTACGGGACCGGAGCGCAAATTAAACCGGACGCATCCGTTTAAAAAGCCGCCGGTGCGAACACATCCTTGCCGGCAAGCCACTGCTCCGTCAGGCCGGGGGTTTCAAAAAGCATGGCCAGCCCCTTCACCAGCCCCACCTGGAAAGAGGCAAGCCCCTTCTCCTTCATGACACGGATAAACACGGCGGGGTACATATCCGTGGCGGTTCTGTAAAGCGGGAAACAGGGCACCCGCACTTCCCGCAGCTCTTCCCACCCCTGACGGCAGACCGCAACGTCCGTGGAATGATACGCCCTGCAGGAAAAAGGACGGATGGCATAGATGAGGCAGCGGCCCTGGCCGTTCAAAAAGGGGCAGGGGGTTTGGGAACTGTGCCAGAACGTTTCGGTCAGGGTATCCCCCTTGGATGCGGTTTCTATAACCCGATCCTTAAACCAGGCGAGGCCTTCGGGGGTGGCCTGGCGGGAGACTTCGGAAAACAAAACCAGAAGTTCGGGAATGGAAACCCCGACCCTAAGATGGCAGCAATAGGCGCAGCCTTCGGCACACACCGTCCCTTCCGGCGGGGCCATCATCCCCCTGGTAAATTCCGCCATGGCCTTTGACAGCACCGGCAGG
Organism: uncultured Desulfobacteraceae bacterium; assembly: GCA_913041495.1. Lineage (GTDB taxonomy): Bacteria > Desulfobacterota > Desulfobacteria > Desulfobacterales > Desulfobacteraceae > Desulfobacter. Next base: position 11,860 of record CAJWHT010000100.1, on the reverse strand, counting down.
GTGACACCGTATTTGTCAACCACCTGGTTCAGCAGGGTGTAGGTCTTTTGTATGTGGGCGTTCATCAGGGCCTGGGCCTTATCTTCATCGTATGCCATAGCTTCCCCCCATTGATCTATTTTTTCCCGGTCTTCCCCCTGGGTTTCACCCTGTTCGTAGCAACGGCGGCCCGCGGATCATCCGGCCAGTAATGCTTGGGATAGCGCCCCATAAGATCCTTCTTCACCTGGATATAGGTCTTATTCCAGAAGTTTGCAAGATCCCGGGTAATCTGGACCGGCCGTCCCGCCGGCGACAGGAGATGAAGGGTCAGGGGAACGGCGTTCCTGGCAATGGCAGGTGTGGTCATGAGGCCGAACATCTCCTGGAGGCGGACGGCCAGCACCGGCGGGTCCAGGGGGCCGTTGTCATCCCCGTACCGCACCGGAATCCGGGAGCCCGAAGGCACCGTGATATGGGTGGGGGCATGGGCATCCACCATCTGCTGCTGGTCCCAGGAGAGCAAATGTTTTACAGCCGCATCCAGATCCAGGCGTTTCAGACCGGCCACAGAAGTGATGCCGTCCAGAAAGGGGCCGAGCCAGTCCGCAAGGGTTTCGCTCAGTACCGAATCACAAAGATCGGGCAGGGCGGCGAAAGCAGCATCCACATCCGGCCGGGACCGAAGAAAGATCACCCGCTGACGAAATTGCCGCAGGGGTTTGGTCCAGGGCAGCAGATCGATTCCTTGCCTTTGAATCCCCTGAATCAGAGCGGCCTTCACGGCCTCCGGGTCCGGTGCGGCCAGGGGCTGTTCCGAGAGCATTAGCCGGCCGTAATACCGCCGTGAATAAGCCCGGACAGCCCCTGCGGCTTCATCCCAGGCCACCTCATCACCATGCTCAATCGCATCCGGAAAATCCCGCACCAGATCCGTCTCATCGTAAGCGGCGGCCAGAAAAATTAGGGCACTTTTAGGATTTCCGTCCAGGTGAACGGCAACGATGCAGGCACAGCCGGATACAGGGTTGGCGGTCCTGAAAAAGGCCCCGCTGCCGGAAGACAAAAGGTAAGACAGGGAATCTTTACGCCGTTTGCGCCCGATCCGTTCCGGCCAGGCAAAGGCCAAAAGCCGGCCGGCGGAAGACGGGTCTATCGCCTCCCCCTGAATTTTGAACCGGCGTGCCAGTTGCCGGGCCTGGGCCAACACATGCCTGGCACCTTTGATGTTCACCCGGCTGCCAAGGGACGCGGCCCTGCCTTTGGCCAGGGAGGCCAGTATCTCCAGCCGGTAAGAAATATCCGGGTCCCCGCCGGACGGCATAAAATCCCTGTCCTCCACCAGGGCGGCCAGGCAACACCCGGTAAACCCTTTGTTCAGCGCCTTGGCTCTGAGCACCATGTGGGCCAGCCGCGGGTGGCTGCCGGCCGACAGCAGCCTGCGGCCATGATCCGTGATCCGGCCGGCCCCATCCAGGGCACCCAGCCGCCCGAGAAGCTCCCGGGCCGGTGCAACGGCAGATTCCTTCGGCACGTCCAGCCACTTCAGCTCGCCGGGATCCGCCACTCCCCACTGGGCCAGTTCCAGCACCAGGGGCTCCAGGTCGGCAGAAAGAATCTCCGGACGGTTAAAAGGGATCAGCCCCTGGTGCAGGTGCTCGGACCAGAGGCGGTAACAGACACCCGGGGCGGTGCGGCCGGCACGGCCCCGGCGCTGGTCCGCCGATGCCTTGGAAACGGGCAGGGTTTCAAGACGGGTCATGCCCCGGCCCGGGGAGAACCGCGGGCTTTTCGCCAGCCCCGAATCCACCACCACACGCACGCCCTGGATGGTCAGGGAGGTTTCCGCAATGGTGGTGGCCAGGACAATTTTTCGCCGCCCCGCCACGGACGGGGAAATGGCGGCTGCCTGGGCCTTGGGCGAAAGGTTGCCGAAAAGCGGGTACACGTCCACACCATCCGCCGGGCTCAGATGTGCCGCCAATTGCTCTCCCAGGGCACGAATCTGGGCGGCACCGGGCAGAAAAACAAGGATGTCGCCCTCGTCTTCGGCCAGGGCTTTTTTTACGGCCCGGTAGCAGGCCGGCAGAATATCAAATCCCTTGTCCCCCGCCCTGCCCGGGCTGCTGTCTCTTGCCGCCGGCGGCAGGTACCGGGTCTCCACCGGCCAGGTTTTGCCCTGGGAGTGTATTACCGGCGCCCCATCCATCAGTGCGGAAAGGGCGTCCATATCCATGGTGGCGGACATCACCAGGATGCGCAGGTCCGGGTTGAAAACCTCTGCCGATTCCAGGGCCAGGGCCAGTCCCAGGTCCCCGTGGATATGGCGTTCGTGGAACTCGTCAAAGATCAGCAGCCCCACATCGGAAAGCTCCGGATCGGCCTGAATCCGCCGGGTGAGAATGCCTTCGGTGATGATCTCGATCCGGGTGTCAGGACCGATGCAGCGCTCCATGCGAACCTGGTATCCCACGGTCTGCCCGGGCCGTTCTCCAAGAAGCGTGGCCATGTGCCCGGCGCAGGCCCGGGCCGCCAGACGGCGGGGCTCCAGCATGACTATTTTTTTACCCGCAAGCCAGGGGGCCTCCAGCAATGCCAGGGGCACCAAGGTGGTTTTACCGGCCCCGGGCGGCGCCTGGACAACTGCCCGGCCTTCCCGGTCCAGGGCTGCGGCGATCTTTGGCAGCACCGGCACCACCGGCAGTGCCGTCACCTGGGAATTCGACGCCAGCGGTTCGGGCAGAACCGTTTTATCCTCAGAATCCATCAGCGGACGGCTCTCCTTGATCCCCCGGAAATGTATACCGGAAATCGCACACCGGATGCCCTGCCATGATGGTCTTATTTCGCTCCATCACCGCACCGGGGTTGAATCCCCGGATCAGGGCCGCATCCCGGTTGCAGGAAAACACCGCCCCCAGGTCAGATGCGCCAAGCGCTCTGTACATCTCCGCGTACCGGCACCGGGTCACGTTGAAACACAGCGTTTGGAAAGCGGATTCCTTCATCTCGATCTCCAGGGCATCATCCCTGGTCCAGAAGGCCAGGGCCTCTTTGAAGTCCTTGGCCGTGTTTCCACCCATAAATTTTGCCAGTTCCCTGCCCTGTTCCTCAGCGATATTCATAATGGTCCGGCTCACGGTTTCCAATACAGCCGCTTTGCCGAACGCCTCTCCCAGATCCCGGAGAATGGGAATCAGGATTCTGGCCTCGGTTTCCCTCCGGGTGAGTATCCCGATGGTTTCCGATAATCGGTCCACGCTGTAATCCTGTGTGTCGCCTTCTTGCCTTGTATTATTCTCCGTCATGGTTTCTCCTCACATACAGGTCCAGGGATTTTAAGCCTGCCGCCACTTCGAAAATCTCTTCCAGCACATTGCGGTAGGGACTTGCCGCAGCATCCGCTCCGTTTATGGTTTCAACCGACACACGGGTCGCAGGGCGGCTTGGCCGGGTCATCATCTGTTCAACGGCCGTAAGATACCGGGGCAGGTGCGCATCATCCGGATCAACCGTAATGGTCATTTCCTTGCCGCTGCGCCGGGATATCAGCACCAGGTCCGTGCCGTGGTATACCAGACGGGTGGCCGGCAGGCGCTTGGGAAGGCCAAGCCCCAGGGTTTGCGGACTTATACCGCAAAGGGATGCCGGATCAGCCGCATTCATCCAATAGACGGCATCCCGGCCGGTTCCCGGGCCGGCCTGAAGTTTGCGCAGGGCCTTGTGGGAGATAAACTGCGGCCCTAAAATCCCTTTGAAAAAAGAGCCGGCCTTTACCTCACCGGACAATTCCATAAGATAGAGGGTTCGAAACAGGTCCCCCCACCGGAACCCGGGCAGTTCCCTTGCCAGAAGTTCTCGAAACAGGATGCCGTAACGGTCCAGCAGCACCCTGACACGATCCCGGTTCAACTCATCTAGGGCCACCAAATCCCCTTCCGGTTCCGGAAATTCGGGCTTAAACCAGGCCCCGGCCATGGGCAGGGTGCCTTGCCGCCGGGCCAGGGCAGTCCGGGAAAGCCCTGGTCCCTGGAGCATCCCGGCCCTGCGGCCGCCTCTTGTGGACCGCCTCCGGTGGCGGCTTGAAGAATTGCCTGCATCCAAGGTTTTGGGAAGGGTGAAGCGGTTCTCGATTCCCTTTCGCAGGGCAAGAAAGGTGGTGTTGGTCAAGTGCCCCTGCCAGACCGCGTTCCAGATCCGGTCTGACAACGCCTGGCTGCTTAAACCGGTGAGGGTCTGAAGGGTAAGAAAATCATGGCCTGCCCCGGTATCCCGGAAAATTCCGTCCCAATCCGGATCTTTGTTTTCCCCGGGTGTATCGTCCCTTTTATCCCCGGTCAAATTATCCCCGGTCAAAAATGCCAGGTCCGGCTCAAAGCAGAACATGATCCGCCCCTTTTCCCGGCCCAGCCACAGGATTTCGCCTTCCTGCATCAGGCTGTCCAAAAAAGACGGATGATAACGAGGAAGCCGTGCCGGCAGGATGTCGGATTCCCAGAGCCCTGCAGGCAAGGGAAGGCAGGCCAGGCCTTCAAGGGTGTCAAAGAGGGTATCCAGGCTGTCTCCCCCATTCGGCGTTCGAAGCAGCCCCTGGCAGTCCGCCAGGAAAAGGGGCAGCAATTCGGTATCCAGGGGGTCCATGTCCGGGCGGCCTGCGGCCCTGTGCATCCGGATAAGAATCTCAAGATTCCGGGCGTCGCAGATCTCCCGGGTGTCTTCGGCGTCCAGGCACAGGGTTCCTGTCACAAGCGCCCCGGTTTCAGTCATGTCACTGATGAAGCCGTCCAGCAGGGCATCGTCCAGACCCAGGGCATCCCGGCAGAAGGGTAGAGACTTCGGCCCGTAAAAGGAAAGCCATTGGGCGAACAGGGCAAGGCCGGTATCCGCCTTCTTATCGTCGCCGTCGGCAGCCGCAGGCTCCCATTGCCGGCCCGCCATGTCGCTGACAGCCGGCAAATTGCCCGGCCGGTACCAGCTTTCCAGAAGATCACTGATGGTTTCCCCGGCCGCCACAAGCCCGTCGCCCACATTCAAAACAACCAGCCGGTCGCCGGCCGTGTGAATGAGGTCATCGGCATGTTCTTCTATTCGGTCCGTTTCCTTGCGCAATACCTTAGTCAGGTCTTCCCATTCCCCCATGGGAATCACCACCCGTTCTTTCACCCAATCCGTAAGATCCCTTGATGTGTCCGGGGCATATCCCGGTGCCAGACGCTGCCGCTTCCGTTCGAATGCGGCCACCGTCGCTTTGGATATCTTCGGCCGCAGCTCGGAGGAATAGAGGGCAGAGGTGATCAGATCATCCAGGAGCCCTGACTTGGCCGAGGCCGGCTGATCCTCCTGGTACATATACTGGTTGATCTGCTGCCAGGCCATGGCCCCTGCAAAGGGGCTGGGGGTGGCGGTGTGCACCTCTCTCCAGGTGATTTCGCCCCGTGAGAGTTCCCCCAATACCTCGGCCAGGGCAGGCATGTCAAAGGCATCCTTAAGGCAGGTGCGCCAGGTTTCCAGAAGTATGGGGAAATCCGGGAAGCCGATGATGTTTTCCATCAGCCGCTGGGAGGAAAGGCGGGTCATCCACAGGGGCATGCGCTGGTTGATCCTGTTCCGGGTGACCAGCAGGGCCCGGCCGGCGCATTCCCGGAACCTGGCCCCGAAAAAACCGGAGGATTCCAGTTGCTGGCGGATGAGGTGGTCGCAGGTTTCAGGCGTGACCAGGCAGAGCAATTCTTCCGGGGACACGGGGTCTGGAAGCTGGACCACCACGGCGTCGTTACCGGGAAAGATTTCAGGCCGGACATTGAAGTGCTGCTGCCAGGCGGCCGCAAGGGCCAGGGCAAAGGGGCGGTTGACCCTGCCGCCCCAGAGGGTGTGGATCACCAGCATGGTTCCAGGGGCCGATCCCGGGCCGGACCGGACATACTCCAGGACGATACGGTGCCGGTGGGGAATGACGGCGGCCTCAGCCTGGCTCCGGCAGAAGGCGATCAGCTCGTCTGCGCCGGTCTCGTCCATGCAGCAGGCGGAGGTCAGCTCCTTCTTCAGGGCATCCCGTCCTGCCTTTCCCTCTTTGAGCCTGCTATCGATCTCTTCGAGAAACCTTGCCATCCGGTCCGAAAAATGAAAATCCCGGTTCATGTCCTCGGCCCGCCAGAAAGGGGCGTCCATGCCCCGGTTGCCCGCAGGCAGGGCAAACACATCGTTGTGGGTGATCCGGGTGATCTTCCAGTTCTGGGTGCCCACGGTGGCGATCTGCCCCACCTTGGCCTCCCAGACATACTCCTCGTCCAGTTCTCCGATGCGGGCGTTGGTTTTGGCATGGCGCAGCTGGTAATAGCCCCGGTCCGGGATGGTGCCCCCGGACATGTACAGGGCCAGGAGCGCCCCTTTTTTGGCGGCCACGGTATTGTCGGTGCGGTCAACGGAGATACGGGGGGACAGGTCCCGCACCCGGGTCCTTGCATAGCGGCCGGCCAGCATCTGGATCGTCAGGTCAAACTGCTGACGGGAAAGATTTCTGTAAGGGGCACTGGTGCGGATGAAGGCGTAAAGTTCGTCCAGATCCCAGGTTTCCATGGCTGTCATGGAGATGAGGATCTGGGCCAGGACATCCAGAGGGGCCTTCACGGGTGTCAGGGGTTCGATATCCCCCTCCCGGACCGCCCTGGCAAGAACGGCCGACGGGATCAATTCCTGCACGTGGGCGGGAAAGAGGCGTCCGGCGCTGGTTTCCCCCACCCGGTGGCCGGCCCGTCCCAGCCGCTGAACGGCGGAGGACACGGAAAAAGGGGGCTGGACCATAATGACCTCGTCCAGGTCCCCGATATCGATACCCATTTCCAGGGAACTTGTGGCCACGATGGCCTTCAGCCCACCGGATCTCAGCCGGGCCTCCACATCTTTTCTCAGGTCTTTGGACAAGGAGCCGTGGTGGGACCAGGCGGTCAGTTCACCGGCGGCCCGGTTGACCTTGTAGGTTAATTTTTCACAGGCCCGTCTGCCGTTGGAAAAAATCAGGGTGGACCGGTTTTGCCGGATGCGGTCCGTAAATGCCCCTGCCAGCAGATCCCAGACCGAATAGTCGTCTTCATCTTTGATATCCGAAGGCTTAGGCCGTTCCGGAAAACAAACCTGCAGGTTATAGTCCTTGGCGATCTTTGAAGAAATGCAGGTGACCTGCCGCGGGGTATATTCCGGGGCGTGGGGGCTGCCGGAGAGGGTGTATCCCCCCACCATCCCTGCCACGGACTCCGGATTTCCCAGGGTGGCGGACAGGGCGATGCGCTGGAACTCCCCGGACAGCCGCACCAGGCGGTCCACCGCCGTTATCATGTGAACCCCGCGTTTGCTGCCGGCACAGGCATGGATCTCGTCCAGGATAACGGTTTTAAGGCCTGTTAGAATGTGGCAGCCGGACACGGAGCTTAACAGGAGATTCAAACTTTCCGGGGTGGTGATAAGGATCTCAGGGGGATGGATGCTCATCTTCCGCCGGTCCTTCTGGGGGGTGTCGCCGCTGCGGGTCAGCACCCGTACCTCCGCAGGGGCCTGCCCTTCCGCCTCGAACCGCTCCCGGATCTGCGCCAGCGGCCGCATCAGGTTCTGCCGGATATCGGTGTTCAGGGCCTTGAGCGGAGAGACGTACAGCACCCGGACCTGACCGCCGGTCCACGCCCCTGCGACAAGCTGGTTCACCGCCCATAAAAAAGCGGTCAGGGTCTTGCCCGACCCGGTGGGGGCTGTGACCAGCAGGTGTTCTCCCCGGGCAATGGCCGGCCATGCCGATGTCTGGACATCGGTGGGAGCGCCCAGGGTATCGGCAAACCAGGTCCGGACCAGGGGATGGAATTCTTTAAGCCCTGCAGTCATGGCAATTCGTTTCCGTCCTGAATTCCGCTCACACTGCCGGCACCGGCATCTGCACCGCCCATCACCGCCCGGACCGGAAAATGGTCGGAGGGATACCTGCCGTTGAAATCATCCATGATCACCTGGCGGGCCGTCACCTGAAAATCCCCCCGGTACAGTATCCAGTCGATGTGCCGGCCGGTACGCCGGCCCTCAAACTCGTGGTAGGTGGTGTCCACCTCATCCCCGCAAACTTCGGTAAATCCGTGGGATAAAAACCGTTCATAGGCCGGGGAACCCGGATTCGAATTAAAATCCCCGGTGACAAGAACCGGAAGACCTGCGGGAAACCCGTCTATAAACTCCGCCACCAGATCGGCGCTCCTGGCCTGGACCCCGGCGTCAAAATCAAAGTGGGTATTGACCACCAGCAGTTCACGGCCCTGGTGGGCAAACCATCCCACCACACATTGCCTGGGCCATTTGGACCCCGGAAGTTTGGAGGGCAGGTCCGGGGTCTCGCTCAAAAAATGATGCCGGCTGCCCATGCAGGTCCAGTCCTTCAGGTGAAAAATCATATTGCTCTGCCACCAGGGGGTCTGCTTGTTGTACCAGCCGATATGGCCGTGGTCCGGCAGGTGACGCTCCAGAAACCTGGCCTGGAAGTGGTTCACCTCCTGGAAGCCGATGAAATCGGCCGGGTAGCGGTCCAGGATCTCTCCTGCCAGCGGGGCACGGTTCTCCCATTTGTTCTCCCCGTCTTTTGCCAGGCCAAACCGCAGGTTCATGGTCATGATGCTGATATGATTATTGTCGGGGTTCATTTACCGTTTTTTTCTCCTGCCTGTCTGTTATCATCCGAATTGCACCCTAAATAGTTGCGCCCTAAGCATGCGATAATCCAACCGCTTAGTCAAGAATCTCGGCCGTACGGGTTCAAGGCTTGTTTTAAGATTTTTTTTAAGGTAAGAAATCCCAACGCCCGTACAGCTAAGGAGACAGATCAAATGAATTCGGACCGAAATATCAAAATTATTCCCAAAGAAGACGCCGTGTTCTGGATGGACGGTAACGGGGTGTGGCACAATGAACACGGCCCCTTTGAACACCCCAAGATCATCACCTATTTCAATCGGTCCATCCAAAAGGACGAACTGGGATACTTCGTCAGCCAGGATCTGGAAGGCACGGAGGAACGGGTCTATTTCCCCCATGAGGAAACCGCTGTTTTTGCCGTGGACATAAGGAAGGGAGATCCCGTCACCCTGGTGCTCAATACCGGCGCAGGCATCCCGGTGGCACCGGAACAACTCTACATTGAAAACGACGCCTTGTTCATGGAAAGCCCGAAACATCTCATCAAATTCAACCAGCAGACCCTGGCAAAGATGGCAGGGCTTTTCACGGAAACCGGGCAGGGTCTGGCGCTGGTACTGAACGGCAAAAGCTACGTCATTCCCGAGAAATAGCCCACGGAAAAAAACCGGAAAAAAAATAGGGGACAAAAAGCCGGTGTTCAGGTGCCGGGGGACCTGAAGGTATTGACAATTGCCCATCCTGGCAGATATTGGGTGGTGAACTAAACTGGTTAAAGGCAACGCACACCATGATGATATTGTACAAGTACACCATCCGGACCTACCTATACATCCGATACGCATTCCACTGGCTGACCCGCACCGGCAGTTTCAGCAAGGGACAGGCCATCCACTTCACCCCCGGTCTCAAAGACCGGTCAGGGCAAAGTCTGAGAGCCGGCCTTTTCCGCCACCATGTCAAGCAGTTTCACGACTCCTCGTGCTCTGTGGCCTCGGTGGTCTCCGCCATCAATACCCTGATTGAAAGGACAAAGGGCGCCCATGAGGCCACGGTGACCCAGCGCAGCATCCTCGACACGGTCCGGGAGGCCCATTGGAAGGAGCGCATGGGCCCCGACGGGTATAAGGGCCGCCGGGGGCTGCCCCTGCGTATCCTCGGCAGGGTGGTCCGGGCCAGTCTTGACGCCTACGGCATTCAGGATGCACATGTCGAAGTACTCCAGGCCGAGGGCGGCAGCCAGGCCGACGCTGTCAAGGAAAGGGTAAGAGACCTGCTGTCTGACTTTCAGACCCGGGACAACTGCCTTCTCATTGCCCATTTTGACCAGGGCAGCTTTCTCCAGGAACTCAATATCCCCCACATCTCCCCCGTGGGGGGATTTGACCCGGCCACAGGAAGGGTCACCGTCCTGGATGTGGACCCGTCCCTGCCCCGGCCCTATACCATTCCCTTCCATGTTTTTTACCGGGGCATATCCACCCAGTACGGCGGCTTTTTCCGTCCCTTTGACTACGGCAGGGGCGGGCTGGTCGTCATTCACCTGAACCGGGCGGCCGGATAAATCCGCCGCCTACACCCAAGCAGTCTTTTATACCTAACTTTATCTTCCGCCATTGACTTACCGGGGCCAATGCTTAATGTTTTGCCATGTACATGCAAAGGATTCTCATTTAGATAAATCCCTGCATAACATCGACCCCATCACAGTGTTGACTGTGTTCATATATATGGAGGATAAATCATGACACATGCATTACCCGAACTCGGATACGACTACGATGCCCTGGAGCCCTTTATCGATGCCAAAACCATGGAGATCCACCACACCAAGCACCACCAGACCTATGTTGATAAACTCAACGCCGCTCTGGACGGCCATGACGACCTGGCCAAGCTGGGGGTAAACGAACTGATCTCAGATCTGGGAAAGGTGCCAGAAAGTATCCGGCCCGCCGTCCGGAACCATGGGGGCGGCCACTCCAACCACAGCTTTTTCTGGCCGCTGCTCAAAAAGAACGTTGCCCTTGGCGGTGCGGTACAAGAAGCCATTGACAGGGACTTTGGCAGCTTTGATAGCTTTAAGACCGAATTTTCAAACAAAGCCGCCCTCCTCTTCGGCTCCGGCTGGACCTGGGTGGTGGCGGACCAGGGGAAACTGTCCATCGTGACCACCCCAAACCAGGACAGCCCGGTGAGCGACGGCAAAACACCGGTTCTCGGGCTGGATGTCTGGGAACACGCCTATTACCTGAAATACCAGAACCGGCGGCCCGACTACATCAACGCATTCTTTGACATCATCAACTGGGACAAGGTAAACGGGCTTTACCTGGCGGCGTCCTGATCACCGCCCCCCCCCTTTAAGCTTTAAAAGGCCGGCCGGGTTTTCCCGGCCGGCCTTTTATTTTTATTTATCCATCTACCCGGTTTACCGGGTCCCGGAATTATCCTAACTTTTTTCTGGCGATATTTGCCACCCCCAGCAGTCCGAAACCGAACAGCAGCATGGTGGTGGGCTCCGGCACCGGGTTGACGGCTGTAATCTTTCCCCAAAGCTCCGTATCGTTGGTCATTCTTTCATAGGAGGTGAACGAGGACATAAGATCGTCTGCCGTGTCTCCGAATCCTAAAAAATAGGATGGTGGCATTAGAAATTGAGCCTGAGACACATTTAACACATCTTCGATGCAGGTCGGCACGCCGTATCGGCCAAGAAAAAATTTCCCCCGCACCGGCACAAAAGGTTCCGGTGCTTGAACCAATCCGTTAAATACCCTATAGTGGCCGGGATCATTCGATCCGGAAGCGCTATTTCCACTATCAATATCAACGGAGACGACGATGGGACTAATTGATACATTTGGTCAGAAATTTGTGATCACCACCGAACTTGGGCCGGTCAAAGGGGTAAATACGGACGTTGCCCTTGAAAAAGCCGCAGACTATCTTCCCCTTGACGGCATCAACATCCATGACTGCCCCATGGGCAACCTGAGAATCAACGCCATTGCCATGGGAAGCCTGATACAAAGCCGCCTCGGCATAGATGCCATCCCCCACTTCACCTGCCGGGACCGCAGCCTGCTGGGAACCCAGGCAGATCTTTTAGGCGCCCATGCCACGGGAATCCGCAACATCCTGGTGACCACGGGAGATCCCCCCAAACAAGGCCCTTACCCCTCCAAGGCGGTATACGATTACAACACCTTTGACC
>CAJWHT010000099.1 GCA_913041495.1 uncultured Desulfobacteraceae bacterium | reverse complement strand
CTCATTCAGTATGCGTTCCACCCTTTTTTGCGCCTCTTCCCGCTGGCGGCCCAGCAGGTAAAAGGAGGCGACCTGGGCCACGTTGTCCAGGTCGTCGGGAGCCAGTTGTTCGATAATTCTAAGGGTGTTGAACGCCTGGCGGGCATCGCCAAGCTTGAGATATGTTTTGGCAAGCAGTTCGTGGGCCGGCAGGGATTTTGGGGTGGCTTCTATGGCGTTCTTGATCTGGATGACGGCCTGGCTGTATTCACCTGAATCATAAGACACCTGGGCATCGGCCAGGAATTTATTTGATTTTTCCTGTTCAGAGGCGCATCCGAGCACCAGGGCCAAAACAACTAGAAAGAAAAGCCTGAAAACCATCCGCTTCATTACGGGACCTCCGGAAAATATTTCAACTGTGCTAAATTGATTATCTTAGCTTCTTTACCATCACAGGCTTTTGGTTTTCAATGATCTTTTTATTTAATTTATCTATTCGATCCGATCCGAGATAATTCATCCCGATTACGTTTTTAAAGTCATCGTCTTGAAACTACATCGTTTTGGTTTGGCTCCCTGGCCATCAGCAAAGTGCCAGATGCAAGGCGACAAGGAGCGACGACTGAGGCGTATAAGTCATACTCCGCAGGGAGGAGCGACCGCAGTCAACGCGGCAGGTGGCTCTTTGATGGTGGATCAGGGATTATTTGCCGTAACGGTCGTCAAATGAGTTCCAGAATTTTCTGTCCTTGTCCCGCCATCCGGCACCGAAGGTGCGGTCGAAAAATGGTTTGAGGGTGGAAAACCAGGTGCCCTCATGACCAAGGAGCCGGGCGCGGATAACGTCTGCGGCATGCTCCGTGAGGTTGGCCAATTCATCTTTCGGGATATAGGAGTCGGCCCCCTTTTGAATGGATTCTTTCAGGTTTTCAGGCGTCAGGGCGTGGGCGGTGAGCATCAGGGCCGGCACCTCTTTGTCCTTGGCCAGCTTCAGAATATCGTAGCCGGAGACCCCCATGATGTCCAGGATGGCAAGGTCGTAATGGTTCTTTTTCAGCAGTTTTTTCGCCGTTTCAAAGGAATCCGCAAGATCCAGGGCGCACACGTCCAGGAGTTCCTCAATGGTTTCAAGGATATCCGGTTCATCATCCACCACCAGGATATTGCGGTCCCGCAGCAGGTCTTCGGCATCCAGGCTGTCCGGCTCGAATTTCACCGTGGTCACGGGGCAGGGGGCCTTGAGAATGACATACCGGGCCGTTGATCCCAGGATGGCTTTCTGGGCCCGGGAGATTTTCCGGATGCCCAAAAAGATATGATCGATATCGTTTTCCTTGGCAAATTTTACCAGGTCTTCTCCGGCAGATAACCCGCGGACGCTCTGCTGGCATTCACATTGGATGCCGGAATTCTCCATGAATATCCGGGCAAACTCAAGGCCTTTTTCCGCCTTTTCAATATCTGCCCGCCGCTCTGAAGATCCGCCTGTCATGGAGGTCACCACATACACAAAGGCACTTCTGATCCCGGCCATGTCCCGTGCCAGGCTCAGGGCCATCCGCCCAACTTCTCCACCGTCATATCCAACCAGTATTTTCATTTGACACTCCTCTTGCGGGTTTTAACGGACTGCATCTGTCATTTTTTTTCATCCAGCCGGTGGATTACATCCACCTCTTGCGTCTCTTATAAGACTTGATATCCTTGAAAGACTTCCTGCCGCCGCCCTTGGTGATGCCCATGTAGAACTCCTTTACGTCGGGGTTGTTCTGGAGTTCCTTGGACGGGCCTTCCAGAACGATCTTGCCCGACTCCATGATGTAGGCGTAGTCGGAGATGGCCAAGGCAACCTTGGCGTTCTGTTCCACCACCAGGATGGTGGTATCCATCTCTTTATTGATCCGCTGGATATTGTCAAATATTTCCTTGACCAGCAACGGGGCAAGCCCCAGGGAGGGCTCGTCCAGCATGAGCATCTTGGGTGCTGCCATCAAGGCACGGGCAATGGCGATCATCTGCTGCTCGCCGCCGGAACTGTAGCCGGCCATCCGGTTGGTCACCTTGGACAGCCGGGGGAAGTGCCGGTACATCAGGGCAAGATCGTCCTTGATGGCGGCGGAGCTGTCCTTCCGTGTGATGGAACCTACCAGGATGTTTTCGTTGACGGTCAGGTGCTTGAATACCCGCCGGCCTTCGGGCACCATCACCGCCCCCTGGCGGACCACTTCGGTGCCCATCATCTGGGTGGTGTCAGTGCCGTCAAATTTGATATATCCTTCTTTTATGGCCCCGTTTTCAGGCTTGAGCAGGCCGCTGATGGCCCTCAGGGTTGTGGTTTTTCCGGCACCGTTGGTGCCCAGCAGCGATACGATGCTCCCTTCGGGGACGTTGAGGCTGACCCCCCTGAGCACCTGGATGATATCGTTGTACACCACTTCGATATTGTTGACTTCAAGCAGATTTTCCATATGGCCTTTCTTTTGTGTTTGGGTGTTCCTTTCCGGAGCGGTTTTTGCTCCGGAAAGGAAGTCAATGGGTTGTTTACATGCCTGCTCTCAGTTTCTTCATGTATTCGGATTCAATGGAGTTGATGGCTTTGAATACACCGCCGTCTGCCTTGTAGATATTGACCACGTCTACACCCACATGGTCGTCTTTGGAATAGGTGACCGGTCCCACAGTGGCAAAGGAATCAAATCCGTTGGCCATATCGTTGAGCATCTTGGTCAGATTTTCCGGGTTCACTTCCAACCCTGCTTTCTTGGCGCGGAGAATGGCCTCGGTGGGAATTTGTGCCTGGAGGATGCCTGCCGCATAGTTGTGGGAGTTGGCAGCTTTATCGTCGCGGCCGTATTTTTTAGCCAGTTCAAGCTGTTTTTTGGACTTTTCATTGTCTTCTGTGGTCAGGTTGTAGGAACAGGTCCACAGAAAGCCTTCTGCCGCATCCCCTGCCAGGGCGATGAGGTCTGCACCCCCGGTGTAATGGGCGCCCAGGAAGGTGAGTTTGCCTTCCTCGCCGAAAGACTTGGCATTGACATTGAGACGCATGGCGTCTTTAAGCATGGTGGCCACGGGGGACTGCACCGTATGGCAGATCACGTATTGGACCCCTTTGCTCATCAGGCGTTTGAGCATGGCGGAGTTATCCAGATCCTTACCATGTTCCACCACTTCCACGATATCCATGTCCAGGCCGGCTGCAACGGCTTTTTTGGTATCATCCACCGGACCGCGCCCGAAGGCGGAAGGATGGATAAACAGAGCCACTTTCGGGGTGCCGCCCTTGTGATTCTTGGTGACGTATTCCGCCAGGGCCACCATGTTTTCAGAATAGGTGGCCACGGGGATGAAGATGTAGTTGGAGTTCACCAGGTTGCCCTCGTGGTAGGAAGAGGGAACCGTGGGCATCATCTCTTCTTCAAAGTCCATTTTCAGGCCCAGGGTGGAGCCTGTGGAGTAGTTGAGGTAAAAGACGATACCTTCATCCAGATATTCTTCAAAGTTCCGTTTGGTGACGTCTGTCTTATACTGGTCGTCACGGATGGTGCATTCAATCTTGTCGTCCCCGAGCATTTTGGTGTCATTGACATACTTGAACCAGTCTTCAATACCTTTGGACAGCGGGTTGCCGGCATCAGAGGTGGGACCTGTGATGGCACCGGAAAATCCCAGTTTGTACACTTCGCCTGCGTGGGCAGATACTGCGAATACCAGAAGTACCAGCACCATTAAGCCCCTTACCATTCTTGTTTCCTTCATGACTTCTCCTCCTTTGAGTTGGGTTATATGACCTGACCTGACTTCCTTTCTATTGTCCTTCACGTTTCGGCGGCCTTTAGACGGTATCATTTGCTAATACCTGAAAGGCCAGAGTTTGGTGTATGATTTTGTAATCCGCCACCAGTTGGCGATCCCCCGGGGTTCGAACATCAGGAACAGCACGATCACCAGACCGAAGGTCAGCGGTTTGGATGCCGTTGCAAGGTTGGTTCCCTGGGGCAGGTAGGAGGCCGCGGCCTCCGACAGATGTTCCACCTGGAGATCCAGCATGCGTATGGCCACAGGACCCCAGAAAGATCCGTTCAGGGTGCCCAAGCCCCCCACGATGGCCATGGCCAGGTAGGAGACGGATTCGTGCAGGGTGAAGGATTCGAAACCGACGCCCCTGAACACATAGGCGTGCAGGGCCCCGGCCACTCCGGCAAAGAACCCGGCCAGAGCAAAGGCGTATACCTTGGTAAGCCCGGGGTGCATGCCCATGGCGTCGGCGGCCCTGTCGTTGTCCCGCACGGCCACCAGTGCACGGCCGTACTTGGTCTTCAACAGGTTACGGATGCCGAACCCCAGCAGGATGACGATTACGAGAATGGCGTAGTACCAGAATTCGTAATGGTCCCCCCGGCCTACTTTGCCGGTGATCCAGTACACCCGGCCGATGGAGATGGTCTGGCCC
This sequence comes from uncultured Desulfobacteraceae bacterium, assembly GCA_913041495.1. Lineage (GTDB taxonomy): Bacteria > Desulfobacterota > Desulfobacteria > Desulfobacterales > Desulfobacteraceae > Desulfobacter. Next base: position 16,525 of record CAJWHT010000099.1, on the reverse strand, counting down.
TGGTTGAAAAAGGTCATGAAGTTGATGACCCATTGGAAAATCATCTGGAAGGAGAGGGTGGCGATGGCCAGATACAGGTGTTTGAGCCGGAATGCAGGCAGGCCCACCAGTCCGCCGAATATGGCGCCCATCAATCCGGAAAGCACGATGAGCAGCGGCCAGAAGTGGGTCACCAGTTCATGGCTTGTCCCCATGGTCCTGCAGACACTGGCCACGGTGTATGCGCCGATTCCCACAAAGGCCGCATGGCCGATGGAGATCAGGCCGGCGAACCCCGTCACCAGGTTGAGTCCCATCACCGCCACAATGGCGATGAGAATATTGTCCACCACGAACATATACTTGTTACCCAGATCAAAGAACATTGGCCAGGCAAAGAGCAGAACCAGGAAGAGGGTGAAAATGGTTCTGTCCAGGTGGGTGGAGAAAGTGCGCTGCTCTTCCCTGTAAGTGGTGTAGAAATTGCCGGTTGCCAACCATCTGTTTTGTGACATGTGCTATACCCTTTCTATTTCATGGATGCCGAATAATCCGTGGGGTTTAAACAAGAGGATGATGAGCAAAACGATATACGGGGCGACATCTCCGGTGCCGTTCAGACCCCAGTTACCGTCCAGGTACCCTGTGGCGAACTGCTGGATCAGCCCCATGATGATGCCGGCCACCACCGCCCCCATGATGGAGTCAAGGCCGCCCAGGATGACCACGGGAAAGACCACGATACCGAAGGCGTGGAGGGTATCGAAGTTGAGCCCGGTGATATTACCGATGATACAGCCGGCGGCGGCAGCCGATAACCCGGCCGTTGCCCAGGCCAGACCGAACACCCGGGGAACCGAGATGCCCACGGACATGGAGCCGAACTGATCGTCTGATACGGCCCGCATGGAGATGCCCACCGTGGATTTCTTAAAAAACCATGAAAAGCCCCCGATGAGTATGAAGGTGATGATGACCCCCACAAGCTGGGTCCAGGAAATGGAAACCCCGGCAATGGTCAGGGGGGTTGTGGGCAGAAAGGCGGGAAAGGAGAAGTTCTCCGTCCCGAAGGGGGTAAGGTAAATCAGCCCGTCAATGATGGAGGCAAGCCCGATGGTGACCATGATCACCGAAATGATGGGCTCACCGATGAGGCGGCGCAGGAAAATCCGCTCCACACTCATGGCCAGGAAAAAGGTGATAACCATACTGGCCAGGAATGAAAAGAAAATCGGGACGCCGAGATCCACGGTGAGAAAATAGGTGATAAAGGCACCGGCTGCAATGATCTGTCCATGGGCAAAATTGGCAACCCGGCTGGACTTGTAGACCAGAACGAGTCCCAGGGCTGCAAGGGCATAAATCGAGCCGACCACAATACCGCTGACCACGATTTGGAAAAAATAAACCATCTAACTTCCTTTCACCGTATAAAAGTCTATGGAGGTTTTCACCGAGGTGGTCTGGCCGTCCTGGTACTGGAAGCTGGCCTCCACTTTCTTGGTGGTGATGCTTTCGTCATACAGGGCATCGTAGAGGTTCTGATACCGCTCACGGACAAATTTTCTGCGGATTTTGCCGGTTTTGGTCAGTTCGCCGTCATCCACGTCCAGCAGTTTGTAGAGCAGGGCGAACCGTTTGATTTTGAAGTGTTCCTTTTCCGCCCGGGAATTTACGTCGATCACCTCGGCCATGATAAGGTCGGCCACCTGTTTTTTGGCGGCAAGATCCATGTAGGTGGTATAGGAGATGCCCCGGTCTTCGGCCCATTTGCCCACAACAATGGGATCGATGTTGATGAGGCAGGCCACGAAGTCCTCCTTGTCGCCGTAAATGACGGCCTCTTTAATATAAGGAGAGAACTTCAGGGCGTTTTCCAGGAACATGGGGGAGAACATGTCGCCGTTCTTGTTGTGCATCACGTCGGAGAGACGGTCAATGACCACAAGATGCCCCTGGTCGTCGATAAAGCCTGCATCCCCGGAGTGGAGCCAGCCGCCTTCCAGCAGCTCTTCACTCTTTTCGGGCAGGTCAAAATACCCCGGGGAGACCGAGGCGGACTTTGACAGAATTTCACCGTCCTCGGCAATTTTGCACTCGGTGCCGGGCAGGGGTTTGCCCACAGTATCCGGCCGGACGTCACCGTCCCGGTGCATATAGGCAATGCCGGTGATCTCGGTCTGGCCGTAGATCTGTTTCAGGTTGACGCCGATGGCCTGGTAAAATGTGAAAAGTTCGGGGCCTAAGGCTGCACCGCCGGTGTAAGCCCGTCGCAGCCGTAGCAGGCCGATCTGATTGATGAGCGGTCTGAATATGATCTGTTTGCCCAGCCAGGCTTTGAATTTCAGGCCGGCAGGCATGGGTTTTCCGGTCATCCGGTAGTCGGCCGCCGACAGTCCCACCTTGATGAAGTAGTTGTACATGAGTTTGTTGAACCAGTAGGACTGGTCGATCTTCAGCCAGATTTCGCTGCGGATGGTCTCGTAAATTCTCGGTGCCCCGAACATGAAGTGGGGGCCGATTTCCTTGAGATCGGCCATGGCGGTTTCCACGGATTCGGGAAAATTGATGGTGATTCCCGTGGCCATGGCCACGCCAAAGGAGTTCATCTGTTCGCCGATCCAGGCAAAGGGGAGGAACGACACGTATTCATCCGTGGGTTCCAAGGGATCCACCTCGGTGATCCTCACCCCCATGTTGATGTAGTTCTTGTGGGTCATCATGGTACCTTTGGGAAGCCCCGTGGTGCCCGACGTCAGGCAGAGGTGGCAGACATCGTCGGCCTTTCCCTGGTCCACCATCTGTTCAAAGAGCTCCGGCTGCGCTTCGTGGTCTTCATCCCCCATCTTGTACAGGTCCCGGATATCCACAAACCAGTCGTCGCTGTAGTAGTTTCTCATGCCTCTGGGGTCTTCGAAGATGACTTTTTTCACCAGGGGGATTTCGTCTCTGACCTCAAGGACCTTGTCCACCTGCTCCTGGTTGTCGCAAAAGACGGCAGACACCTTGAGATACTGGAGAATCTGGGCTATTTCGTGGGGCATGGAAGTCTGGTATATCCCCGCGGAAATGGCGCCTACGGAATGGGCGCCGATGGCCACGAAGAGCAGTTCCGGGATATTATCGCTGATGATAGCGATGGTATCGCCCTTTGACAGGCCCAGGCGTTTCAAGCCCAGGGCGGTTTTTCTCACGTAATCGTAGTAATCCTTCCAGGTGTAGGCGTTCCAGATCCCGAAGTCCTTTTCCCTGAGTGCCGGGCGGTTGGGACTTTCGTTGACCCGCCAGCGCAGCAGCTGGGGAATAGAAAACTGGAGCAGTTGATCGGTGTTGATAAGGTTCGTCATAGGTGCTATTCCTCTCCGATATAAGCTTCAATTACCTTGGGATTCTGGGACACTTCTTCCGGGGTGCCGGAACCGATAACCTCACCGAAATCCAGGACGTAGATTCTGTCCGAAATGTCCATGACGACCCCCAGGTCGTGTTCCACCAGTACCACGGTGATGTTCCGTTCCTTCTGGATATCCATGACAAAGCGGACGATATCTTCTTTTTCCTCGATGTTCATTCCGGCCATGGGTTCGTCCAGAAGCAGGATGTCCGGGGCCAGGGTCAGCGCCCTTGCCACCTCCACCTTTTTCTGGATGCCGTAGCTCAGGTTGCCCACCAGGCTTTTGCGGTAAGGCTCCAACTCCATGAAATCAATGACGTCTTCCACAAAGCTCCTGTTTTCCGACTCCACCCGGGACGCCTTGCCGAAGAAAAAGACCGCATGGAGAAAGGAGTACTTCAGGTTCTGGTGCCGGGCCAGGAGCAGGTTGTCCAGGACGGTGAGACCTGAAAAAAGCTCCAGGTTCTGAAAAGCCCTGGCAATGCCCATGTTTGAAATCTGGTGGGGAGAGGCATGGGTGAGCTTTTTGTCCTTGTAGAAGATATCTCCTTGGGTGGGATGATAAAATCCGGAGATGCAGTTGAGCATCGAGGTCTTTCCGGCCCCGTTGGGGCCGATGATGGAGGTGATCAGACCCGGTTCAATGGTCATGTCCACGTCGGACAACGCCTTGAGTCCGCCAAATGAGAGTGTTACATCTGAAATCTTTAATTCGGTCATAACGCATCCAGTTGTTGTCCCGGTCTACCCGGGGGTTAACGATAAGTTTGGTCTGTCCGGGTGCTGCTTGGGGCTAATAGTTAATAATAGACGGGTCACCTCCTGTCTGGCTTGATTGATCTTTTTTACTTGATCCATAGTTGGCGCGGCAAATTGAATTTATGTAATAAATCAAATTCATGGTGTCAACCAAAAAAAAGTATTTGCTTGTTAAAAAAAGGTGCTTTTGTTTAGTTGCGCTGGTGGCGCATGCCGCCTCAGTTACCGTACAACGCTTTGACCTTTGCCCGGTCCACCGCCCCGTCTTCTGACAGGGGAAGGGTATCCACAAACTCCACGTACCTGGGCTTTTTATACCCGGCAATCAGGGTGCCTGTGTGGGCGATCAATTCTTCTTTGGTCAGGTCTGCGCCTTTTGCCAGGGTGCAAACGGCCTTGATGCCTTCACCGAATTTGGGATCCGGCACACCGATGACACATGCCGCAGCCACAGCCGCATGGGCAAGTATGGCTTTTTCCACTTCTGCAGGAAATACATTCTCGCCACCGGGTTTGATCAATTCTTTTTCCGCCTTTCTCCCTTTAAAGAAGAGAAAACCGTTTTCATCGATCATTCCCAGATCTCCGGTGTGGTGCCATCCCTGTCTGAAGGTAAAGGCGTTGAGGTCGTCTGCCTGCCAGTACCCCTGGAATACCAGGGGCCCTTTGACAAGGATTTCACCCGTGCTTCCGGCAGGAAGCAGGTTGTCCATATCATCGGCAACGGCAATGTTGGCCAGGGGGGAAATGACCCCGGCCGACCCGGGCTGTTCAAAGTATTTCGAAAAGGTGATCAGGCCGGAGGTTTCCGTCTGGCCGTACATGGTCCAGAATTTGGCAGGCGTTGCCGCCTCCCATCTCTTTACCGTGTCCGGTACTTCCAGTCCTGCAGCGATCTTCAGGCTGGAGAGATCTAAACGGGCTTTTCCTGCGTCCGCCTTTTCTATTGCGTCTAGGAGGGTGGTTAATATAGGGGGGAAGGAGCCGAAAATGGTGACCTTCTGCTCCTGGATAAGGTCTAATGCCTGGGTGGGACTAAATTTTTCTTGGATTATATTTTTTCCTCCGGCCATGAAGGTGCCAAGCCCGAAATTGACTCCCATGATGTGAAACAGGGGAAGAATGTTCAGGTAGGCCGCATCGGTATCAAGGCCGAAGTTGTGGTTTAATTGGAGGTTGGACAGGATGATGTTTTCCTGGCTTAATACGGCGCCCCTGGGTTTTCCCTGGACGGCTGCCGTATGGATGATCACGTAGGGTGATTTTGTATCGGCCGCAGGGTGAATCTCTTCAACGGCCGGTGTGTAAAGATCTGAAAAATTGTCGCCCAGAACAAAACAGGCGTTAAGGCTTGGGGCGTTGTTGGTCAATGTCTGCCCAAGTTCGGCCATGTCCGGATCGCAGACAATGATCTGAGGGGTGGTGTCTTCGACGATGTAAGCGACTTCCTCGGGACTGAGCCTGCGGTTGATGAGCACCAGGCAGAGGTTCAGGGCGGACGCGGCGCCGAAGAGGTGAAAAAAGGCCGGGTGGTTCTTGGCCAGCACCGCCACCCGGGCACCGGGGGACAGGGCAAGGCCGGATAATCCTGCAATGAGTTTAAGGGTCTGATCGTACAAGGCTGAAAAGGACGTATCCTCCCCGTTGAAGTGAACGGCACATCCCGCTTTGTTTAACATGGCGTTGCGTCGAAAGAAGTCAAACAAAGTAAGCGTATGCTGGCTTGTCATGTACCATTCCTTTCTTTGGTTGTAGGTTGTCTACACGGGCGATACAGGTCAGTGTCAGGTAAAGAGAACGAGCGCTCAGTCTTGTTGGGGCTTTCTTCTGTCATAAAGCAATTCAAACCGGTTTGTCAAAAGGTTTTTTATTTTTTGCCGTTGGGAAAAAACACCCTGAACCGGGTATGCCCGGAATTCAGGCAGTCCGCCTGTTCCAGGCAATACTGGCACTTGAGGATATCCCCCGGACAAGGATCTTCATTGTGGATCAGGAACCCGCACCGTTCCGATGCCATCTCAATGGAAAAGCCTAAGCGGTCCGCGAACAGCTTCATTCGCAGAAGATCGGCACCTTTGCCGCCGGCACCGAATTCATAAGGGGTTTTCGTGGAGTAGAGCAGGGTTTCCTGGGTGGTAAAAAAACCTTCAAAAATCCGTTTCCGGTGATCTTTCTCAACACCAACGCCAAAGTCCTTGATCTCAAAAAGGATGCCTTTTTCCTTAGGACAGGCGCTGATGTCTATACGGCCATGGTCCGGGGTGTTTTCAATGGCGTTGCGGATGAGCCCTTCGATGACTTTAACCACCACTTCCGGGGGAAGTTCCAGGTCAGGCAGGCCGTCCGGAATCTCCGTTTCGATGTCTATCCGTCTGAAGTGGAACCGGGGCAGCAGGCGTGAGTAAACCGTGTTGAACGTCTGCTTAAAGTCGATGGTCTTATGGTGCATGGAACGTGGGCCGAACTCCCGGTCGATGAGGGCCCGGACGGATGCGAGCAGGTGGTCCGGGTCCAGGATATCCTGTTCCAGGCAAGTCTCGATAAGGGTTTCCAGCTCATCCTGGCAGGCTTCCAGCATTTTGATGAGCAACTGCCTGGCCCCGTACGCCCCTGTCTCCATGATGTCTGCGGTTTCGGTCTGGATATCCACGATCCGGTCCAGGTTTCTTTCAATCCGGTTCAGGGTGGAAGAAAGCTTTACGCCGGGTACGGCATCCAGTTTTTTTCGCAGGATCTGCAAGGAACCTGTGAGGATGGCCACCGGGGTTTTAAGCTCGTGGGAGAGGTGGTTAATGGCCTTGCCCTTGGCCCGGTTCATGGATGCCACGTCCCGGTAGGCCTCTTTGAGGGCGTCGGAAAACCTGGCGTTTTCAATGGAGATGGCCACGGTGCCTGCGATCATGGTCATCAGCTCCATGTCGTTGTCACCGAAAAGATTTTGCTTCTTGTTGACGGCGCAGAGCACGCCGATGATCCGGCTGTCGCTTTTGATGGGGACGCAGAGAATACTCCGGGTCTGGTATCCCAGCTTTTTGTCCCGCTCCGGGTAGTCTGCAAGAGAACTGTCAGCGTTGTTTGTTACCGCCGGTTGCCCGGTCTTAATAACCTTGCCCGCAAAGACTTCGTCCAGGGTGAAGCGGATTTCCCTGGCCCGTTCCAGGGTGGTCTGGTCGTCATAGGCCGCCCCGAGAAAAAAGAGGTCTTCCTTGATTTCATCGTGAAGAAGAACCACGGCCCCTTCCACGTCCAGCAGGTCCTTGACCTCCCCGGAGACATAATCCATCAGGTCTTCCAGGTCGGGATACTCGGGCAGGGCCGAGGATATCCGCATGATGGACTGGTTGTTGGCGGCCAGGCGTTTTTCTTCCGTGATATCCCTTAGGATGACGAAATTTTCAAGGGTATCCCCGTAGGTGTGGGTGGCGGCCCAGATTACCACGTCCAGTATTTCACCGGTCCGGGTGAAACGACGGGTTTCGTAACGGGCCAGGCTTTTCTCCTGGCGGAATCGGTCCAGGATATCGTCGGTTTCCTGTTTCAGGTCCTCGGGTACAAAATTCAGGGGTTTGCCCGTGACCTCTTCCAGTGACCAGCCGAACACCTTTGTGAAGGCGGGATTTACATAGGAGACATGTCCGTTTTCACGGTAGACGATGATGGGATATGGCACGAACTCCAGGATATTGCGGTAAATCCGGTAAAGCTCCCGGATTTCGTTTTCTTTGATCTTTTCCTGGGTGACATCCTGAAGGGTTTCCACGGCACCGGCGATGTTGCCGCTGCTGTCCGTGAAGGGGGATGCCGTAAAAAACAGCCATTTGCCCTCGGGCTGCAGATCCGGGAAAAAATCCGTGGCCGCAAACCGGTCCATGGCCTTGGGGGAGCGGTCGTACTTCATGCCGTAGTGCTCAATGATTTCACGGTCCGAAGACCTGTCGATGATCAGATCCGCCATCACCGGACGGGGTGCGGCATAAAACGCTTTCCACTGGTCCCGGCTGCCCAGCACCTCTGCTGCGTCAATTCCTGCAAGTTCCTCTAAGGCCTGATTAAAATGGGTAATCCGGTGGTCCTGATCCAGAACAAAAATGGGAATGGGGGCCTTGTGGATAATCTGGTTGAGGATCCGGTTTTCTTCTTCCAGTTGCCGGATCTTCTCTTTGAGTGCCCGGATTTGTGTCGGGCGCATAGCCTGGTTTTCTTCCCTGTCACGGCCCATTAAAAACCCCAAAAGACTTTACAAGGTTAATTGTTCCTGTGTATAACAAAATTCGTAAAGATTACAAAACATTCTCACCGTGCCTGGTGCTGCGAACGGCGGTTGCCACGGTCTCCACACTATAAAGAGAAGTGGATTGAAAATGCAAGGATTTTAAGGGGCGGATCCAATATGTCAGACTCTGAAATCAAAACCGAAATTCTGATTCACGATTTAAAGGTACCCCTCTCTGTGATCGACGCCGGTGCCAAATCTCTTCTCAACCGGCAGCAGAGTTACGGGCCCTTGACCGAAAAGCAGCAGAAGGTGATCAAGCGGATCATCAGAAATACCCTGACCACCCAGCGCCTGGTGAACGATATCATGGAACTGGGGCGCTCCCGGGAAGGGGTGATCAACCTGACGGAATTCAGTGTGGGCAGCCTTGTGGCCACCGTGCTGGTGGAAATCTTTGATTTATCCGATCCGCCTATGGCCGAAATCGTCCGTAAAACCGAACATTGTGACGGGCTTGTGCAGGCCGTGGCCGCCTGCGGATTCCGGGTGGCATTTGACAGGGCGGTTTGGGACACAATCGTCCGTCTGGACCGGCCCAAGGTCCGGATTATCCTTCGGAACCTGGTGTCCAACGCCTACAAACACCGGGCGGAGCTGGTTGAAATCTCCGGTGTGATCCAGGACCGGCAGCTGATCCTCAACGTCAGGGATGACGGACGGGGTATCCCTCCTTCCGAGCACCAGAAAATTTTCGATACCTATTTTACCACGGGCGGTGCCATTGAAAGTGCCATCAACAGTCATGGGTTGGGCCTTGCCGGTGTGATGATCCTGCTCAAAGATATGGGCGGTACACTGACCCTGGAGTCGGACCAGGGCAAAGGGGCCACGTTTACCGTGGTTATTCCCCTAAGATATTAATATTGCTGGATATCATCCCGGCCGGCGATTTGTTTTTCGTCGAATTCATCCCAGAAATCTTGGTCACTTTTTCGCCACCCCTGGCCGAACATCCTGTCAAATACGGGTTTTAACAGGGAAAACCAGGTGACGTGCGCCTTTTTGCCCTGTTGCCGTGCGGTGAGTATATCGGAGACAAAAAGCGAGATATCCCCCATTTTATCCTTGGGCACATAGGCATCCGCCCCCTGTTCTATGGATTCTTTTAGATTGTCCGGTGTCAGGGCGTGGGCGGTGAGCATGATGGCCGGTATGTCCAGCTTCCGGGTGATTTTAAGGAGGGAATAGCCTTTGACACCCATGATATCCAGGATGGCGGCGTCATAGGCGTTGTTTTTCAGACAGGTCACGGCATCCTGAAATGAGGCTGCTGTATCCACCCGGCACATATCCAGAAGCTCTTCAAGGGTTTCAAGGATATCGGGCTCGTCATCCACCACCAGCAGGTGTTTGTCTTCAAGAATTTTGAGATGATCCCTCACAGTTTTTTCCTCCGGTGGTACCGGTTAATTGTATCCTCATATTCTAAGTTAAATCGGCCGTTTTTTCAATCGGATTGTCACAAGCCCCGGGTTGACACACCTGGCCAAATTACCTTAAGGTGCCGGGTTGTTTATATGAAAGAACCAACCAAGTAGCTAAATTCTTTCATGGTTTGTTGTGGGCGCGGCGCATGACGTTCATGGCCGGCCCAGTTTCTGCCCTCTGGGTATGGCCGTTAATTAAAAAACCGGAGACCGACTGTGACACGCACCTGCCGAATACTGCTTTTTATTTTACTGCTGTTCCCCAATTTTGTTCTTGCCGCCGATACGCTTTCCGGAAAGGATCTGGCCCGGCTGGTCACTGACGAGGCCTACAGGGTGTTTAAAATCCATTTTGAAGGGGATGTTTCCCTCCTTGAAAAGGGGACCCATTTCGTTGATCCCGTATTAGATGAATCCCGCAAAGAACTTCGGTTTAGATCTAAAAACTATGAAGACGCCACAGGCCGCCGGTTGTCCTGCCTTGTGGGGCAAGACAGGGCGCAAATCTCATTGAAAGGGGCCTGGCCGGACGCGGCCAATGATATTGCCGTAGACCTTCAGGCATCTCCACTGCTTCTGCTCCAGGGGCATTCCCTGGTCACGGAGGGGGTAAACGCCTTTTTCCGGTCCTCCGTATACGAGTTTAAGGACCGGTATTACGAGATCGTTCTTTCGGGCAGGGGGGATCAAAAGGTGCCGGAGATCACCCTGGGATATTACCTTAAAACCCGGGCCGGAAATCTGCAAACCTTTGCCGAGCCCAAGGCGGTATGGGAGGCGGGGTTTCTTTCCGGGGCCAAGGCCTTGCCGTCGGCCCGGGTATGCATGGCACGGTATACCGATTCGCCGGTGGATATTTTCGGCATCCATACCCTTGAAATCGAATTTAATAATGAGGTCCCGGTGCTGGTGTTTACGCCGGGCCTTTATCCCATGTGGAAAGAAAAGGACGCGGCGAAAAAAGGATATATCAAAGAAATCACTGCCATCCGGATTGACGACGCACCCTACCCGGGGTTCAGGACGAACGAAGACAATCCGTTGCAGGACCTGGCTGCCTCATTAACCGTTCCCATCAGCAAGGAGAGTTTCGAACTGATCAGCAAGGGTGAGCAAATATCCTTTGACCTGACAACCACCCTCAAGGAGAAAACCCGGGTGGTTTTCCCCCTCAAAGGTGCAGGTGATGCCGCTAAAAGGGCTGTTACTGCCGTAACGCTCCTGCCGTCGTCTCCGCTGATGGCCCGGATTGCCGTCCGGGATTATAACTGGGTTGAGGAGGCCATTCTCGATGGGGCGGATGTCAACCAGATGCTGCCCAACGGCCTCAGCCCTCTCCATCTGGCGGCCAATTTACGCGACTCAAAGATGGTGCTGGCCTTAGGGGAGGCCGAGAATCTGGACACCGAGGTGAAGAACAGTGACGGAGACGGTTATCTGCATCTGGCTGCCAACTATCTGAAAGACATTGATGTGCTGGAAGCCCTTCTGGATATCGGGTGTGATCCGGACAGCAGGGATAACAACGGCCGTACCCCCCTGAGCCGGACTGTCTGTTATGACGGATTTGACAAGATTGATGTGCTGCTCAGTGCAGGTGCCGATATTAATGCCGATGACAAGGACGGGTTCACCCCGCTTCACCACACCGTCAGAAACCGGTTTTCTTCACCTGAGGAAGCCGCCTACCTGATTAAACGCGGTGCGGATAAAAACCGGCAGGCCAAAGATGGCAGCACGCCGCTGATGACGGCCATCGATAACCAGTGCTGGAATCACATACGGGCGCTGCTGGACGAAGGTGTGGATCTTTCCCTCAGGGATAAACAAGGGATGACGGCTCTGGACAAAGCCAGATATTTTCGGGATCATACGGACCTGGCTGAGGCCGTCCCCGTACTGGCGCTCCAGGGGGAGACGGCTGTCCGGGACACACAGAACGCCTATAAAGATCTTGCGGTTGTTCTTGAAAACAAGGCGTTTTACCACTACGGATTCCACAACAGATCCGGTGAGACGGTGTATATTGCACTCAGATTGCTCGGCACAGACGATACCTGGACCACCAAAAAATGGTATAAACTGGCCCCCCGGGATAAAAAAATTCTGGCCCGTTCCGGAAACAGCATCTTCTACTTTTATGCCCGGTCGGATACCCGGGTCTGGAAAGGGACCGATAACCGGGTATCCATCAGCGGCAAGACATACGGGATGCGGAAGATTAAACTTTCATCCGGGGATAAAGGGAAATTCAAGTTTCTTTCCCTTGAATAGACGGTAACCCGCCATTTAGATAATCTTAGGTCTTCTGAAAACGAATTTTATTCAATAGCTTAACACGGATCTTGACATACGGCCATTTCATTTGTATAAGCTTGTATATACAAGTTACATATATCTTATTTTCCGGGTGAATTCCGGATATCATAAAAGGAGGGGCCCATGACCGATCAGATTCAGAACAACAATCAACCCATTTGCCTGCCGGACGAATTGCCGGAGAAAAAAACGTTTCAGCCGGGCATCCGCCGTGCCCCGGACAGGGGATTCCGCCTGACGGCAAAGCAGACGGCCGTGGCTTTGAAAAACGCCCTTCGTTATGTCCCTGAAGTGCTTCATGACATCCTGATCCCCGAATTCCTTGATGAGCTGAAAACCCGGGGGCGGATTTACGGGTACAGGTTCCGGCCCGCCGGGGAAATAAAGGCCAAGTCAATTAACGAATACAAGGGACGTTGCGAAGCGGCCAAAGCCATCCAGGTAATGATCGACAACAACCTGGATTTTGATGTGGCCCTATACCCTTACGAGCTTGTGACCTACGGGGAAACCGGTGCGGTCTGCCAGAACTGGATGCAGTACCACCTCATCAAGCGTTACCTGGAAAACATGACCGAGGACCAGACCCTGGTGATGCAGTCCGGCCATCCCTTAGGCCTTTTCAAATCCTCTCCGGACAATCCCAGGGTAATCATCACCAACGGTCTGATGGTGGGGCTGTACGACAACCCGGATGACTGGGAGGTGGCGGTGCAGATGGGGGTCTCCTCCTACGGCCAGATGACGGCGGGCGGATGGATGTACATCGGTCCCCAGGGCATAGTGCACGGGACTTACAACACCCTGCTGAACGCCGGACGGAAAATGTGCGGCGTACCGGGGGACGGTGATCTGGCAGGCCTGCTCTTTGTCTCCTCCGGCCTGGGCGGCATGAGCGGTGCCCAGCCCAAGGCGGCCAAGATCGCCGGAGCGGTTTCCATTACCGCGGAGGTGGATTTGTCCCGGGTGGAAACCCGCCACTCTCAAGGGTGGGTGGACGTGGTATCCGGTGATCTTACTACCGTTTATAAAACGGCTAAAGCCGCGGTGGCGGCCAAAGAAAATACTTCCATCGCCTACCACGGCAATGTGGTGGATCTCATCGAATACCTGGCGGAGAAAGATCTCAAGGTGGATCTCCTTTCCGACCAGACCTCCTGCCACGTGGTTTACGACGGCGGATACTGCCCGGCCGGCATCAGTTTCGAAGAGCGGACCCAGCTTTTGGCCGAAGACAGGGCAACATTCAGGCGGCTGGTGGATGAGAGCCTGAAAAAACATTACGCACTGATCGAAAAGATGGCCCAGAAGGGCACCTACTTCTTTGACTACGGCAACGCATTCTTAAAGGCCGTATTTGACGCCGGTGTCCGGGAAGCGGCCAAGAACGGGGTGGATGCAAAGGACGGATTTGTTTATCCCTCCTACTTTGAAGATATCATGGGGCCGATTTTCGACTACGGATACGGGCCGTTCCGGTGGGTTTGCCTCAGCGGCAGCCCGGAGGATCTCGATAAAACAGATGCGGCGGCCATGGCCTGCATCGATCCGGACCGCCGGCCGGAAGACCGGGATAACTACGTATGGATCAGGGATGCCAAGAAAAACAAGCTGGTGGTGGGCAGCCAGGCCCGTATCCTCTACCAGGATGCCGGCGGCCGCGTAGCCATCGCCCTGCGGTTCAACGAAATGGTCCGCAACAAAGAGGTGAGCGGCCCCATCATGCTGGGCCGGGACCACCACGACCCCGGCGGTACGGACTCCCCCTTCAGGGAAACCGCCAATATCTATGACGGCTCCAATGTCTGCGCCGACATGGCCACCCACTGCTTCGCCGGCAATGCCGCCCGGGGCATGACCATGGTGGCCCTTCACAACGGCGGCGGCACAGGTATCGGCAAGGCCATCAACGGCGGCTTCGGCCTGGTGCTGGACGGCAGCGAGCGTGTGGACTCTATTATCCGCTCTGCCATGCTCTGGGACGTCATGGGCGGGGTGGCCCGAAGGAACTGGGCCGGCAATCCCAATGCCAGGGAGGTGGCCGTGGCATACAATAAGGAGAATCCCAACGGTGATCAGATCACCGTTCCTCATCTGGCGGACGATGGTCTTGTGGAAAAGGCTGTGGGAGAGGTCTTCAGTTAAGGGCCGGGTGTTTTAGAGGCTGACGGCTTCGGTTACAAGTGTGGAAACCACGAAGGACACGAAGGAAATGTTTCGTGTCCTTCGCGGTAGCGGTGTCGTTTCAGAAATCACGTGATATGCCTGTGCATATCGATAAAGTTGTTCCGCTTTTCCACGTTGGACGGCATGAAGTGAGTCCGGATACCTATCAATACCGAGGCCAACTAGTTTCGTTCTTGCCGGCCCGAATCCGGAACATTCTTGCGTGTCATTTTTTTATTGCCGGCAGCCACTTATTCTGAACGGCATCCCATAGCAATGTCTGCATCAGGACAAAACGGTTGTGGGAAGATCCTGCGTTTTTCATGATTTTGTCCCATTGATCCTGCATTTCTTCCAGATCTTTTCTCAGGGCCTTTTTTCGAATCCGGCTGATATTTCTTTGTATGATTTTCTTGCGTTCCAGTTCAAACATGAACCGGTTCTCACGGAAGAGGCGCGACAGTCTTTCGTGTTCTGCAAGTGCCTCGGTTTTAAACTGATAGGTATAGGGTCTATTTTCCATAGTGCACTTCTTTTTTGTAAATGCCGGGGATATCAGACTTTGAGTATTGACATCATCCGGCCAATCAATCTGGCAAGGGGTTAATCTCTACTAAGTTAAGGCCGCCTCGTTGACCTGGACAATGTCCTGGCTGGCCTTTGCCGTCACCGCAGGCATCTGGTTCCTGTTATCGTTGACATCCCGAACATTGGCGGCTGCCTGGGAGATATTCATTGAAATCTCCCGGGTGGTGGCGTTCTGTTCCTCCACTGCCATGGCAAAGGTGGATCCAATGTCGTCCGGTATGTTGCAACGACCGGAAACAGAAACCGACATCCTTTGAGACGACGTCAGATGCAGCTATCCGTGTATGAGCTGTAATAGATTGTTATTTTTAAATGCGTATAGTGGATTATTTTCCTGTAACAATAATTATTATGCCAGAACAGCGATATACATGCAAATTAAAATTTGGTGGCCCTGGGGCTGACGGGCCAGAAGGACTGCGCCGCAGTCGGTTCTGTGGGAGGGATGGAACCGAACTCTGCCGGATGTTTCAAAAAAACGTCGGGGGGGAATGCCGGATGTATGGGCAAGACAGACTGCATTGGCGAATTGTCTTTTTTTGTGGGGTTCGGGGCCAAAATCCCTTTGCTTTCACCCATTAGATGACCTAAAATAAAGTTTTACGACAGGGGCCGGGCAATCGCAGGAGGGCGGAGCATTAAAATTCCCTTGACAAAGCGAAATTGTCCGGCTCATTATAGTTTTATCAAACATGGTTAAATGTTATGAAACACGGAGGAAAAATGGAGATTAAAGTAACCCGGGCTGCCCAGACACGGACCCGGCCCAAGGACGAAGACCTGGGGTTTGGTACCATATTTACGGACCATATGTTTGTGATGGATTATGAACAAGGCAAGGGCTGGACCAATGCCCGTATTGAGCCCTATGCCGATTTTTCCATGTCTCCGGCGGCCATGGTGCTCCATTACGGCCAGGCAATTTTCGAAGGGCTCAAAGCCTATAAAACCCCGGAGGGGAAAAAACAATTGTTCAGGGCCCGGGATAATTTTGCCCGGATGAACCGGTCGGCGAGAGGCTTGTGCATTCCGGAAGTGGATGTGGAATTTGTCATGGGTGCCCTCAAAAAGCTGATCAAGCTGGAAGAAGACTGGATCCCAGAAACCCTGGGAACCGCCCTTTACATCCGGCCCACCATCATCGCCACCGACCCGTTCCTGGGGGTTCGTGCCTCTTTTACCTATAAGTTCTACATTATCTTGAGCCCGGTGGGCGCTTATTATGCCCAGGGGCTGAACCCGGTGAAGATCTGGGTCTCCCAGAAACATGTCCGGGCGGTTCGCGGCGGCGTCGGGGAATTCAAGACCGCCGGCAATTATGCGGCAAGCCTTTTGGCCGGTGAAAAGGCCAAGAAAGAAGGCTATGTCCAGGTCATGTGGCTGGACGCTTTAGAGATGAAGTACATCGAAGAGGTGGGGGCCATGAACATCTTTTTCATCATCAACGATGAATTGGTGACACCCAACCTTTCGGGCAGCATTCTGCCCGGTATTACCCGGTATTCCGTCATTGCCCTGGCCGAAAAGTGGGGCATGAAGGTATCGGAACGAAAGATCAGCATTGACGAGATTTTCAAATCACATGAAGACGGCTCCCTGACCGAGGTGTTCGGCTCC
>CAJWHT010000098.1 GCA_913041495.1 uncultured Desulfobacteraceae bacterium | reverse complement strand
GCTGGCTGACTAGGATTCGAACCTAGATTGACGGAGTCAGAGTCCGTAGTCCTGCCATTGGACGATCAGCCAGCAGAATCAACGTTGGGCGTTATACACTAAACCGATTTTAAAAGTCAAGAATTATATTAGCAGAAATTTTGGTGTTTGTCAGACTGATGTGATAAGAAGGATAGCTAAAGAGAATGAAGCTGTTTTTATTTAAACAATATGATGCATTATGGTTCTGCGGAGTTTATCAGGAGTAAAAATGGAAATAAACCCTGATTCGATTTCATCAGGCTATCAAGAGAAGTTCGACCGGCTCACTTCTATATTAAAGGGATACGGCAGGGTTGCACTGGCATTTTCCGGGGGGGTGGATTCTGCTTTCCTGCTGGCAGCCGGGGCTGCGGCAGCACCTGAAGCCATTCTGGCTGTAACCCTTGTTTCCCGGTTTTTTACGGCTAAAGAAAAGGCCCTGGCAGGGGCGCTTGCTAAAAAAGCCGGTGTGGAGCACCAGTTTTTGAAAGTGGATGTGCTGGCAGATCCGCAGGTGGTAAAAAATGACAAGCACCGCTGTTATTATTGCAAGGCTTATGGCTTTTCTCTGATCAAGGCAGCGGCCGCGGCAAGGGGGATGACGACGCTTGTCCACGGCATCAACCTGGATGACCTGGGGGATTACCGCCCCGGAATTGCGGCTGCAAAAGAGCTGGGCTTCAAAGCCCCTCTGGTGGACGCCGGATTCACCAAGCAGGAAATCCGGGAGTGCTCCCGGCAGCTTGGCCTTCCCACTTGGGATCTGCCGTCTCAGTCTTGCCTGGCCACCCGGATACCCGTGGGTGATCCTATTACGGAAGAGGCGCTGGAGAAAATCGAACAGGCAGAAGATCTTCTGCACAAATTGGGATTTGCCCAGGTGCGGGTCCGGTACCACGGCAGTCTGGCGCGAATCGAAACCCCGGCAGATGATATTGCCCGTCTGGCCAAGCCGGATATCCGGTGTCAGGTCACCGTCGGGCTCAAGCAATTGGGTTTCACCTTTATCTCTCTGGACCTTGACGGCTACGCCACGGGAAAAATGAATACGCCTTAACCCCTTCATTTATCGACATGAGTTAACGATCCAAAGGAAATTCTTAATGAAATATTCTGAAGCAAAACCCGGGCGGGTGTTTGTCATCCGCCTGGAGGACGGTGATGTGGTCCATGAAACCCTGGAGCAATTTGCAAAGGAGCAAAGCATTCAGGCAGCCTCTCTGATCATCCTGGGCGGGGCGGACAAGGGTTCCGTACTGGTCACGGGGCCTGCCCAGGGCAGGGTGACGCCAATCGTTCCTACCACAAAGGTGTTGGATAACGTCCATGAGGTGGCCGGTACCGGCACTATTTTTCCCAATGCTGACGGGGAGCCGGTACTGCACATGCACATGGCCTGCGGCCGGGGAACTTCCACGGTCACCGGCTGCATCCGCAGCGGTGTGACGGTCTGGCAGGTGATGGAGGTGGTGCTGTATGAACTTAACGATTGCACGGGAACACGGCTGCCGGATGCGGCCACGGGGTTTGAACTGCTGATTCCTTAAATCAAGCCGGGGCAAAAATAAAAAAGCGCTCCCGAAAAAAGAGAGCGCTTTTAAAGTCGATTTCGGCAGATTTTAAAGATTAACGGGCCTGGATCTCCAGGTCGTTAAAGAAATAGCCGATCTCAAAGGCGGCCGTTTCCGGGGCATCGGAGCCGTGAACCACGTTTTTCTCGATGTCAGTGGCGTAATCCTTGCGGATGGTGCCTTCTTCTGCTTCCTTGAAGTTGGTGGCGCCCATGAGCTTTCTGTTCTTGGCAATGACGTCGTCCCCTTCCAGGACCATGACAACGATGGGGCCGGAGGTCATGAAGTCGGTGAGGCTGTCGAAAAAGGGGCGTTCCTTGTGAACGGCGTAAAACCCTTGGGCCTGGGTTTTGGTGAGCTGGATCATTTTCATGGCGGCAATTTTGATGCCGTTGGATTCAAAGCGTTTGATCACTTCACCGATGATATTTTTCTGTACGCCGTCGGGCTTGATAATGGATAAGGTTCTTTCCACGTTGTTTTCCTTTTTATTATAAGGGTTAAAGGGTTATAAAAACCGTATGTTTCAAATCGGGGTTGAAAAATAGCATAACAGCATATTATAAGTCAATTCTCATAAATATTAGTGGTTCGTAAGAGGACCGTCCGGAAATTAAAATGAGCAAGACGATATTAAAAATCGGTGTAACAGGATCGGCAGGGTCGGGCAAGAGCCTTGTTTGCCGGCGGTTCAAAGCGCTGGGTCTTGTCACTCTGGACTGCGACCGGATTGCACGGCAGATCGTCGAACCGGGGCAGCCGGCCTTTGACGAGGTGGTGGCGCGATTCGGTGATGGGGTCGTGGGGCCGGACGGCGGACTGGACCGTGCGGGACTGCGAAGGATCATCGTGGCGCAGCCGGACAGGCGTCAGCAGTTGGAACGCATTCTTCATCCCGGGATTATCGCTGAGATGGTGCGGCAGATGGAAGAAGGAGACTATACGAAAGAGGCGGCCTGCGCCGTGGAGGTGCCCCTGCTGTTCGAACTTGGGATGGAAGATCATTTTGACGTGACAGTGGCGGTGGTCACGGAAGATGCCACCCTGGTGGAACGGATAGCCGCCCGGGACGGGGTGGAACCGGATTCTGCCAGAAAGATGCTCGCCCTTCAAATGCCCCAGGGTGAAAAAATGTCGCGGGCCGATCATGTGATCCGGAACAAAGGTGATGAAGACCAGCTTGCAGCAAGGGTTGACGCCCTCTGGAACACATTGAGGAAACAGCGCTTGACAAAATCCTGATTTTGCTTTAATTAGTCCTGTGTATTAAGTGCTTCAAACTCTATCTTTTTTTATCCGCAGGTCGCCTAAGGCTTCCAGATTGTCAAAAAGGTATCCCTAAATACGCAACCCTTAATATACTCACACACAAAAAGAGAATAGAACACCGGGAGATTGAATGAATCTTGTAGAACTCAATAAGATGAAGATCAGCGAGCTGACCAAGCTTGCCAAAAAGTACAATATACAGGGGATCGGGGGCCTTAAGAAACAGGAATTGATCTTTGCCCTGCTGCAGGCCAACATTGAAGAAAGCGGCCAGATATACGGGGAAGGCACCCTGGAGATTCTCCCGGACGGTTTTGGTTTTCTGCGTGCTCCCGGATACAACTATCTGCCCGGGCCGGATGATATTTACGTCTCCCCATCCCAGATCCGCCGTTTTAACCTGAGAACCGGTGATACCATCTCCGGCCAGGTTCGCCAGCCCAAGGATTCCGAACGGTATTTCGCCCTGCTCAAGGTGGAGGCGGTAAACTTTTTGAACCCGGAACTTGCGGCGGAAACCATTTTGTTCGACAACCTGATGCCCCTGTATCCCGAGCGGAAGATGAACCTTGAAGCCGAGCCGGACAACTACTCCATGCGCGTTATCGACCTGATGTCCCCCATCGGTTTCGGGCAGCGCGGGCTGATCGTGTCCCCGCCCAAAGCGGGTAAAACCATGCTGCTCCAAAATATCGCCAACTCCATGATCAAGGCCCACAAACATATCGTCCCCATGATCCTGCTCATTGACGAACGTCCGGAAGAAGTGACGGATATGGCAAGATCCGTGGACGCGGAGGTGATTTCCTCCACCTTTGACGAGCCTGCGGAACGTCACGTGCAGGTGGCGGAAATGGTCATTGAAAAGGCCAAGCGGATCGTTGAACAGGGCCATGATGTGGTCATCCTGCTGGACTCCATCACCCGTCTGGCAAGGGCGTACAACTCGGTTATGCCCCCTTCCGGCAAGATCCTGTCCGGTGGTGTGGACTCCAATGCCCTGGACCGCCCCAAACGTTTCTTCGGTGCAGCCCGTAATATTGAAGAGGGCGGCAGTCTAACCATCATCGCCACGGCCCTGGTGGACACCGGCAGCCGGATGGACGAAGTTATTTTCGAAGAGTTCAAGGGGACGGGCAACATGGAATTGGTGCTGGACAGAAAGCTTGCAGACAAGCGTGTTTTCCCGGCCATCGACATGAACCGCTCCGGTACCCGTAAAGAAGAACTGTTGCTGGAACCCTCGGTTTTGAACCGGGTCTGGATCCTGAGAAAACTGCTCTCCAGTTTAAATTCTGTGGACAGTATGCAGTTTTTACTTGAAAAAATGGACGGAACAAAGGATAATAAAGAGTTTCTTGAAATGATGAATTCTTAAGCGTTGTTATGAGTCATCAAAGAGAAACAATTGTTTTTGGTCAGAGGCTATATATTTAATACAGAGGATCTTTTATAACGAAGGTCTGCCAAGGAGTAGTGTGTAACATGAAAAAAGACATCCATCCGAACTACACAAAAACAACGGCATCCTGCGCTTGCGGTGCTTCTTTTGAAGTGGGCTCCACCAGAGAAAACATCAAGGTGGAAATTTGTTCCCAGTGCCATCCCTTTTTCACCGGCAAGCAGAAACTGGTTGACTCTGCCGGTAGAATCGACCGCTTCAAGAAAAAATACGCAGGGTTTGACGCAAGCAAACTGGTTTAGCTGTTTTTCGTTCAAACACAAAAAGGGAGGCTTGTTCAAAGCCTCCCTTTTTGACGTTCTGCCGATTGAGTTGTTAACCGTTGTCTAACGTTTACCCGCTTTTGCCAGGGACCCTATCATGATTGAAAAATTAAAAGGTATTGAAGACCGGTTTATTAAGATCGAGAAACTGCTGAGTGATCCGGCGGTGATCAGCGATCAGAAAAAATATCAGGACCTGCTCAAGGAGCACGGGGAACTGAACAAGATCGTGCCTGTGTTCCGGGAGTTTGAAAAGGTGAAGGCCGACCTTGACGAGGCCAAGGAACTGCTCAAGGATGATGACGAAGACATCCGCGCCATGGCCAAGGAGGAAATCCCGGAGCTTGAAGCCAAGATCGCGTCCATGACCGAAGAACTGAACATCCTGCTGATGCCCAAGGACCCCAGGGACGATAAAAATATTATCCTGGAAATTAGAGCTGGTACCGGCGGTGAAGAGGCCGGTCTTTTTGCCGGGGAATTGTTCCGGATGTATACCCGCTATGCCGAAGGCCGGAACTGGAAGATCGACATCATCGATAAAAATGATTCCGCAGCCGGCGGGTTCAAGGAGGTGGTCTCCTCCATTGCGGGCAAGGGGGCATATTCTGAGTTCAAGTATGAAAGCGGCACCCACCGGGTGCAGCGGGTGCCTGAAACCGAAACCCAGGGCAGGGTCCATACGTCTGCGGTGACGGTGGCGGTGCTGCCCGAAGCCGAGGATGTGGATATCGATATCAATCCGGCCGATCTGAAAATCGACGTGTTCCGGTCCTCCGGTCCCGGCGGCCAGTCCGTCAATACCACCGACTCCGCTGTCCGGATCACCCATGTTCCCACCGGGGTTGTGGCCACCTGCCAGGATGAAAAATCCCAGCACAAGAACCGGGCCAAGGCCATGAACGTGCTCAAATCCCGCCTGCTGGACGCCAAAATCCAGGAGGAGGAAGCCAAACGCGCCGCCGACCGTAAGGGCCAGGTGGGCACAGGCGACCGCTCCGGCCGCATCCGGACCTACAACTTTCCCCAGGGCCGCATGACCGACCACCGCATAGGCCTCACCCTCTACAAGCTGGATAGTATCATGGAAGGGGAGATCCAGGAGATCATCGATGCCCTGAGGACCCACAGCCAGGCTGAGGCCCTCAAGGAGACGAGGTGATCGGACATTGGCTGGTGAAACCAACGATTCCTGGACCATCAAATCCCTGCTGAACTGGGCCGAGCCCTATTTTGACAGTCACGGTATCGACAGCCCCAGGCTGACCGCGGAAATCCTTCTGGCGGACTGTCTGGGGCTGCGTCGTCTGGATCTGTATCTCCAGCACGACCGCCCCCTGGAACAGCCGGAATTGGCCGGGTTCAAATCCCTGATCAAACGGCGGGTGAGCCGGGAGCCCGTGGCCTATATCACCGGGGAAAAAGGCTTTTTTGACGCGGTCTTCCGGGTGGGCAAGGGGGTGCTGATCCCCCGGCCGGACACGGAGGTGCTGGTGGAAAACGCCATAGCAACCCTGGAAGCCTTTGACGGGCCTGCCCGTATTCTTGAACTGGGGGTGGGATCCGGGGCTATTATCGTTTCCCTGGCAAAGGCCTGCCCGGGACATCGCTTTTTTGCATCGGATCTGGCGAAGGCCCCATTGGCCACGGCTCAGGATAATGCCCGGCGTATTGCCGGTGATGCTTCCATCTCTTTTTTCCGGGGCTCCTGGCTGGATGCGGTGCGCCCCGGTGCCGGATTTGACCTGATCCTGTCCAATCCCCCCTATATACCGGCCCAGGATATTTTGGGCCTTGAACCGGAAATCCGGGAGCACGAACCCCGTCTGGCCCTGGACGGCGGCCCGGACGGCCTGGATGCCATACGGATTATCTTGGGGCAGGCCGAAGGCTGCCTTGCACCCGGCGGCCAGGTCATGCTGGAGATGGGATTCGACCAGAAGAAAGGGCTCACGGCCCTGGCGGAAAATTTTCCATGGATATCGGATTGCCGGTTTATCCGGGACCTTGCAGGGCATGACAGGGTCGCAGTGGTTAAAAAAGAAATTGATTAAGCGGTTTCTTTTTGATATATAAATTTGGATTTTGCTTTTAACGCAAATAACGCACACCTGTGGACCTGAAATCCGGTGCTTTTTAAAAGTCGATTTTCAGGGGTGAAGCGGGTGGAAGGATTTTAAAACCATTTAAGAAAAATTGGAGAAAAAATGGCTTACATTCACATCAGAGAACTTCTGGAAGCAGGCGTCCACTTCGGACATCAGACCAAACGCTGGAACCCCAAGATGAAGCGCTACATCTTCGGCGCAAGAAACGGGATTTACATCATTGACCTCCAGCAGACCGTAAAACTCTTCAAGGAAGCCCACGACTTCATCAAGAGCGTTGCCGCCAGCGGCAAGGACGTTCTTTTTGTCGGTACGAAAAAACAGGCCTCCGAAGCCATCTACGAAGAGGCAAACCGCGCTGAGTCCTTCTACGTGGAAAACCGTTGGCTGGGCGGCATGCTCACCAACTTCCAGACCATCAAGAACAACATCTCCCGGTACCATTTCCTCAACACCATTGAAAACGACGGCACCCTGGAAAACTATCCTAAAAAAGAACAGGCCAAGATGCTCAAGGACAAAGCCAAACTTGAGTTTGCCATCGGCGGTATTTCCAACATGAAAAAGCTGCCCGGCGCCCTGTTCATCGTGGACTCCAAAAACGAGTCCATCGCCGTTAAAGAAGCCAAACGCCTGGGGATTCCCATAGTGGCCGTGGTTGATACCAACTGTGACCCCGACGACATTGATTACGTGATTCCCGGAAATGATGACGCCATCCGTTCCATCCGTCTGTTCACCTCCCGCATTGCCGACGCCGTTGTTGAAGGCCGTCAGATCTGGGAAGAAAAACAGCGCGCGGAATCCGACAAGGAAGCCGACGGCGGCAAGGGTGAAAAAGGCGGCGAGCAGGTGGGTATCGAAGTGGTATCCGACGGCACCGACGGCCCGGTTGTTGAGAAGATCAAAAGAAAGACTGCTGCCCCTGAAGAAACAGCAGAAGCCGCGGACGCACCGGCTGAATAAAAATGGCTCCGGGCGCTTGGGGCAACTGCCTGCCCTGCGCCCGGACCCGTCCCAAAGGGATTTAACAGCGAGTTTAGCGATTAAGATATTACAAGGAGCATAATAAAATGGCTGAAATTTCTGCAGCAATGGTTAAGGAGCTTCGTGAGGCCACCGGATCGGGCATCATGGACTGTAAAAAAGTCCTGGCCGAAGCGGACGGCAACATGGAAAAGGCAATCGAACTCTTAAGAAAGAAGGGTCTTGCCAAGGCGGCCAAACGTGCCGGCCGTTCCACCAGCGAAGGCATCATCTACTCCTACATTCACACCGGCGGTAAGCTGGGTGTGCTTCTGGAAGTCAACTGCGAGTCAGACTTCGTGGCAAAGACCGAAGATTTCGAAGCCTTTGCCAAAAACATCGCCATGCACATTGCCGCGGCAAACCCTGCCGGCCTTGTTCCTGAAGATGTTGACCAGAGCATGGTTGAAAAGGAAAAAGAAATTTACCGCGCTCAGATGCTCGAAGAGGGCAAGCCTGAGAACATCATTGACAAGATCGTAGAAGGCAAGGTGGAAAAATTCTACAAGGAAGTCTGCCTCATGAGCCAGAGCTACGTGAAAGATCCCCAGAAAACCATTGAGGATGTCCTGAAAGAAACGATCGGCAAAATCGGCGAAAATATTCAGATCAAAAGATTTGCACGTTTCCAGATAGGAGAATAAGTCTTGGATAAAAAACCTGAATTTCAACGGGTTCTAATCAAGCTGAGCGGCGAAGCCCTGATGGGAAATCAGGGCTTCGGCATCACCCCTGAAATGATCCACTACGTGGCCGCCGAAGTGGCCAAAGTGTATCGCCTGGGGGTGGAAATTTCAATTGTTGTGGGTGGCGGCAACATCTTTAGGGGTGTGGCCGGGTCATCCGCAGGCATGGACAGAACATCTGCAGACAACATGGGGATGCTGGCGACCGTGATCAACAGCCTTGCCCTGTGTGACGCCCTGGAAAAATGCGATGTGCCCACCCGGGTGCAGACCGCCATTGCCATGGACAAGATTGCAGAGCCCTTTATCCGCAGAAAGGCCATCCGTCACCTTGAAAAGGGCAGGGTGGTGATCTTTGCAGCCGGTACGGGCAACCCCTATTTTACAACAGATACGGCAGCCGTGCTCAGGGCCAACGAGGTCCGGGCCCAGATCCTGTTCAAGGCCACCCAGGTGGATGGCGTATACGACAAGGATCCGGTGGTACACGACGATGCCGTCATGTTTGACGAGTTGTCATACATGCGGGTGATCGAAAAACAGCTCCACGTCATGGACATGACCGCCATCTCCCTGGCCATGGAGCATGACCTGCCCCTCCAGGTCTTTGACCTGCACCAGGCAGACAATATCTTCAAGGCCGTGACCGGCGAAGATATCGGTACCCGTATTTATAACAAATAATTGTTAACGGTTAACAGTTGACGATTAGCAATACCTGGGTGTTTTACCCCGGCATAGTTAATTGTTTGCCGTTAACCGTTAACCCATTTTAAGGATGTGTGACTATGATTAATGAAGTGCTCGAAGAAACCAAGGAACGAATGGGAAAATCCGAGACCGCATTTGAGAACGAACTGAGCAAGGTTCGCACCGGTCGGGCATCCCAATCCATGTTAGACAGCGTAAAGGTAGACTATTACGGCACACAGACCCCCCTTCCCCAGATGGCGACGGTTTCCGTTCCCGAAAGCCGCCTGATCACGGTAAAACCCTGGGACGTATCCGTCATCGGCGAGGTGGAAAAAGCTATCCTCAAGGCCAACCTGGGGCTGACCCCCTCCAACGACGGCAAGCTGATCCGTATCTCCATTCCGCCCCTGACAGAAGAGCGCAGAAAGGAAATCGTGAAGAGCGTTGCCAAGACCTGTGAGGATTTCAAGGTGGCTGTGAGAAATATCCGGAGGGATTCCAACGAAATGCTCAAAGATCTTCAAAAAGAAGGGGACATTTCCGAGGACGACAGCTTCAAAGCCCAGAAACAGGTGCAGGACCTCACCGACCAGTCCATCAAACGCCTGGACGCGATCTTCTCTGAAAAGGAAAAAGAAATCCTTGAAGTCTGATTCCAACGCCCCTGTTACACAAGAGCTGGAAAAACTGGGTCTGAACCCCGATGCCATGCCCGTCCATGTGGCCATGATCATGGACGGCAACGGCCGCTGGGCCAAAAAACGGGTGATGAACCGGACCAAGGGGCATGAAAAAGGCACGGAAACCGTCAGGCAGATTGTAAAGGCCTGCCGGGAATTGGGTATTTCCTACCTTACGCTTTACGCCTTTTCCACGGAAAACTGGGCCCGGCCCAAAGCAGAGGTCAAGGCCCTTATGGCCCTGCTCAAACGTTTTCTTGTGGGGGAACGCGAAGAAATGGGCAAGAATGCCATCCGTCTCAATATCCTGGGTCAGATTGAACGTCTGCCCGATGATGTGCGCCAAGAGGCTGTGACCACCATTAATCAGACCCGGGGCAACCGGGGGATGACCCTGAACCTGGCCTTGAGCTACGGCAGCCGGGAGGAGATCACCCAAGCCGCAAAAGTCATTGCCCGAAAGGTAAAAGCAGGCGCCCTTGACCCTGAAAACATCACGGACGAGACCATCTCTTCACATCTTTACACCGGCGGGATGCCTGATCCGGATCTGATCATCCGTACCTCAGGCGAGTTCCGTCTGTCCAACTTTATGATGTGGCAGGCCGCCTACGCCGAGCTCGCCATCACCGACACCCTGTGGCCGGATTTTTCACGGGACGAGCTCATTACCATTTTAACCGATTTTCAAAAAAGGGACCGACGGTTCGGGAAGGTAACATGCAGCACCTCCAACGATGGCTCACCGCAATAATACTTGTCCCCCTCGTACTCTGGATTTTACTCAACGGCACCACCCTCCTTGTGGCCGCGCTGGTTTCAGCCGTGGCCATTTTTGCTATCCGGGAGTATCTTCGGATCATCTGCGGCAACGACGACGGCCCGGTGTCCCAGACCATCAAGATCATTTCCTACACCATCTCCATGGTGCTGATCATGGGGGCATGCCTCGGCTCCTGGGAGGTGATGATCCTGATCCTGGCCCTGAACTTCATGACCCTGAACTTTTTCGTGTTGTTCCGGTTCACCTCGGTGCCCCATATTTTCGATCTCATCGCACGGCAGGTGCTGGGGGTGATGTACATCCCGTTGTCCCTGTCGCTGCTGGTATTCATCCATGCTGCTGACGGCGGCACATTCTGGATCATCTGGTTGCTGATCGTGGCCTTTGCCAACGACACCGGGGCATTTTACACCGGCACCTTTTTCGGCAGACACAAGCTGGCCCCCCAGATCAGCCCCAAGAAGACCATCGAAGGCTCGGCCGGCGGCCTGGCCGCATCCACGGCCGCAGGCTTTGTTTTCTGCCTGATCTTCTTTTCAGATCTGTCCCTGGCACTTCTGGCCATACCCTGCGCCGTGGTGATGGCCATCGCAGGCCAGATCGGTGACCTGTTCGAGTCTGCCATGAAGCGGGTGACCCAGGTGAAAGATTCCGGAAAGATCCTGCCGGGCCACGGCGGCATGCTGGACCGGATTGACGGCCTGCTGCTGGCTATCCCCGTGCTCTATGCCTTCCTGGTTTTTGTGAGATGATACCGGAGCCCAAATCCCAGTCTGAAAAGTCCCTGGCCATTCTGGGGTCCACAGGCTCCATAGGCACCTCCGCGCTCAAGATCGTCCGCATGCACCCCGAACGCTTCAATGTGGAAGCGCTCACCGGTGCAAACAACGTTGCGCTTCTTGCCGATCAGATCCGTGAGTTCAAACCCGCCGTAGTGGCCGTACTTGATGCGGCCAAGGCGGATGAACTCTCTTTGCTTTTGAAGGATGAACAAAAACCTGAAATCCTATACGGAGAAGCGGGGTTCGTGGCGGCAGCCCAATGGGCGGACGCCGACATGGTGCTCCTGGCCATGGTGGGGGCGGCAGGCCTTGCACCTGCCCTTGCCGCCATCGATGCCGGCAAGGAAATTGCTCTGGCCAACAAGGAAACCCTGGTGATGGCAGGGGACCTGGTGATGGCAAAAGCAAAGGAAAAAGGAGTGGAAATCCTTCCCGTGGATTCGGAACATTCCGCCATTTTTCAATGCATGCGGGGCAGCCGCCGCCGTGATTTCAGGCGGATTTTTCTCACCGCCTCGGGCGGCCCGTTCCGTTCTCGTTCCCTGGATACCTTCGGGGAGATCACCCTGGCCGATGCCCTCAACCATCCCACCTGGGACATGGGGGCCAAAATCACCATTGACTCGGCCACCCTGATGAACAAGGGGCTTGAGGTGGTGGAGGCGGTTCAGCTTTTCGGCATTACCCACGAGCAGATCGAGGTGCTGGTCCATCCCCAGTCCATTGTCCATTCCATGGTGGGGTTCCGGGACGGCGGCGTCATTGCACAGATGGGCGTTCCTGACATGATGGAGGCCATTGCCTATGCCTTTGCCTTTCCCGGCCGGGTGGATCTTGATACCGGATTCCCAGATTTTGCCGCCATTGGCAACCTCACCTTTGAGGCACCGGATACCCGTAAATTTCCCTCCCTTGAGTTTGCCTTCGAGGCCTGCCGGAGGAAGGGAACGCTGCCGGCCGTCATGAACGCTGCCAACGAAATTGCGGTGGCTGCCTTTCTTGCCGAACGCATCCGGTTCCTGGACATTTTCACTATGATTTCAGAGGTTATGGGCCGCCATACCCGAATTGACAATCCTGAGCTTTCAGGTATTATTGAAGCCGACACCTGGGCCAGGGAAACCACCGAATCTCTGATCTCCCGAATATCAAACCGCAATTAGCGAGGCTTGTATGGGTCACTCCCTAGTGGCATTTATTATTGTTATTGGCGTTCTTGTTTTTGTCCACGAGTTCGGACATTTCCTGCTGGCACGGCTCTGCGGCGTCGGTGTCGAGGTGTTTTCCCTGGGTTTTGGTCCCAAAATTTTGCGCAAGCAAAAGGGAAGGACGGAATATTGTATCTCAGCCATCCCCCTGGGCGGCTACGTGAAAATGACCGGAGAAGATCCCACAGGGGAGATTGCGCCCGAAGACAAAGAACGTTCCTTCACCCATAAACCGCTGTGGCGCAAAGCCCTGATTGTGGCTGCGGGACCGGCATTCAACTTTTTGCTGGCCATCATCATATTTTACCTGCTGTATCAGATTTCAGGCCTTCAACTGGCCAAACCGGCGGTGGGCAAGGTCCTTGAAAATACGCCGGCCCAGGCAGCGGGGCTGAAACCCGGAGACGTGATCCGGGAGATTAACGGCGCACCCATTACCTCATTTGGAGATATCTCCGTTGAGATCGCCAGGTCCGGCGGGGCGCAGGTCTTTCTGGTGGTGGAACGGCGGGGCGAAGCCCTTGATTTTAAACTCACCCCCCAGCGTCAGGATGCCAAAAACCTGTTCGGGGAAACTGTGGACCGGTATGTGATCGGTGTCCTTGGGTCCGGTGAAACTTTTCATCAGCCGTTGAATCTTTTCCAGGCCATGGGCCGGGCGTTGTCCGACACCTGGGGGCTGATCCGGCTGACCATCACTTCTGTGTTTAAGATGGTCAGCGGTTCCATTTCCGCCGACAACCTGGGCGGTCCCATTATGATTGCCCAGATGGCAGGTGAGCAGGCCAAGGCCGGGGTGACCAATTTTGTGTGGTTTATTGCCCTGCTTTCCGTCAACCTGGGGATTATCAATCTTTTTCCGATTCCGGTTCTGGACGGCGGCCATCTTCTCTTTTTCGGCATCGAAGCCGTTACCGGACGTTCGGTCAGTGACCGCTTGCGGGAGAAATTGATTCAGTTCGGCGCGGCCATGCTGGTGGCGTTAATGATTTTTGTTTTTTACAACGACATTGTTCGAATTTTTAATGGGGGGTAATATTCGCTTCGCGGGTAATACTCCGAAATACGTTTACGTTTTTCAATGGGGGACAAGACAAGGCGGGTTACTATGATTTCCAATATTGAAATAGCTTTAAACCAGGACCTGAGGGATGCCGAAGGGTCCGCACTGATCAAGAAAGCCGATGCCTATTTCGGCATCAGCATTGAGGCCGCCCGGTGCGTCCACATCGTGACCATCGAGTCGGATCTGGACCAGGACGGACTGGAGAAGGCCCGGGCAGAAATTTTCACCAACCCGGTAACTCAAGTTTCTTCCCTGTCTCCGCTGGATATCGAGTTTGACTGGTGTATCTGGATCGGTTTCAGGCCCGGTGTTAAAGACAATGCCGGTGCCACGGCCGCCGAGGCCATCAAGGATGTCCTGGGCAAAACCTTTACCCCGGATGAGGGGATATACACCTCAAAGCGGTACTGCCTGAAAGGGGCGGACTTGACCAGGACGGATGTGGAAAAGGTGGCGGCTGAAATCCTGTCCAACCATATTATCCAGCAGTTCAGGGTCTTCCACAAAGACGAGTGGGACAAAAAGACCGGAGCGGACGTACGCCCTGCCAAGGTGGTCTTAAACCACGAGCCCTGCTGCAATACCGTGGACATTGATACGGACGAGACTCTTGCGCGGATCTCAGACGAGCGGAACCTGGCGCTCAACCCCAGGGATATCCCTGTGATCCGTGAATACTTCCTGGATGAGAAGGTCCTGGCCGACCGGAAGGAAGTGGGTTTATCCAAACCCACGGACGTGGAACTGGAATACATCTCCCAGGCCAGAAGCGACCATTGCAACCATAACACCTTCAACGGCATCTTCCGTTACACCGATGTGGCCACAGGGGAAACCGTGGAAGAGGTCTCTCTTTTTAAAACTTACATCCAGAAACCCACCCTGGAACTCAAAGAGAAAAAAGACTGGGTGGTTTCCGTGCTCTGGGACAATGCCGGCGTGGGCACCTTTGACGACGAGAACAACTACGTGGTCACTGGGGAAACCCACAATTCCCCGTCCAACATGGAAGCCTACGGCGGGGCCATCACAGGCATCGTCGGTGTTTACCGCGATCCCATGGGCACAGGTTTGGGTTCCAAGCTCTTCATGGGCTCTTTCGGCTATTGCGTGGGAGACGTGAATTATGACGGCCCGCTGCGTCCGCCCCTGCACCCCAGACGGCTTCTGGACGGAGTGATCGAAGGGGTAAAAGACGGCGGCAACAAGAGCGGCGTGCCCACCACCTTCGGCCAGACCCTGTTTGATCCGGGGTATATGGGCAAGGCCCTGGTCTTTGTAACGGCCCTGGGCATCATGCCCAAGACGGTGGCCGGCAAACCCAGCCACGAGAAAACCACCTCCCCGGGGGAGCTGATCATCATGAGCGGCGGCCGGGTTGGTAAAGATGGTATCCACGGGGTGACCGCCTCATCCGAAAGCTTTAACGAAAACACCCCGGCCGGCCACGTCCAGATCGGTGACCCGTACACCCAGAAGAAGATGCACGACTTTCTGCTGGTCTGCCGGGACGAAGGGTTGATCACCTTTATCACGGACAACGGCGGCGGCGGGCTTTCCTCTTCAGTTGGCGAATCCGCCATGCTCTCCAACGGCTGTGAAGTCTGGCTGGAGAAGGTCCCCTTGAAGTACGAAGGCCTGGACATGTGGGAGATCTGGATCTCCGAGTCCCAGGAGCGGATGACCATTGCCATCAAACCCGAGAACCTGGACCGGTTCATGGCGCTCTCCGACCTCCATGAGGTGGAAAGCACGGTGATCGGTCAGTATACGGATTCGGGCAAGCTACACATCAAGTACAACGGCGAGACCTGCGCCTATGTGGACATGGACCTGCTGGACAAGGGATTTCCCGCCTGGGAGTTCGATGCGGTCTGGACCCCGCCGGCCACCCGCGGCCTCACCGAGCCCGTGATCTCCACTCCGAAAGATTTCAACGGCATCCTTACCGGGATGCTGGCGCGGCCCAATATCTGCTCTAAGGAGTGGATCATCCGCCAGTACGACCATGAGGTCCAGGGCGGTTCCGTGGTAAAACCCCTGGTGGGCGTGAACCACAATATCCCGTCCGATGCCTCCGTTACCCGTCCGGTGCTGACCAGCGAAAAGGGGCTGGCATTCTCCCAGAGCCTGCTGCCCTGGTACTCCAAGATCGACGCTTACCACATGATGACCTGCTCCATTGATGAGGCGGTGCGCCGTCTTATTGCCGTTGGCGGTTCTTTCGACCATATCGGCGGCCTGGACAACTTCTGCTGGCCCAACATCGGTTTTGATCCCAAAACCAATCCCGACGGAAAATTCAAGGCGGCCCAACTGGTCCGGGCCTGCAGGGCCCTGAAGGATACCTGTATGGCCTACGGGATTCCGCTGTTGTCCGGCAAGGACTCCATGTATGTGGACGGCCACCTGGAAGGGGCCTACGGGGAACGCACCAAAGTCTCCGCCCTGGAAACGGTTCAGATTTCGGCCACATCCGTGATTGACGATGTGACCAAATGCGTCACCCTGGAACCCAAGATCAGCGGCGACCTGGTTTATGTGGTGGGGGCCACTGGTGATGAACTGGGTGCTTCGGAATACTACGAGATGTTCGGTAAGACCGGCCTTAACGTTCCCAAAGTGGACTTCAACGGGTCCAAGGTGGTGTACAAGGCCCTGGAAAAGGCCATTGACAAGGAACTTCTGGCCTCCTGCCACGCGGTGGCCAGGGGTGGCATCGGTGTTCACCTGGCCGTGATGTCCATGGCCGGGGGCCTTGGCATGGACATTGACCTTGAGGCCGTTCCCGTGAAGGCTGCGGGCCTGCCCTCTGAAAAAATCCTGTTCAGCGAGTCTGCCGGCCGTTTCATCCTGACGGTGGCACCGGAAAATAAGGAAACCTTTGAAAAATTGTGCAAAGGCCTGGCCTGCGCCTGCATAGGCACGGTTACCGACACCCATGACCGTCTGGTCATCACAAACGGCGGGCAAACGATTACGGACCTGCCCGTGGCAGACCTTGGCACGGCATTCAACAAGACCTTTGGAGAGATGATATGAGCACTGTGAAGGCATTGATATTAACCGGATTCGGTTTAAACTGCGACAATGAAACCGCACTGGCCTTTGAAAAGGCTGGGGCCGAGGCCCACAGGGTCCATATCAACACCCTGGTCGCAGGGGAGGAAAAACTGGCCGACTACCATATCCTGGCTTTCGGCGGCGGCTTCTCCTGGGGGGACGACCACGGGGCTGGGGTAATCCAGGCCCTGAAGCTGAAAAACAATATCGGCAAGGATCTCCTGGACTTTGTGGCTGAAGGCAAACTTGTCATCGGGATCTGCAACGGGTTTCAGGCCCTGGTGAACCTAGGGCTGCTGCCCGGCCTGGATAACGATTATACCGCCCGTTCCGTGGCCATTACTTACAACGACTGCGGCAACTTCCGGGACCAGTGGGTACGACTTGTACCGAACCCGGACAGCCCCTGTGTCTTTACCAAGGGGCTTGAGACCGTGGACTACCCGGTACGCCACGGTGAAGGCAAAGTGGTGGCGGCACCGGAGGTCGTCAAAACACTGGTGGACAACAACCAGGTGGTGTTCCGCTACGCCGATGGAGAGGGCAAGCCCGCAAAGGGGGCTTTCCCTGCCAATCCCAACGGTGCGGTGGAAGATATTGCCGGTTTCTGCGATCCCACGGGCAGGGTCTTTGGCTTGATGCCCCATCCGGAGGCCTACAACCATTTCACTAACCACCCGGACTGGCCCCGGGCCAAAGAAGCGGCCAAACGCCAGGGCAAGGTGCCGGGAGAAGATGTGGTTACCGGCATCCGCCTGTTTGAAAACGGGGTCAACTATATCAAAGAGACCTTTTTCTAAACCGGACAAATTGTTATTTTCCGGGGAAAGGCGGCGCAGATCCAAGCCCGCCTTTCCCCGCTTTTGTTTTTAACCCGTTAATGTGAGCTTAACTCCCATGCTTGGAACCATCGTCAACTGCCTGGCCATCATTGCCGGGTCGGTTGTGGGACTGCTGTTCAGGAACGGCATCCCGGAACGCTACAATCAAACCGTCATGCAGGCCATTGCCCTGTCCGTCATGCTTATCGGCATTAAAAGTGCCCTGGGCAGCGACGACCTGCTCATTATTATCATCTGCCTGGCTGCCGGTGCCCTGATGGGGGAATTTATCGGCATTGAAGACTACCTTAAACGGCTGGGGGATTTTCTTGAGGCGAAGTTCGCCAAATCGGATGCCGGAACGCACAGTATCTCCACCGCTTTTGTGACGGCGTCACTTCTGTATTGCGTGGGGTCCATGGCCATTGTCGGCTCCCTTGAAAGCGGGCTTGCCGGCAATCACGGGACATTGTTTGCCAAGGCCTTTCTGGACGGGATCGCCTCCATCATCCTGACAGCTTCCCTGGGATTCGGGGTGATGCTGTCGGCGGTGCCCGTGCTGCTCTACCAGGGGGCCATTACGCTTGCGGCCGGTGTCATGAAACCCTACCTGATCCCTGCAGTGGTCAGCCAGATGTCCGCCGTGGGGGGGCTTTTGATCCTGGCCATCGGACTGAACATGATCAGGGAAAAGAAGATTGCCGTGGGCAATATGCTCCCGGCCATTTTTCTGCCCCTGTGCTACTATTTTGCCACCACGTTTATATAAGGGAGAATCACCCCATGACAACAAACGATCATTCCAACGCACTGCCGATTCCCGAGGGTATCCAGGGGGACGAAAAAGCCCTGGAGATGCTCAGGGTATGGATCGGGAACCGCGACATCCAGGTATCCATGCTTTTGGGCATGTGGGAACAGGCCTCTGATGGGGATATTGACGAGCGGGACGCCTGGGGGGAACTCCTGGCAGACTTGGTCCGCCACATTGCCAACGGCCTGACCCAGAGCCATGACTACAACACCACCGCCTCTGAGATGCGCATCGCCAATGCCATGCTGGTTCACCTGGGACACGGGGCGAATACGGTTGAGGGGGAGGTAAAGCCTTAACCGTCTATAGGTTTATCCCCAGCAGCATCCGGACATAGGCGTCATAGTCCTCCCTGGCCGTGGTTTTCCTGGGGGTGGCAAACACTGTTTGTTTCTGTTCCAAAGCCTTGGTGAAATCCGAACTGACACGGATGGGAAAGGGGGTCATCTCTTCCGGATAGCCCTTGGAAAGCTCCTCAAAGGCCTGGGTGGCCATTTTGATCCGCCGGTCAAACCGGGTAAAGAGCAGGCGGATTTCCGGCGGCGTGAGATTAAAGGTGTCGCAGATGGAATTGACCTCCTCTATGGTCAGGCGCAGGCCTTTTTTTGAGAAGGCATCGTGGTTCAGGGGGATGACGATGGTGTCTGCGGCACAGATGGTGGAGATAATTGCCGTACCCAGCGATGGCGGGCAGTCCAGGACGATGAGATCAAAGCCGTTGCACTTGAGCTCATCGCATACCCCTTTTACCGCATTTTTTTGGGCGGCCGGGTTGATCAACTGCATGTCCAGGAGGCCGTTGTCCAGTGACGAGGGCAGGATGTAGAGAAACTCCCCGATGCCACGGACCGCACCCATAACCATCTCCCCCGGGTTCTGCCAGACATCGCAGAAAATGGGGTCGTCATCTTCAGGTATCATGTCAAAGGCAAAGGAGGCAGAGGCCTGGGAATCCATATCCACGATACAGGTTTTGAACCCGTACTGGGCCGCCCGGGTGGCCGTGGTGATGGCTGAGGTGGTTTTACCGGTGCCGCCTTTCAGGTTGATGTGGGCCACAACCCGCGGGGCGAAATCCACCCCGTTTTCCTGAAGGTAGGAGCGCACCGCATGAGGGCTTACGCAAGTGCTTCGGATGCCGGAGCGTCTGATCAGATCTGTGTCGTTTAATGCTGCCGTAACATCTGCCGGCGTACTGCCGTTCAACTGACTCAACTCTTCCACTGTAAGCAGGTATTGTTCCGTATTTTCCATAATCCCTTTGCCCCGTATGTGTCACCCGTAAGAATTTTAAGATTATGACTATATAGAATAGGCCGGCAGGGTTGATCAAGGGGGGAAAGAGAAATATATAAAAAATGGTCAGTTGAGATATTTTTGATTGATCTTCAGGAAAACGCCGTCCGCCGCCATCTGTTCCAGTGCCTTATTGATCCGCTCGATCATCAGGGGCTTGTCCGGTATGTTGCGGGACTGCCGAGACAGGACAAGATAAGCGTTGCGCAGCTCTGAAATGGATTTTTCCGAATGGACGATGAGGTCCTTTAGGGCCTGCATCCGCGGCAGATGTTTGAGCTTGTACAAGGTCACGTCAAAGTTGTTGGTAAAACCATCGATTCTGCCGTTGGCAGTAAGAAAGATATTTTTGTCCACGTTGTTTTCGATGTTAACAAGGATCTTTCCTGATTCAACGGCGGCGTCAAAGGCGTCTGAAATGGCAAAGCCCCGGTTTACCCCGATGGTTTTACCGAAAAGATCAGTTATCGTATCAAATTTCATGTCGCTTCCCTTTCTGTAGAAAAGGGGAAACCGGCTGATATGGATGGGGCGGGCAAAGGCGTAATGCGCAAAGGATTCCCGCGCTCTGGTGTGAAACAGGGAAAAACTGCCGTCGCACTGCCCGGTCCGGGTCATATGGATCAGCCGTTTCCAGGGGGCCAGCCGTATGGTGATGGCTATATCCAGCCGCTGCCACAGTTCCCGGATAATGTCAACATCAATACCGGAAATTTTCCCCTTCTCTTCCCAGGAATACGGGGGAAAGTGATCATCCCCCACAAACACAAGCGGTTTTTCGGCCGCTGCAGGTGTGGCCCATGCGGCAACGATAAGCTGGAACAGCAGGCAAAGAATGAAAAGGTGCCGTTTCATATCTTTTCTCTGAAGGGGTTGTTGTGTCTGTCAGATGGCGGCAAGTCTTTTACACGAAATCTTTCATATACCCTACATGATTTGAGTACGGAAAAAAAGGAAAATCTAATGGGGGCGATTCTGTGAGGGGAGGGGGTCACTCACTGGTCATCCACCGGTTCAGGCAGGTGTTCAGGGTATCAAAGACAATAAGGTCCTTCAGGAATGGAATGACCCCGAATTGCATCGGCAGTTTATTGTCTTTTTCGGCCATCGGCATACCCCGCTTCCTATGGTTTTAGGTGTTTATGATCCGGGATTTCCATCCACGGCCAGGCGCTGGTTCTTATAGGCCTTGTCAGGTGCCAGAGTTGCTTAAAGGCAGCCGGGTCAATCATGATTTCCCGCTCTTCTCTGACCATACCGCTGCCGCGTTTGAAGGTGATCAGGTGTTTGTCCCCTTTTTGCCGGAGCCTGGCTTCCACGGAATCCGAAGGATCGGTGATATACCCCTGGCGGATGGGGGTACTGCCGGTAAACGGGATGTCCGGCAGCCCGGCCAGAATGAATTTGCGTTCGATTTCTTTCATGGTGTCCGTGTGCAGGGACTTGGCCTTCTGGACCATTGAGAAAAACGGACTGATCTTCGGGCGCTTTCGTAGGCCAGGTTGATAGAGGTGGCGGTTTTTCCCACACCGCCCTTTTGATTTGCGATTGCAATT
>CAJWHT010000097.1 GCA_913041495.1 uncultured Desulfobacteraceae bacterium | reverse complement strand
CCATCCCGCCGTATTTGAAAATGTCGGCTATGATACGGATAAGTATACCGGGTTTGCCTTCGGCGTGGGCATTGAACGTATGGCCATGCTCAAATACGGTATTGATGATATCAGAAAATATTTCGAAAACGATGTGCGTTTTTTAGGGCAGTTTTGATATGAAAGTCAGTTTAAGCTGGTTACGCGACTATATTCCGGTTGATTTGGATCCGAAGGATTTGTCCGACAGGCTCACCATGGCCGGTCTGGAAGTGGATGCTGTTGAAAATCTTTACGACTACCTGGACAAGGTGGTGGTGGGACGGGTGGATGAAGCCCGGCAGCACCCCAATGCAGACAAACTGACCTGCTGCGCGGTTGATACCGGCGCAGGAGCGCTTGCGCCCATCGTTTGCGGCGCCCCCAATGTCAGGGAGGGCATGCTGGTTGCCTGCGCCCTGCCAGGCGCCGTACTGCCCGGTGATTTTAAGATTAAAAAAAGCAAACTCCGCGGAGAGCCTTCCAAGGGGATGCTATGTTCCGCGGCGGAACTGCGCCTGGATGCGGATGCTGCAGGCATCATGGATCTGGATACGGATGCGGCCCCCGGAACCCCGTTAAAAGACGCCCTGAAGCTAAACGATGCCGTGCTGGAAATTGACCTGACCCCCAACCGACCGGACTGTTTGAGTCTCATCGGTGTGGCCAGGGAAACAGGGGCCTTCATCGAGCCCCGGGCCAAGGTGACAGTGCCGGAGGCGGAATTTCCGGCCCACCGGATTGCCACTGAATCCATCCACGATTTTACCCGTGTTGAGATAAAAGATCCCGAGCTTTGCCCGAGATACACCGCGGGCATGCTCTTCGACGTAAAAGTCGGCCCGTCTCCCCACTGGCTGCAGGCGCGGCTTGAGGCCGTCGGTCTGACACCCATCAACAATGTGGTGGATATTACCAACTACGTCATGATGGAAACCGGACAGCCCCTTCACGCATTTGATTTTGACAATCTGGCCGGTGGCAAAATAGTCGTCCAGACGGCCGGCAGCGAAATCGAGTTCACCACCCTGGATTCCAAAACCCATAAAATGGAATCCGAGATGCTGATGATCTGTGACGGTGAGCGGCCTGTGGGCATTGCCGGTGTCATGGGCGGTGAAAATTCGGAAATCTCCGATACCACCACCCGGGTGCTGGTGGAAAGTGCCTATTTTAACCCGGTATCCGTGCGCAGAACAGCCAAACGTACCGGTATCGGCACCGATGCCTCCCACAGGTTCGAACGCGGGGTTGATCCCGAAGGCTCCTTGTATGCCATGAAACGTGCCGTTGCCCTGATGGCTGAACTATG
Organism: uncultured Desulfobacteraceae bacterium; assembly: GCA_913041495.1. GTDB lineage: Bacteria > Desulfobacterota > Desulfobacteria > Desulfobacterales > Desulfobacteraceae > Desulfobacter. The sequence continues at coordinate 19,889 of CAJWHT010000097.1, read as the reverse complement.
CGACGCCAAAATTGCCGATGGTGTTATCGATGAACATCCCGTCAAGCACACCCCTGTGGAAATTGATCTGAAAACGGCCGCGCTGAACGTGCGTCTGGGAACTGATTTTTCCGCCGATGTAATTGCGCAGATTTTAGAATCTGTTGAATTCAGGGTAGAAAAAGTTGATGACGGTCGTCTCAAGGTCGGTGTTCCCTCTTTTAGGGTGGATGTCCCCCGCCATGAGGACCTGTCCGAAGAGGTGGCAAGGCTTTGGGGGTACAACAATATTGAGACCAGCTATCCGCCTGTGCCTGCCAAGGGGAAAGTACTGGCACCGCGGCTGATACTCAGAAATAAAATCCGCCAGGCCATGACCGGATTTTCTTTTTTCGAGGCCATCAACTACAATTTCATCCATGAGGCCTCATGCGACCGGCTAGAGCTTTCTGAAAATGATGCCAGGCGGACCGTCGAAGAAATTTTGAACCCCATCTCAGACCAGATGTCCGTGCTGCGGTCCACGCTGGTGCCAGGTCTCCTTGAAACCATGCGCCGGAACACCGCCCAGCAGATCGAAACCCTGAAGATCTTTGAGATCGGCAAGGTGTTCTACGCCAACGGAAAAGGTGAGCAGCCCACGGAAGTTGAAATGGTGGGCGCCCTGATGACCGGTAACCGAACCGACCAGACCTGGTTTTCAAAACCGGCGCCCTTGGATTTTTTCGACCTTAAAGGCGTAGTGCAGGGGCTATTGGACGATCTGTTCATTACCGGTGCAGGGTATGAAAGAATTGATGACGACACCTGCCCGTATTTCGAGGCCGGTCACGCCGCCCGTGTTGTCTGCGGCGGTAAGGTTGTCGGTACGCTTGGCAAAATTGCCGCAGGTGTTTTGAAGACCTATGGGCTCAAGCAGGATGCCTTTGTGGTCGAGATGGACATGGCGGCACTTCAGGCGGTCATGCCCGAAGCCATCCAGGCCCAGCCACTGCCCAAATTCCCCGCCATTTCCAGGGACATGACCCTGATCGTGGACAAGGGGGTGGCTGTGGGTGCCATCCTGGAAAACATCCGGGAATTTGCCGAAAAGCAGGCGTTGATTGAGGACTACTTTCTTTTTGATGTGTTTGAAGGGGAAAACATTGGCGAGGGCAAAAAGTCACTCTCTTTCAGAGTGGTGTACCGGTCTGCCAGTAAAACCCTGACGGAAAAAAATATTAAAAAGATTCATTCCCTGTTGTCCGGCCGCGTGCTGGATGCCTTCAACGCGAGCCTGCCGGGTTAGCTTTTTTGTTGGTGCGGGCTCGGGGCCTTGTCTGACGAGGCTTCCGGGCCCTGCCTGACACCCATTCGGTTGGGGTGTTGACAAACAGAAGCAAGATTGCTATATTGCGCTGCTGATGCGGGCATAACTCAGTTGGTAGAGTGCAAGCTTCCCAAGCTTGATGTCGCGAGTTCGAGCCTCGTTGCCCGCTCCATCTTTTTGGGTAAGGATGGCAGATTTGTTCCATTTTATGGGGTGAAATATGATCTGACCCAATGGTTTTTGGTGATGATTTTGTTGAGAATTGTACTAGGAACGGGCATCTGCCCGTTTTTGTATTTGTGGAAGAAAGTTTATAAGGTTGCAGGCAGGTATGGATTTTATCAGGCAAAAAGAATACGGCAGACTGGCACAGCAGGTCAAGGATGTGGCTGACCCATTGTTCGCCGCTGAGAAATTCGAGCTGGTCCATATTGAATGTGTCACCAGCAACCGGGATAAGATTGTTCGGCTTTACATGGACAAACCCGGCGGGGTCACCCTGGATGATTGTGTGATGATCAGCCGCCAGCTCGGGGATTTGATCGACGTACATATTGAGAACATCGGGCGTTACCGCCTGGAGGTGTCATCCCCCGGTTTTAACCGCCCCTTGAGCCGGAAAGAAGACTTTATCCGGTTTACGGGGGAACGGGTGAAAATTGAAACCCATGAGCCGGTCAACGGCCAAAAAAAGTTCACCGGGATTCTTGAGAAGACAAACGATGATTCTGTTGTAATTGCAGTTGATGGTAACCAGGTTGAAATAGCCGGCTTTATGATCAGCAAAGCAATGCTTGCAGGTCAGTAAAATGGGAGAACGCTTAACATGTTTATCACAGATATAAAAAGGGTAATCGACCAGGTAAGCCGTGAAAAGGGGATTGATGCAGAAATTCTGATCCATACCCTGAAAGAGGCAATTATCTCGGCTGCCAGGAAAAAAATCGGGCCCAGGGCTGATATCGAAGTCCATTATGATGAAAAAAGCGGTGATGTTGAGGTTTTCCATTTTAAGGAAGTGGTGGAGGAAGTCGAGTATCCGGACAGTGAGCTGACCATTGACGAAGGGCTTGAATATGACCCGGAATGCGAGATCGGAGACTCCCTGGGTATCCGGATCGATACCGAAGAGTTCGGCAGGATTGCCGCCCAGTCCGCAAAACAGGTCATTATCCAGAAGATGCGTGAAGCTGAACGCAACGCGGTATATGAAAATTTTATCCACAAAAAAGGCAAGATCATCAACGGTATTGTCCAGCGGTTCGACCGGGGAAGCATCATTGTTAACCTGGGGCAGGCCGAGGCCGTACTCAGGCCCCGTGAGCAGATGCCCAAGGAAAATTACAAACGCGGAGACCGGATCAGGGCCTACGTGGTGGATGTCCTGGAAGAATCCAAGGGCGCACAGATTATCCTGTCCAGAACCCATCCGGAATTTCTTGTGGAGCTGTTCAAGACCGAGGTGCCCGAGGTGGCTGAAGGGATTGTCTCTATCCGCGGGGCTGCCCGTGTCCCGGGTATCCGGGCTAAGATCGCCGTGTCTTCCATTGATTCCGATGTGGATCCAGTCGGGGCCTGCGTCGGGATGAAGGGCAACCGGGTTCAGAACATTGTTCAGGAACTTCGGGGTGAGAAAATTGATATCGTACAATGGAGTCCCGACATTGCCCGGTTTGTATGCAATGCCCTGTCTCCGGCGGAAATTGCCAGAGTTATCATTGATGAGGACAACCAGTCCATGGAGGTCATCGTCAACGACGAGTACCTCTCCATTGCCATCGGTAAAGGCGGGCAGAACGTATCCCTTGCCTGTGAAATCACCGGGTGGCACCTGGAGGTCACCAGCGAAGAGGATTACAGCCGTGAGGTGAAAGAAGGCTATGACAGCCTGATGAAACTCTCAAATGTCGGCCTGCCCATGGCCGAGGTGCTGTTTAAGGCCGGTTACGCCTCCTTGCTGGATATTATGGACGCCATGGCTGAAGATATAGCCGCCGTGATGAATATCAGTATCGAAGATGCAATTGCCACCATCGAAGAGGCCGTCTATATCGTTGAAGAAGAACAGCGGCTAATTCAGCAGGCTGCCGCAGAAGAAGCGGCCGCACTGGATGCGGCCAAGGCTGCGGAAAAGGAAGCCGGTGACGCGTTTGAAGCGCAGGGCGGCACCCAGGAAGATACGGATCCCGACGGGATTGCGGACTAGGTTGTATCAAGCAGGGTGACGGACGAAGGATTTGGATTTTAAATAAAGAGGATTTACTGGGGGCGACGAATGGCGAAGGTCAGAGTATATGAGTTGGCTAAAGATTTGAACATGACAAATAAGCAGCTTCTCAACAAGATGAAAGAACTGAAAATCGAAGTTAAAAGCCACATGAGTTCTCTGGAAGACAGCACGGTCACCGCGATCAAAAGAGAGATGTTTGGTAAGAAAAAGCAGAAAAGTGTAAAGGTGCGTCCATCCGTTATCCGTCGCCGTAAAGCCAAACCAGAGTCCGATACCCAGATGGCAGACGTGGACGACGCGGTTGATACCGAGGATGAAGAGGCTGCGGAAACTGATACGGCTGCGGTTGTTCGGCGCCGTGCCGCAGCCCCTGCAGAAGACACACCGGAACAGGACACTTCTGAACCTGCTGCCCCTGCCCCATCAGCCGAAGCGTCTGAGACAGAGGGCGATTCCGCTGCGGTCAAAAAGCGTCCGGCCAGAAAGGTGGTGGGAAAAACCGCGGAACCGGCTAAGATTATCCGGCCCGTGGCCACTGAATCCCCTAAACCCGAACCCGAACCGGAGCCAGAGGTTGAGGTGCCATCTCAACCGGAAAAAGAGGCGCCTGTTACCGAGGACAAAAAGGATCCCGAAACTGTGGACACAGATGCCGTAGCAACGGCTGTAAAGGACGCACCGGAACAGGAGGCCACAGCCCCGCCCGTTGATGCGGATGCCTCAACTGCCGACAACCAGGCTCAAGAAGCCAAAGCGCCAGCTAAAGCCCCGGCCGGGACAGAGGATGTCCCCGAGGGTAGCGATGATGGCCAAGAAGAGGACGATAAGGGTCAGGCCAAAAAGAAAAAGAAAAAACGCAAATCCTCAACACCGGCTAAAATTGTCAGGGTGGCGGATCCCGCGGTTCTGGAAAATATCAAGCGGATGAAACAGCCTGCCGACGACAGGCGTCAGAACGGCAGGGGCGATGCCCCGTCACGGCCCAACCGGCCGAACCGGCCCAATCGACCCGCCGGCACTCCCGCCCCCGGACCTGATCCGAGCATGTCTGTTCAGGATATGATGATGCCGCAGCCCGGCAGTGATCCGCGCAAGAAAGGGTGGGGCGGAGACGACCAGCCCGGAAAGAGAAAGCGGCGTAAGAAAAAATCCGTGGTGGAGGGTAACGACCTATACCGCGGCCGCGGCCGCAAGAAAAAGGGCAGAAAGGATGTCCGGGGTAAGAAGGGAGCCTTCCAGAAGACCCAGATTACAACGCCTAAGGCCATTAAGCGCCGCATCAAGATTGATGAGGCCATTGAGCTTGCGGAACTTGCCAAACGTATGGGCATCAAGGCCAACGAGATGATCGTCAAGCTTATGGGCATGGGGGTTATGGCCACGGTGAACCAGACCATTGATTTTGACACGGCCTCACTGGTGGCGGCTGAATTTGACTTTGAAGTGGAAAAGGCCAGTTTCGAAGAGGAAACACTGCTCGGTTCCGTTGAAACCGAAGTCGAAGATGAGGGCGATATGGAAGAGTGCCCGCCGGTGGTTACCATCATGGGCCATGTTGACCATGGTAAAACCTCATTGCTGGATGTTATCCGGGAATCCAAGATTACCAGCGGCGAGGCCGGCGGTATCACCCAGCACATCGGTGCCTACAATGTTGAAACCGAAGCCGGCGGCCGGATTACCTTTCTGGATACCCCGGGCCATGCCGCCTTTACCGCCATGCGGTCCAGGGGCGCCAAGGTCACGGATATCGTTATCCTGGTTGTGGCGGCGGACGACGGTGTCATGCCCCAGACCATTGAGGCCATCAACCATGCCAAGGCCGCGGATGTGCCTGTGGTGGTTGCCGTCAACAAGATGGACAAGGCCGGTGCGGATCCCGACCGGATCATGCGTGAGCTTTCCGAACACGATCTTTTGGCTGAAGACTGGGGCGGTAACGTTATCTTTGTGAAGGTGTCCGCCAAAACCGGTGAAGGTATCAACGAGCTCTTGGAAATGGTGCTTCTCCAGGCCGAAGTCCTGGAACTTCGTGCCAATCCGGACCGCAAGGCCACAGGTTACGTGGTTGAATCCCGTCTGGATACGGGACGCGGCGCCGTTGCAACGGTTCTGGTGAAACAGGGTACGCTCAAAGACGGTGATCCCATTGTCTGCGGCCTTCATTCCGGCCGAATCCGTGCCATGATCGACGATACCGGCAACCGCATCGACACTGCCGGACCCAGCATGCCTGTGGAGATCGTCGGCATGACCGGTGTGCCCGATGCCGGTGACGAATTCATTGCCGTGGCTTCCGACAAGGATGCCAAGCAGATTGCCGGGCACAGGATGCAGAAGCAGCGCGCCAAAGAGCTGGCCAAGAAGAGCCGCGCCAACCTTGAAAAGATGTTCGAAAACCTGGGTTCCGCCGAAATCAAGGAACTCAAGCTTATTGTCAAGGCCGACGTTCAGGGCTCCATCGAAGCCCTCAACGACTCTCTCAAAGACCTGGCCAAGGAAGAGGTGGATGTCAAGATCGTTCACTCCGGTGCAGGTACCATTAACGAGTCTGACGTTGCCCTGGCCGCAGTATCCGATGCGATCATTATCGGCTTTAACGTCCGTCCGAATCCCCAGATCCGGAAGATGGCCAAGGATGAAAACGTGGATATGCGCTTCTACGACATCATCTATGACGTCATCAACGACATCAAGGCCGCCCTTGACGGCATGATGCCCTCCACCTTCCATGAGATCATCGTGGGCCGGGCGGAAGTGCGGGATACCTTTGTGGTTCCGAAAATCGGTACCATTGCCGGTTGCGCCATTACAGAGGGCAAGGTGGTCCGGGGCAAGAAGGTGCGTCTGCTCAGGGACGGTGTTATCAAATGCGATACGGAACTTTCCTCACTGCGGAGGTTTAAAGATGACGTCAGGGAAGTGGAGCAGGGGTTTGAATGCGGTATCGGTCTTGAGAAGTACAACGACATTAAGGTGGGTGATGCCATTGAATGCTATGAAGTTGAAGAAAGAAAGTACCAGGGCTAACCGACCATGAAACCCTATTCACGCGGAGAGCGGGTCTCGAATATGATCCAGACGGCCATTACGGACCTGCTTTCAAAAAAAATGTCTGATCCCCGTCTGGAAATGGTCACCATCTCCGGAGTCAAGATGTCACCGGACCTTAGGATCGCAAGCATATATGTGACGGTGTTCGGTGACGAACGACGGGTTGCTGAGGCCCTGGAGGGATTCAAAAAGTCCAAAGGGTTCATAAAGAAAAGCATTGCCCCGAAGCTGGGCTTGCGTTTTATGCCTGAATTGCGGTTTTTCCACGATGATACCTTTGACAGGGCTGCCCGCCTTGATGCATTGATCGATGCGGCCCCCAAAGGGGAAGACCGCGAGGACGATGCTGAAGATTCCTAATTCTTAAGCGAGTTTCCTAAGAAATTGCCATGAAAGACGGTATTCTTGTTGTCAACAAGCCCGAAGGCTTGTCGTCCGCTGCTGTGGTGGGACGGCTTAAACGTGCCCTTAAGGTTAAAAAGATCGGTCATACGGGCACTTTGGACCCCTTTGCCACCGGAGTGCTTCTAATTGCAGTACAAAAGGCCACCCGTATTTCCAGATTTTTCCTGGACGGCAGCAAAGGCTACCGGGCCAGGGTGACACTGGGGGTTGAAACCGATACCTACGATTGTACCGGGGAAGTCGTTTTTAAGGCGGATCATGATGTGCTGAAACGCATAACCCCGGAAGATATCCGGCAGGTGGTGTCCAAGTTCCATGGGCCCCAGGACCAGGTGGCCCCGGCCTATTCCGCACTCAAACATGAAGGACAGCCCCTGTACAAGCTGGCCCGCCAGGGGAAAATCATCCAGAAGCCGCCCCGGCGAATTGAGATTTACAGCATCTGCGCTTCTGTGCCAGAAAAAGACGATGCGGGCCTTCCCGTATTTTCCCTGGATGTCCATTGTTCCGGGGGGACTTATATCCGCAGCCTGGCCTATGATATCGGCAAGGCCCTGGGATGCGGCGCCCATCTTTCCGGACTTTGCCGTACCCGGTCCAGCCAGTTTGCCATCGAACAGGCAACGGAACTTGCTGAACTGGAAGACATGGACAGGGAGGACATCGAAAGCCGTATGGTTACTATGGCCGATGCCCTGACCGATCTGCCGGCCGTTGTCGTGGATGAGAAGATAAAGAATCGAATTCGTCACGGCCAGCGCCTGCCAATCAACGAGGCCGGACAGGTCACCGCAGATGCCCAGGTAAAGGGGCAGGCCCCCGTTCGTATCCTCGATCAGGAGGGCGGACTTCTGGCCCTTGTGGAACCGGATAAACAGGGCCGAACCTACAATTATTGTTGCGTTTTTATCACTTAGCTGGTAAATACATACGGTTATATGTGCGCTATGCAGGCACGGTCATGTGCCGTCTTTCTGAATGGAATATTGGATTAACGGCCATCGGATGACCTGCCGAAAATATAGCGATTTAATTTATTCCAAATAAAGGAGTGTTACAGTGGTATTATTAGCAGAAAACAAAGAGGAGATGATCGAAAAGTTCAAGCTCCATGAATCCGACACCGGCTCCCCCGAAGTACAGGTGGCCATTTTAACCCATAGAATCAGCTATCTGACTGAACATTTGAAGGTCCATAAAAAAGACCACCATTCAAGACGGGGCCTGCTGATTCTGGTCGGTCGGCGCAGAAGCCTTCTGGACTACGTTAAGAAAAAAGACGTAAACAGATACCGTGCCCTGATCGAGAAACTCGGACTCAGAAGGTAACATGACCTTAAACCGGTTTTTGGCATCTTACGGGTCAAAAACCGGTTTTTTTGTTTTTAACGGGCGCAGCGTTAGTCAGATACTTTTATATAAAGTCGCATCTTTGCTATCAAGCCGGCAGACGGAACAGCAAACGGTTTGATGGTAAATATGCGGGTTTATGACTTAAAAGTATCTTTCCTCTACACTTCGCCCATTTTTGTATCTCATTGAATTAAGGAGTGAAAATGGAAAAAATTGTATCAGCCGAAATCGGCGGAAAAGAACTATCCATCACCACCGGTAAAATTGCAAAGCAGGCATCTGGATCCGTTGTCGTTAAATACGGGGAAACCATTGTCATGGTCACCGCCGTGGCAGCCAAGGAACCCAAATTGGACGCAAGTTTCCTGCCCCTTTCCGTGGAATACCAGGAAAGAATCTATGCGGCGGGCAGAATCCCCGGTAACTATTTCCGCCGGGAAATCGGCCGTCCCTCTGAAAACGAAACCCTGAACGCCCGTCTCATCGACCGGCCCATCCGTCCGCTGTTCCATGACGACTACAGCTTTGAAACCCAGATCATCGCCACGGTCATGTCCACGGACAAGACGTGCGAACCCGGCATCCTGGCCATGATCGGCGCTTCCACTGCCCTGGAAATTTCCGACATCCCCTTTGACGGCCCCATCGCCGGCATCAAGGTGGGCCGTGTGAACGGCGAGTTCATTGCCAACCCCACCCCGGCCCAGATGGAAGAAAGCGACATCGATCTTACCGTTGCCGGTTCCAAGACCGGTGTGGTCATGGTGGAAGGCGGGGCTGAAATCGTATCTGAAAAAGACATGCTCGACGCCATCTTTTTCGGGCATGAAGCCATGCAGCCGGCCATCGACCTTCAGGTGGAATTGAAAGCCGCCGTCGGTAAAGAAAAACGGGTGCTTGTGGCCCCGGAACGTGATGCGGAACTGGCGGAAAAGGTCAAGGCCTTTGCCAAGGATAAGATCCACGAAAAAGTCCAGATTAAAACAAAGCTGGAACGCCAGAACGCCCTTTCCGCCCTCAAGGAAGAGACCATCGCCCACTTTGAGGCGGACTATCCCGAGCAGGTCAAGGAGATCAAAGAGGTTTTCGGTAAAACCGTCAAAGCCGTATCCCGGACCATCGTTCTGGAAGAAGGCCGCAGAATCGACGGTCGTGCCTTTGACGAGGTCCGCGACATCACCTGTGAAGCCGGCATCCTTCCTAGACCCCACGGTTCCGCCCTGTTCACCCGCGGTGAAACCCAGGTGGTCGGGGTGCTGACCCTGGGTTCCGGCCTGGACGAGCAGCGCATCGAAACCCTGAACGACGGTAACGCCACCCGGGCTTTCATGCTCCACTACAACTTCCCTCCCTACTCCGTAGGCGAGGTAAAACGCCCGGGCGGTCCTTCCAGACGGGATATCGGTCACGGCAACCTGGCTCACAGGGCCCTTGAGAAAGTGGTTCCCTCCCCGGAGGATTTTGAGTACACCATCCGCCTGGTGGGCGAAGTCACCGAATCCAACGGGTCTTCCTCCATGGGTACGGTATGTTCCGGCTGTCTCGCCCTCATGGACGGCGGTGTGCCCATCAAGGCACCGGTTTCCGGTATTGCCATGGGCCTGGTCTCCGAAGGGGACAAAGTGGTGGTTCTTTCCGACATCCTCGGTGACGAGGATCACTTCGGCGACATGGACTTCAAGGTGGCCGGCACAAGGGACGGTATCACCGCCCTGCAGATGGACATCAAGATCAAAGAGCTGTCCAAAGAGATCATGGAGAACGCGTTGAACCAGGCCAACGGCGGCAGACTTCACATCCTTGACAAGATGATGGAAACCCTGGACAAATCCAGGGACGAGGTCTCACCCCACGCCCCCAAAATTGTCAGCGTCCAGATCAACAAGGACAAGATCCGCGATATCATCGGCCCCGGCGGTAAAATCATCCGCGCACTCCAGGCCGATACCAACACCACCATTGAGGTGAACGACGACGGTATCGTGAAGATTGCGGCTGAAAATGAAGAAGACTCCGCCAAAGCCGTGGCCATGGTAAAAGACATTGCCATGGATCCTGAAATCGGCACCATCTACGAAGGTGCGGTGGTCAAGATCACCGATTTCGGCGCCTTCGTCAATATCAAGTCCGGCACCGACGGCCTGGTTCACATTTCCGAGCTGGCCGACTACCGGGTGAAGAAAGTCACCGATGTGGTGAAAGAAGGCGAAGTGATCAAGGTGAAAGTCCTGGACATCACCAGAGACGGCAAGATCAAACTCAGCTACAAGGCTGCAAAGAAAGACGCTGAAAACCAGAAAGATGCCGAAACCCAAGACTAGTTCTTTCTGCATGTGTCCCCTTGCCAGCGGCAGCAAGGGGAATGCCGTCTTTGTCTCCACCGGGGACACTGCCGTACTTGTTGACGCAGGGCTTTCAGGGGTTGAAATCCAGCGGCGCCTCGACACCATCGGAGAGCGCCCGGAACACCTGAAAGCCATCGTCATCACCCATGAACATACCGATCATGTCAAAGGCGCGGGAATATTGAGCAGACGGTTCGATATTCCCGTTTTTATTACCCGGGATACCTGGCGGGCCTGCTCAAACCTGGGTAAAATTGACCGCCTGGAATTTTTTGAGGTGGGCACGGAATTTACCGTCGGGGATATGACGGTGACCCCATTTTCCATCTCCCACGATGCCCGGGACCCTGCCGGCCTTACCCTGGCCTGCGGCGGTAAAAAGATCGGCCTTGCCACGGACCTGGGCCTTGCCAACAGCCTGGTGAAGTATCATTTGTCCGGCAGCAACGCCCTGTACCTGGAATCCAACCATGACCCCCGGATGCTGGACAACGGTCCCTATCCCTGGCATTTGAAACAACGGATCAAGGGGCGGCACGGCCATTTATCCAACATGGATGCAAGAGACCTTGTGGCGGAATTGCACCACGGGGATCTGTCACACCTGGTGCTGGCCCATCTCAGCGAAGAGAACAATTGCCCGGACAAGGCCGCAGCAGAGGTGGCCAAGGGGCTAAACGGGTCTGATACCGCCCTTTATGTGGCAGGCCCGGACCGTCCGGGGGAAATGATCCGGCTCTAGCGAATAACGATTTGATTTTGTGCGCTTTTTTTATTCGTTTACATACCTTTGCCAAAAGGGCAGTGAGGATGCGTACATTCAGGACAATCCATGCACAGTCCTCCATGTCCGATAAAAGCCAGTTCTTTTTTTCCTATACGTTCGCCTATTAAAATACGGGGTAATATCAAATCAAGAACGGTTACTTTATGGTGCAGGCCGCATGCAGGAACACCGAGCAGAGGAATATTGTTAATATATGCTACCATAAACATGGCCCCGGGAAGCGCTGCGGCACCATAATGCATTTCAGTGGCCCCTGCATTTCGAATCCCTTTTCTTGTGACATCATCCGGGTCAACACTCATACCTCCTGAAAGTAAAATCAAATCACAATTATTTTGAATATGCGTTTCAATCGCCTGCTGGATCAATTCAGTGTTATCAGGAACCAATTCAATACGGGTGATATGTGATCTTAAATCAGTAATTTTTTTCTTTAAAATCGGTGCAAATTTATCATCAACCAGCCCGTTAAAAACCTCATTTCCTGTTATAATCACGCCCACTTTGGCATCTTTTAAAACATGGACCGATACAGTGCCGCCTTCCTGAGCCGCAATAGCAGCTGCCCGTTCTACCGGATTTCGTTTCATAACCAGAGGAATCGCCCTCGTTGCAGCCACCTGCTGACCTTTTTTCACCAGCGTGTAGCTGTGCAAAGACGCGCACATCACCTCATCCACCATATTGAATGCGGCCAGATTGGCTTTGTTGATCACTAAAAGCCCATCATGTTCAGCATAGAGACAAATTTTACCTTCTTTTGGATTGTCTACCCAGGTGATGCCTTCCCCTGCCAGACCATTTGCAAGAATAGATGCGGCTTGATTCTCATGTATCTCGTCTTTTTCAAGATCAATGAGATAAAGATGGTTCTTCCCTAATTTCTGAAGATGACAGATATCCTCATCACAAACAGTATGGCCTTTTCTGAAAGCAGCATCTTTAAATTCGCCAGGTCTGATTTCGGTAATATCATGGCTTAAACGCTGTCCGACGGCATCCTCAACACGTATTTTTTTTAACACAAGCAATTCTCCTTTACCATTGTTGGCAAATTAAAAAAAATATCCGGATTTAGTAAGCTGAACTCTTGTTTTTACCTTTATCCCTTGTCGTGCCGTTCGCCCCATTTACCGGTGTCCAATCCATATCGGGCCATAAAATTTCTTGGGGGGCTGAAAAATAGCAATTGTCGCTGCAAGGCCTGCACAATGGTTTCCCGTCATGTATGACTTCCCTGCCGTCGCGTACGACTTGGCCACAGCGAGAGCAGGCCACTTTTTGTTTGGTCGGACCCGGCAAATCCAACGCATTCACTTCTACATGAACTTTTTGCACTCTAAAAAGAACATTATCCGGCATCCTCTTGTAGGCCAGAAGCTGTTGAATTCTTTTTTCAGATTCTTCGGGTGCATAGACGCAGGAAAGGTCTCTGGATTCTTCCGTAGATAGAATTCTAAAAGCCATTCCTGTTTCAAGGTGAACAAATGTAGCGGCCATGATACCATAATCCATGAATTTAAGGCTTCTTCGCCCAAGCTTTACCCCCGTTACATGGGCAACCGCATCCGCTGTGCATCTGTCCATCTCGACATAAACCAGGAATTTTTTGATCTGCGCTATGCTGGTGGGATTATCAAGGCCAAGCAACCGGCACCCGAGAATCGCCATCCTGACGCCGACGACCTGGCCCGGACACAAATGCCCATGGGCTTTGGCGGATTTAGATAACAGTGTTTCAAACGATTGCATCTTGTCATCCTTTTTATTTCAAAGCGGCTTTCTTACAGACATTATTGAGATATAGGCAATCTTCCTTAATAAACAATCGAGTTGCCTTTCCAAGGTTGCGGTAAAATTCAGTTCCTGAAAATTCTATAATGTTACCCGTGAATTGAGGAGCCCAGACATCTAAGTGATCTGCCAAAAAAGACAATTGTTCCTTTATGTAGAGTTGCGATGATTCTAGATCATTGGAAAGAATTGATTCTATTTCTTTGTAAATCAAAAAATACATAAACTCAAGCTCGATTGTAATGTGGTCAGGCACCTCTTTTAGCCCTTCTGCGATATCAAGGCCAAATCTTCGGTAAAACCGAAGAACGGTCATGGTGGAGTCCCCCATCACCTTACGTTCATTTTCTAAATACACTGAACCGTAAGGTGGTGCAGGCAAGCTGTAAGGCCCGACAAAAAGACGGGTAAAATCAACGGATAAGACATCCAAAGGGATCTGCTTCATCTCAAGGATCATATCGTTCAAATAAGGCAACGCTTCGGAACCTGTTCTGCCAAGATCCTTCTGTAGCACCTGCAGGTCCTTTTTCAGTGATTGAGTCGGTAAATGATAACATCTGGCAAATGCTTGGTAACAATTTTGCCTGGCTGATTCGGATTCGACCATTTGTTGATTATCCATATGCATCTCCTATCATTGCGATTTGCTGAAGTTTCATCCGGGTAAGGTGGGCAAAACCCGGATGAAAACTTCAGTTTCAGGCCTTGGTTAATGACCAGCCCTCAAAATAATTAGGCTGGTGTTGATTCAAGCTTTAAAAAGCGTTCCCCAAGGCTGAACAGCAACAGCATTACGGCAACGGCCAACAAGAATACCATCCATTCCCAACTGCTAGGATAATAAGATATTACATCTGGGAATTGTTCTGCTTTCGGCCCGACAGGACGGCTTTGTCCGGCCAAAAGGATTTCCATGTGCATCGCAAGCGTTCCCAACAGTACCAGCGCGCAGGTAAGTATTCTTGTACTGTTGTTGTGGCGAAGCCCTGGAATGGAGATTAAGATGAACGGCAGGAACAATCCCAGAATAACTTCTGTATTTAATCCGGCAATACTACCGAAAGCCTGTGCATATTTATGATAATTCAAAAATTCAGGGATAACGGTTGATCCTTCAATAAAAAATTTAATCAGCGTCAAAATGATCACAGCACCCAGAGCACCGGTGAAAATCCGGGTGAATTCTTTGAACAAGGCATCCTTGTCTCCGGAAATTACATTACCGGTCACCTGTGCCTGGATCAGATTATAAAGCAGACAGAGGGCCGAACCGCTGAGGATTGCCATAAACAGACAGTAAATCGACATGACCGGACCAAAATACGTGACTCTCGATTCTGTCAGACCAAAAACAGATCCAATCATCAATGGGGCAATCAATGCGCATAGAAACCCGACTTTCCCTAACCACTTGCTCAAACGACTGTCCCAGTCACCGGCATGAATTCGCTGAAATTTGATCAAAAGGACTACCAATTCAAGGCTGTAAATGGCGCCCATCCACCAGATCGGCGAGCTTAAATTAGGGGACAGTAGGATATACACCATATGAAAAACATTCCCCAGCTCAAGACCGATTGAAACAAATCCGCCCAGCAAAGCCCCTATCGCCAGGAAGACCAATCGCTTGGCGAAAGGTTCATACCTTTTTATACCAAATACGAGGGGAACAGAGGCAAGCAATGTCAGACCGGAGCTTGTTAAAGCCAGATAAATGTATACACCCAAAGGCAGAGACCAGATGAGAACATCATTGGCGTTAAACAGGTGGTGGCCTTCTGTCAGGAGTTTAAAGGCGGCGAACAGGCCGATCAGGATCGAAATGCCCAACAGGCCCAGCCAGGTAAAAAACAATCCATTAGAAGATTTTGTCTGATTCATCAGATACCTCCTTTGCTCGGCTGATAGTTGGCAGGGTTGAAGTCCCTGATATAAAAGACATGTGGCTCGGTGCCGATCTGCTCCCTGAGTCGGAAGGGACGGAACTTACCCAGCAGTTGACGTACTTTACTGTTCGGATCGTTCATATCACCAAACACGCGTGCGTCGGCAGGACAAGCTTCCACACATCTGGGCAGTTTTCCCCTTTTAACCAGGTGGTCACAGAACGTGCATTTTTCTACGACGCCTTTGGGTCGTATCCCTGCCAATGTATCTTCTCTTTCCGGGTTGTAATACGGTAGTGTTTTTCCGCTGGTCTTGGCGACTTCTTCTGCCGGTGAGGTTGTTCCCTCAAGTACTTTTTCCTTGTTTTTCCATTCTTTGTGCGGATAGGTCCAGTTAAAATAGATGACGCCATAGGGACAGTTGAATTCACAATATTTACATCCAATGCATTTTTTGGGATTATGCATGGTAATCCCGTTGTCCAGCTTGTGCATAGCCTGTGTGGGGCAGCCTCTGACACAAGGGGCATTTTCACAATGATTGCAAAGGGTTGGTATGTAGTGATACCGGACATTCGGAAACGTTCCGGATGTCTCTGTTAATTTATTTGACCAATAGATCCCGTCAGGCACATTATTTTCGTTTCTGCAGGCGATACTGCATGCGCTGCACCCGACACACCTTTGAAGGTCTATGACCATTGCATATCTTGGCATCCTGTTTCCTCCTTATGCCTTTTCAATTTTTACCCGGGTTACACCGTAATAGGCGGTACTGCCGCTTAGTGCCTCATATTGTGCCGGTATGATATCGTTTGAACTTCCTCCACGTGGCTCTACGCCGAATTTTTTGGACGCAAGCCGACCGTATACCCAGTGCCCCTGACCGTAACATTTTGCAACCGTCCCAGGACGAACCCCTTCCCAGAGTTTGGCCGTGCAGATCAGGCTTCCGGTGGGTGAGGTGAGTTTTATCCGGTCACCGTTTTGAATATTGAATTTTTTACCGTCAACCGGATTAATTTTGGCTACATCATCCCAGGCTTCATCTCCCGGATCAATGTCTTTGAAATCGTAATACCACGAGCAGTTGGCCGAGCGCCCCTCGCGGTTGAGGCGGGATTTGTGATCCACATGAATAAAAGGGTATTCTTTTTCATCGCCAAGTGTAAAGGGGGCTTCATAGTGCGGGACAAAAGCCATTTCGCCTCTGGCCAGATAATTCGTAGCCTTCATAACCTGATCCACTGTCACACCATGTTTTTCTGCATGTTTTCCAAGTGCGGCTTTCAGTGTTTCACTGTAGAATTCAAACATCTTGGTCTTGGTTTTCATGTTTCCCCACCGTTTTTTAAAGGGATAGGGATCTGAATTCCAGACACCGTTTTTCAAAAGGGCATTCCACCCGTTAAATTTATCGCCGCCTTTATGTTTGCTGGGGTCCCAAAGCTGCTGCGTCGCGTATTTCAATGCGTACAATGCAAATTCTTTATCATTGGTAGGTGCTTTGCCGGTTTCAGGATCAATATATGTCTTATAATGCCGAAGCAGATTATCAAAACCCCTTTCGGCCAGTTTTTCTGCAATCAGCCAGGGGATTTCGGTTTCATCAATCTTATAATCCCAGATATTTTTGATGATAGGCTGCATTAATGTGACATGGCGATAGCCATTTCCATGAGATTTTACATACCCCCATTTTTCAAACATGTGGTGTGTGTCCGGCAGCAGGATATCGGCAAACCAGGAAAACTCCGAAGCATTGGTTGTGATATGTGTCAGGAACGGTATCTTGGATAGCGCTCTTTCCCATCTTTCCGGTTGGGGTGCAGAAAAGGCAAAGTTATTCATGTATGCGATTGCGACTTTAATCTCGTTGGGATCTTCATTCAATATGCCGTCCGCCGCATTGTTGGTGATCACACCACCACCGGATTTCCCTTTTGATATGCAAGGAAAGTGAAGCCGGCCGCGATGATCAATTTTTCCATGTTTTTTGCCTTTTTTGGCAATATCATCCATGAATGCATCCGGTTTGGGAAATTTGGACGTATACTCTTTGTTTGCCACTTGAGTACCTCCCACATTATCCACCGATCCGACCAGTCCGTTGAGTGCATGGACCGCCATAGAGGTAAAACCGCCTCTAACCTGCATGCACGGCCCCCCTCCCAGCCATGAAATGGCATGCGGAGCAGCCTTGCCATATTCCAAAGCAACCCGTCGGATTTGTTCGGCCGGGATATCTGTTATTCCCGCAGCCCATTCAGGGGTTTTATCCTTGAGTTCGAGGTTCCACCATTTGACAAGGCCATAAGTGAATTTCTCCTCGAAAAGCGTTTCATCAAGCTGCTGACCTTTGACAAATAGATTTTTCCCGCCAACGAAATCTCCTACAAAAGGCTTATGCCAGAGCTCTTCCGTTAAAAGGACATGCGCAATCGCGACAGCAAGAGCGCCGTCGGTACCCGGTTTGGCCGGCAGCCATTCATCCGCTTTTGCTGCAGTGGCCGATAGTCTAGGTTCTACGATAGCGACGGTTGCCCGGTTGATGGCATCGCCCCAGACCTTTGAGTAATATGAGACCTGCCGGTTGGCAGCCAGGGGGTCTGCCCCCCAAAGAAGGATATATCCGGCATTGGTAACATCGTACTGGCGGTACCCCCAATAACCCTCTGTATAATAGGGACCGAACTTTTCCGCTTCAGCGCACAGGGCGGAATGCGAAATGTTATTGGGCGAACCAATGATTTTCGTCATTCTGTCGTACAGAACATCTCTCATGTATGAATAACGCCCACGCATCAGCATATATTTGTGGGTTTCATTGTTTTCCCGAAGCGCCATGATTTGGTCGGCGATTGTATTCAATGCCTCATCCCAGGATATGGAAACAAATTTTGGATCTTCATGACGTCCTTTTTTGGGGTTCGTCCGTTTCATGGGCGTTTTGATACGGTCTGGATCGTAAACCTGCTGGAGCGCCAGGTGAGACCTTGGACAGCCTGCACCAAGATTTACCTTGGAATGGGGGTTCCCCCTCACTTTGACCGCTCGACCGTCAATGACATAAACCTGTTGTGAGCACCAGGAGGTACACCCCTGGCACGTCGCCGGAAGCCATTCTCCCTGATCGCTTTCCGGAACGCCAGACGCTTTTGTCAGCGCATTCATCTGCGGTATCATTCCTCCACCGATCGCAGCGGCCGCGCCTGTGGCAGCAGTGGCTTTAATAAACGACCGGCGTGTCAGACCTTTATTTTTCAAAAAGTCCGCAAACAGGGATTTTGATTTTTTCTTTTCCATTTTCCCTCCAATTAAAAGGTTACTATCGACTATCTTTTGGGGTGGCTGATGGATCTAAATCCAATTCAGCTTCAATACATCGCAACCAATAGAGCAATTCATCAAAATCAAGGGGTTTGGTCAGGCATGCATATATGTGGTAGCAGATCGCGTCTTTTAGTTCCGGATGAAAGCGGTCTTTTGACATACACAAAAAGTAAACGGCCGGATAATTGAGGGTCAGCTCCCTGATGGTTCGATTGTCAACATCAATTGAATCGAGATCGAAAATAATACAATTGGATGATATTGGGGACAAAGCGGCTTCGATTTGGTCAATAGAGTCTAAAAGATGATGTTCATAGTTGTTTATGGACAAAAGCTTCTGGATTTCTTTAAGCTCATTGTTTTTTCTGCTTATCAGAAGCACTTTACGGCCCATATTGTTTTTTCGCCCCTCTGTGAATTTTCATTTTTTACTGTTAATTCAAGAGCAACGAGTGTGCCATATTAACAGATCAAAAAGGCGTTATCTTAATCCGCAGATTCGAATACTTACCAATAAAGGGTTTGGGGGGGCATGATTTTGGTAGCCCAGGGTATTCCAATTAAAATCCAATACATGTTCAGGCAACGGTGTCGTACGATTTTCGGACACAAATATTTGACAATGTTGATATTTTGTGATAATTCAATTTCTTTTATAATTTTAGCAATTTGAAATGAATCATGATTCTTGTTGGTTAATAAATCAATATCAGAGCCACAACAACCTACACCATTAATAAAAAACGCGCCAACAGGATCACTTGAATATTTTTTAGGGGAGTCTAAAAATTTATCTATATGTTTAATAGCCTCTTTGTAATTACCCCTTTTTAGAAATTCTGTAGAAAGAAAAAGAAATTCTAAACTTTAGTTTTACTCATTTTTAAAATAAAAGAATAGTCAAAAGCCATTTCTTCAATCCCTGAGTCTCTTCCAGATTTACCACCATGTCCACCCCTCATCTCTGTTTTAAGTAGTAATAAGTTTTTATCTTTTTTATACTGTCTTAATTTTGCTACATATTTAGTAGGTTCATCAAAAAGTACTCTGTTATCAAAAAGACTAGTAGTAACTAAAATATTAGGATATTTTTGTTTTTTAATATTATTATAAGGAGCATAAGATTTAATATAATCAAAGTGTTTTTTATATTTTTTTGCATTCCCAAACTCTTTAAACTCCCCAACTGTTAATGGAAGAGAGTGATCTAAATTAGTTGTAAGAGAGTCTACAAAAGGTACAGCCATTACTACTGAAGAGAAAAGTTTAGGGTGCATATTTAAAACTGCCCCCATTAATAAACCACCAGCACTTCCTCCCATACCAATAATAAATCCTTCTGAAGTGTATTTTCTTGTAATAAGCTCCTTGGCACATTGAATATAGTCTTCAAATGTATTTTTTTTCTTGA
>CAJWHT010000096.1 GCA_913041495.1 uncultured Desulfobacteraceae bacterium | reverse complement strand
GCATTTCCTGTACCTGCATTAATTATAAAGTCTTCTCCTTCTCCACCATCAACACCAGCAACAGATACAACAGTGATATCTGTTGCTGTACTTGCCAGGGTTAGATCTTTTTCATCTGTAAGTTGTATGCCACCGGTCTTCATCTCAATTCCGCCATCTGCTGTGATTACAGCAGTATTTGTAAACTTGAAACTATCTGCTCCGCCAGCACTATCAAGAGTTAATTTACCGTCAATATTAAAGGCATGATTTCCACTTCCACTGAAGGTAAGATGTCCACCACCAGTAGCATTACCTATAGTTACGTTGCCAGTGGTTCCTCCATTACCTGCTCCGTCACCAAAGACAGGAATAGTAAGGTCAACACCAGTACCAGTACCGGCAATCCCATAACGGCCGTCATCGTGAAAAAACCGGGATAGCCAAGCGTGTCTACCATTGTTCCGGAATACCCGCTGAAGGTTTTGGGAAACAGGGTCATCAAAGATGAAAAAAGCGCATATTGGACGCCTGTAAACCGGATATTTGTCAGACTGGACAAAAATGCCACAAACGCCGCACTGGCAAGACCGGCTGCCAGGTTATCCGCAGAAATCACCAGATAGAGCATGGGCATGCTTGGGCCCACATTGGCCATGGCCACAAATAATAAATTGGTCAGGGAGGCCAGCAATGCACCGGTAAAAAGAATCCGGATGACCCCGAAACGAACGGAAAGCATCCCACCAAGGAAACCGCCGGCAATGGTCATCAGCAAGCCAAAGGTTTTCACCACACCGGCTATCTGAGATTTTGAAAATCCCAAGTCCTGGTAAAAGACATTGGAAATCACCCCCAAAACAATATCCGAGACCCGGTAAAGACCGATCAAAGAAAGCAGCAGCCAGGCCAAAGAGCGGCCATAGCGGTTATAAAATTCAGATATCGGGGTCACATAAGAGGTTCTGACCATGACCTTATCCACAAATCCTGCCGCTGTCATCCCCCTTGCAATGAGAACCGCCACACCGATTCCGCCCGCAAGCCTCATTCCTTCAACAACAAACCCGGCCAGATGGTCATTGGCGACAAGCTGACCAAGTGGTATTTTCATGGCGGCCGCCAAGCCTGCGGTCTGGCTGAACCAGAGTACAAATCCGGCGGCTGCCAGGAGGAACAGGACAAAGGCTCTGACATAGGCCATGGTTCCGTATTCCCGGTAAACAACTTGCTCCGGTGCAGGTTCCTTGACCATCAGCGTCGTTATGATGCCAATCCCCATGACACCGGCCATGGCCATATAGGTTGTCCGCCAGGCATCGTACAAGTAGGCGCCCTTGGCAGACCCCAGGGCGTCGGCAAGAAACAGGGCGCCGGCCCCTGCCACCAGCATGCCGATCCTGTAGCCTGCAATATATGCGGAAGCCATCATGGCCTGAAGCGCTTCTCCTGCGGATTCAATGCGGTAGGCGTCAATGACGATATCTTGATTGGCGGAAGAAAATCCCAAAAGCACGGCAGCCATTGCCATAACGGTCAACTGATGATGCCCGGAGGCAGGATCGGTAAACGCCATCCAGAGAATTGCGGTGACAATGCCGGCCTGGGAGACCAGAATCCATCCCCGCCGCCGGCCCAACCACCGTGTCAGAAGCGGCAGGGGCATCTGGTCAACCAACGGGGCCCATACGTACTTGAATGAGTATCCCAAAGCGGCCCAGGAAAAAAAGGTAACTGCGGATCGCTCAACCCCTGCCTCACGCAACCACAGTGATAAAGAAGAAAATATCAGCAAAATAGGGACGCCTGCGGAAAACCCGAAAAAAAGCATGGTGATCACCCTGGGGTGCCAAAATGCAGCAAGGGATTCCCGCCAGCCGGAAAACATTTTTTTTGTCATGGGTGGTTTGGAAATCGAAGACCTGAGAATTTATAAAGAGGTATCAAAGTTAAAAGACACCGCGTAACACGTGAGGGTGGATTTTTTGGACGCTAAATAGGTTCGGCAGTCCGAAACAATATCATCCATCTGGGCATCCGTCCTGTCCTGGTTGATATGAATCAGGCCAAGTTCCCGGACCCCGGCCGTCATGGCAAGATCCAGAACATCAGTCACGGACGAATGCCCCCATCCGGTCTTGGAAGGATATTCATCCGCCGTGTATTCGGCATCGTGAAACAGGATGTCGGCGTTGCTGCAAAAATCAATATACTCGTCACGTGTCCGGCTCTGGGGGTGGGCAAATCCCAACTCGTTGTCAGTCAGGAAGACAAAGCTTTTACCGTTTTCCGTAAACTTATACCCGACACTGCCATCCGAATGGGATGTGGGAATGGTTTCGACCGCCACGGAACCGATATTAAAACTGCCGTTCAAGGATTTATCGTATACGATGTCTGCCTGGAAGTCCTCCATCCGGACCGGGAAAAAGGGATCTTTCATGACTTCGTAAAAGACTTCTTTTGTACTCAGGCCGGCGAATTGCCTGTCCTGGCAAACCATCCGGTTTCCCTTCTTAAGCAGGGGGCGAAAAAAAGCAATGCCGAGAATGTGATCCCAGTGGCAGTGGGTGAGTAACAGATGGAAGGATTTGACCTGCCTTTGTATCAACGAAATGCCCAGGCGGCGGATGCCGGTGCCGGCATCGACAATGATGACCTCACCGGAGTCGGCCTGAATCTCTATGCAGGTGGTATCTCCACCGTATTCAACAAACTCTTTTCCGGAAACAGAAATGGAGCCCCTGGACCCCCAACATTTAATTCGCATGACGTTATCAGTAACTCCCAGTAAATTTAGGGCTTGTCCCCCGGCATCGCGCCGGGAAAACCTTTCCCGCACACCTCCGCACAATGATTAATATCAGTCCGCGATAAGACGCTGGCTTAGAATCGTATGATTTACCGCTAAAATCAATGTTTTTTTTAGCTAAGATTTAATTATCCTAAAACGCCTGCCCGGCAATCGTTCAAGGCAGACGAAAAAGCGTATTAAATTCTGTTCATTTTCTGTGTGTTAATCATTTTCAAAAATAGTTTAAAAATATCAAACTTTTTAGACCGGACGTATTGACAACCCGGTTGTTTTTAGCTTAGGAAACATTAAGATATCAACCACTAACCTATATAAAAATGAGGGGAGTTTACATATGGCACAGCTTATCGCGGACAGACGGGATGTGGACTTTGTACTGCATGAACAGATCGGAACGGTTGACCATGAATTGTTTGAAGAATTCAACAAAAAAACCATCGATCTCATCGTTTCCGAAGCCAGGAACCTGGCCATAAAGGAAATCCTGCCGACCTTCAAGGACGGAGACGAAATCGGCTGCAAGCTTGAAAACGGCAAAGTCACCACCCCGGACTCCTTTAAACGGGCCTGGGAATTATTTTGCGAAGGCGAGTGGCTGGCCATGTGCGATGACCCTGAAGTGGGCGGTCAGGGCATGCCGAAAACCGTGGGCTGTGCGGCCCTGGAGTATATGGTGGGGGCAAACTCCGCATTTATGCTTTACTACGGGATGACCCACGGGGCAGCCAAACTGGTGGAAGCCTTTGGTGATGAGACCCAGAAAAAACTGTATATGAAAAAGATGTTTTCCGGCGAATGGGGCGGCACCATGTTGCTCACCGAGCCCGAGGCCGGTTCCGATGTCGGTGCGCTCACCACCACCGCCACCCTGAAAGAAGACGGCACCTATGCCATCAACGGGTCAAAAATTTTCATCTCGGCAGGTGAGCACGACCTTTGCGACAACATCATCCACCCGGTGCTTGCCAGAATAGACGGATCGCCGGCCGGCACCAAAGGCATCTCCCTTTTTCTGGTTCCCAAGTACCTGGTGAACGAGGACGGCTCCCTTGGGGAATTCAACAATGTGGTGTGCACCGGCCTTGAAGAGAAAATGGGAATCCACGGCAATGCCACAGCATCCTTGTCCCTGGGGGACAAGGGAGAATGTATCGGCACACTGCTGGGGGAAGTAAACAAGGGCATGCCCGAGATGTTCCAGATGATGAACGAGGCCCGCGCCTTTGTAGGGATGCAGGGGTTTGCAGTGGCATCCGCCTCTTACATGTATTCCCTGGAGTATGCCAGAACCCGTATCCAGGGCAGGAACATGAATGCGGGCAAAGACGCCACCGCCAAAAGCGTCCCCATCATCCAGCACCCGGATGTAAAGCGTCAGCTCATGAATATGAAGGTGTATACCGAAGGGATGCGCTCCCTCCTTTATTATTACGGCAAGTGCCAGGACATTGTCCACACCACAGAGGATGCGGAACTCAAAGCCAACACCGCGGCCCTCATCGAGGTCCTGACCCCCATTGCCAAAGGATATGTCACCGATAGGGCCCTTGAGGTCTGCTCACACGGTGTACAGGTTTACGGCGGTTACGGATATGTTCAGGAGTATCCGGTGGAACAGCTCATGCGGGACTCCAGAATATTCATGATCTACGAAGGCACCAACGGTATCCAGGCCATGGACCTTCTGGGACGGAAACTCTCCATGAACAAGGGCGCATCCTTTGCCTACTTTTTGGACCAGATCAAACAGACCGTGGAGGAAGCCAAAGGGGTGGAAGGTGTTGAAACCCTGGCCGATAACGTTGCCGCCGTCGTTGCAAGGTATGAAGAACTTGCCGCCAACATGGCCCAGCGGTCCAGATCAGAAGATTTCATGAACGCCTATGCCTTTGCCCATCCCTTCCTGGAAATCACAGGGGATGTCACCTTTGCCTGGATGCTCCTGTGGCGTGCCATGGTGGCGGCTCCCAAACTGGCCAAGAAGGCAGGCGGTCTTGATCCGGAAAAAATAGCTGCCAAAGCTGCCAAAAACAAGGATGCCGCGTTCTATGCCGGCCAGATTCATTCCGCCAGATTTTTTATTAATACCATTTTACCGGCAACCTGTGGTAAGATGGACGCCGTTCAAGAAGGAGACACCTGCCTGGAAGAAATTTCCGAGCTCTCCTTCGGTTCAAAATAAAGACGATCTTCCCCGGGAAGCCCTACGGCCTCCCGGGGATACAACGGCGGACAGATTCGGAGGGACCATGCTCGAGACCATTAAAAAAAGTGTGCTTACCGGTGTGGGAATGGCACTGAGATCCAAAAAGGAGATCGAATCCCTGGCCAGGGAATTTGCCGCCCAGTCCAACATGAGTCAAAAAGAGGCTCAGGATTTTCTCAACGACTGCCGTAAACGTTACGATGAAGCCAAATCAGAGATGGACCAGAGAATTGAAACCACGGTTGAAAAGGTATTAAAAAAAGTCAACCTGCCCACAAAGGGGGACATCGAGCGGCTGAACCGGCGTATGGACAAGCTGGCTGAAAAACTTTTAGAAACCCAAGACCGCTAAGCAGCGGACCCTTCATATGCTCTCCATCAAGACCATCTCCAAGGTCACCCGGCGGTACCGCCACCTGGTCCGCTATCAGCAGATCATCGGCATCATTTTCAAGCACGGGTTTGAAAATGTGATCTATGCCATGAACATAGACCACTATATCGATACGGGCCTCAAATTCATCCCCTTTGCCAAGCCCCTTGAAAAAGATGAAAAATACACCAAGTACCAGCGGATCCGCATGGCCTTAGAAGAGCTGGGGCCCACATTCGTAAAAATGGGGCAGGTGCTGTCCTCCCGTCCCGACCTGATTCCGGTGGGATTGACCAAAGAGCTGTCCAAACTCCAGGACCATATCCCCCCATTTGAATTCGAACAGGTCAGGTCCATTATTTCCTCCGAATTCGGCAAACCCCTGAACCAGGTGTTCTACTCCTTTGAGGAACAACCATTTGCCTCAGCCTCCATCGGCCAGGTTCACCGGGCAAAACTCTCCGAAGACCAGCCCATTGCGGTGAAGGTCCAGCGGCCGGGTATCCGGAAAACCATTGAGGTGGATCTGGAGATCATGTCTTACCTGGCCTCGGTGATGGAGAACAACATCCAGGAGGTGGCGGTATTCAGGCCGGTGAAAATCGTGGAGGAATTTGCCAGAACCCTTGAAAAAGAGCTGGATTACACCGTTGAAGCGGCCAATATGGAACAGATGGCCGAGCAGTTCAAAAAAGAGGATACCATCCATATCCCCAAATTATACAGGGACCAGTCCAGCGAACGGGTCCTGAGCATGGAGTATATCCAGGGGTTCAAATCAGACGATATCGACGCCATCGAACTGGCCGGCCTTGACCGAAAAGCCATCACCCGGGCAGGCGCCGACTTCATCATGAAACAGGTGTTTGAATACGGATTCTTCCACGCCGATCCCCATCCGGGAAATATTTTTATCCTCAGGGATCAGCGGATCTGTGTGGTGGATTTCGGCATGACCGGATTTGTGGACCAGACCACCCGGGAAATCTTTGTTGACCTGGTGCACACCCTGGCATCCAAAAACACCAAGCTCACGGCCCGGCTCCTTTGCGAGCTGGCAGATTTCGACCGTGTACCCAACATGACCCGGCTGGAAAAAGACATCGCGGTTTTTTCATCCGTTTACCTGTCCAAGGCCCTTAAAGACATCAAGCCCAGCCGGATGGTTCATAGGTTACTTGAGCTTTGCGCCGAGCACGGCATGCGGATTCCGCCGGATCTGTTCTTGATGATCAAGGCCTTTATCTCTGTGGAGGGGTTGGCCCGGGTTATGGATCCGGAGTTTGATATGGTGGAGCATGCAAGGCCCTACGTTCGGGCGGCCACCATGCAGAAATACTCCCCGCAACGGATGTCCAGAAACCTGCTCGGCATTGCCAGGGAGTTTTACGGACTTCTCCAGACCTTGCCCATTGACGCCGGCCAGCTCATTGACCAGGCAAAACAGGGCAAACTGACGGGCATACTGAAAATCGACGGACTGGATAAGCTCAGGACCACCCTTGACCAGACCTCAAACCGCCTCTCCTTTGCCATCATCATCACCGGCCTGATACTGGGGTCGGCCATCGTGCTCAACTCCAAAGTGCCCCCGGTTATTTTCGGTGTCTCTTTGATCGGTATCGCAGGATTCATGGCCGCAGCGGTCATGGGACTCTGGCTGCTCATCGCCATCATTCGCCGGGGACGGTTGTGAGGGGGGATACTAAAATTTTTGCGGCAGGATCTTGATGGTAAATTCTTCGGGGCTGCCAGCCCGGATGCTTTAAATTAACGATCCCCTTCATAGGGATACCAGTCGGATTCGCGCAGCCGGTCCACCTTCAGGATACCGATCTCATAGGTCATGGTGTTGAACACCACCTTACGCCCCTTGGAGCCCCCCACATCTTCTGAAACGATTTTTATCCTCTTGTTTGCCAGGATCTTTCGGGCGGTCCTGAAATTGTCTCCCCCGATATCCAGTGAAGAAAATTCATCGTTGTGGGCACCGCCGAAAATCTGGGCCTCCAGGTGAGAGCGCCGGGACCCGTTTTCCAGCATCATGCGTATGAGAACCGGTACGGCAATATTGCCGTAGACCGCGGTGGTTTGATCCTGGGCCCCGACCCTGGGAAAAAGGAAGTGGTTCATCCCCCCGGTTTTCAAACGCTTGTCATAAAGGCTGACCGAGACTGAAGAGCCCAGTACAGTTGAAATAACCGTGGGTTTTTCCGGCAGGTAAATGTAGCCGGGTTTTAGAAAATAATCCCGTGTGACGGGTGTTTCGGAGTGTGGTGCCATTTACAATCAGACGATACCTCAACTATTATTTTTGACCTATTTTTTAGCCTATTTACCCGGCCTAATCAAGGCCGGTCTGTCCAAAATGGATAAAAACAAATGCAAACAATGGGTAAACTTGCCAATTGGTAAGCGCCTGTGCTAATAATTGACCCCATAATTAAAAAACGATCGACGTTTGCGTTCCGTTTCCTTTAAAAGGAACCGGGATTTAAGGAAACCGGGGGATTTTTTAAAGAGGGTATAAACCATTCTTAGACTTCGTATCGGACATTTAAATAGTGTTGATCATATGCTCCTCGGACTCTCCCTACCCGGTACAGGCGGTGTGATCAATCTGGGACCTAAGGTGTCCGCGGACATTCATACTTGCCCCATGAATGCCTGGGATCAACTGGGTGATGCGCTGACCGCAGCACAGATTGATGCGGCCTTTATCAATCTTCCCCTTGCCATGGACCTGTTCAATGCCGGTGCGGACATTTCTCTTCTGATGTTTGTCAACCGCGGGGGCAGTCAGATGATCTGCCACCCGGATATTTCCAGAATCCTTGATTTTAAAGGTAAAAGTGTGCTGATCCCCCACCCATTGACGGTTCAGCATATGCTGGTTCACAAACTCGTCAGCACCAAAGGGCTGACGCTCTCCCAAGATTCCTTTGCCCCAAGCGTATTTGCAGAACCGGTGCCGCCCTGCCTGATGCCGGAAATGATGGCAGATGATATAGATGCAGATATCGCCGCATGCATTGCGCCGGCCCCCTTTGTTACAGAAGCTGTCAGCCGTGGCTGGGGCAAACGGTTCCTGTCCACCCAGGACCTTTGGAAAAATCATCCCTGCTGCGGCTTTGTGGTCAAAAATGATGTGCTGCATTCCTATTCCGAGGAGATCCAGGCGCTTATCGGACTCTTTTTTGAATCAGCGGTCATTCTGGACCACCATCTTTCAGGCAGCCATGAACTGGACGATCATACCCTGCTGCCGGCAGCGGAGTTTTTAGGCCGCACGGCGTCCATCACCCGGGAAGCCCTGACCTCTTCCGGGGTGATGTTTGCACCGCAAGATCTGATTCCCACACCTGGGTCTCTGGACATAATCCAGGCATATATGAGTGACACCATGGGGCTATTGGATCCGGCAACAGACCTTAACACCTTTATTAATCCGGCCTTTGCCCGGAATGCACTGACGGAACTTAGCCCGTGAAGATAGATATTAAAAAAGCAGGGAAGTCCTATAACCGCGCGGGCAAAGATCCCCATGTGGTACTCAAGGACATCACGTTTTCCATTGCCCCCGGTGATTTTGTCATCATTCTGGGGGAATCGGGGTGCGGAAAAACCACGCTTTTAAATATGCTGGCCGGACTGGAGCAACCGACATCCGGGGCCATCCATGTGGACGGCAAAGAGATGTTCGGTATTCATCCGTCAAGGTCCATGCTCTTTCAGCAGCCCGCCTTGATCCCCTGGCTGACGGTCCGGGAAAATGTGGCCTACGGGTGCAAAATCCGCGGAGATGTGGACCAGCTCAACTACCGGGTCAACCAGTTTCTTGAAATTATGGGACTTACCGGTTCCGCCGACGCCAAGCCTGCGCAACTGTCATTGGGCATGGCCCAGCGGGTTTGCCTGGCAAGAGCCCTTGTGGGCCATCCCCGGGCACTGCTCCTTGACGAGCCGTTTGCCTCCCTGGATACCTTTACCCAGGCCCATATCCAGGAAGAACTCATCAACCTTTGGTTGTCGGAAAAATTTACCGCCGTATTTGTGACCCATGATATCGACGAGGCCATTCGCCTGGGCAACAAAATTGTTCTTCTGGCCGGGGAGCCGGCCAACATTACCGATATCTTCGAGATCAACGAGGAATACCCCAGGGAACGACATCATCCTATATTTAAAGAGTTCAGAACAAAAATTCTGGACCGGTTTAAAAACGCCTACCTTGCCAAAAGGAGTTTGCTATGATGCCGTCGGATTCAAATAAGCTCACCCGCCGTCAATTTCTAAAAACAGCCGCGAACACGGCATGCGCCGCCGGTGCAACGGCTTGTTCCCCTCTGATTTTGCCGTCACGGGTATTTGGGAAGCAGACATCCATAAAACTTGGGTACCTGCCCATCACGGATGCCACCCCGCTTCTCGTTGCCCACGGACTGGGGTATTTTGCCCAGGAAGGGCTGAAGGTGGAGCGACCGGTGATGGTCCGGTCCTGGAAGGTGCTTACCGAATCTTTTTTGGCCGGCAAATTCAACCTGACCCATATGCTCTTCCCTATTCCGGTATGGATGCGGTTCAAACAGCGCATGCCGGTAAAGGTCCTGGCCTGGGACCACACCAACGGCAGTGCCGTTACCGTCCGGGGGGATTCCGGCATCAACCGTTTCGGCGACCTGGGCGGCACCCAGGTGGCGGTCCCCTCCTGGTATTCCATGCATAACCTGCTCATGCAAATGGGACTTAAAACCCAGGGGTTGACTCCGGTCATCCGTCCCCAGTCCGCCCCCCTGGCAGACCATGAGGTGAACCTGTTTATCCTGCCGCCGCCGGAAATGCCCACCGCGCTTCTGGGCAAAAAAATAGACGCCTTTATCGTGGCAGACCCCTTCAATGCCCTGGCGCAGGTGAAATTTAACGCCAAAATCATGAGGTATTCCGGTGACATCTGGAAAAACCACCCCTGCTGTGTTATTGTCACCCAGGAAAATCTGATCCGCCAGTCCCCGGCAGTGGTGCAAAAAGCGACAAATGCCCTTGTCAGGGCCCAGGCATGGTGCATGAAAAATCCAAAAGAAACAGCCCATCTGCTCAGCCGGGACGGAGAAGGGTATCTGCCCGTGCCAGAAGAGGTACTGTTAAAGGTGTTTCAAGCGCCGGCCCCCCAGGAGCTTCGGCATCCCGAGTGGGCGGTTTCCCGCATCGGATTCCAGCCCTTTCCGTTTCCGTCTGCCACCCGGTTTATCGTGGACCAGATGAAACAGACCCTCGTGGAGGGCAATACGGATTTCCTGTCCGGCCTGGATTCCGGCCGGGCAGCAGCAGAACTTGTGGATGATACGTTTGTAAGAAAAGCCCTGGATGACATGGGCGGTATTCACAAGTTCTGCGATTGTGACACGGACAAACCATTTACCAGGGAAGAAGTCGTTGAAATCAACTAACCGTTTTTCCGACCGGGACACCAGACAGGTGGGGCTCACCCCCTTTTTCAGGCGGATGCAGTTCGGCTGGAAATATGAACTGATCGGCCTGGTGATCTTTGCAGGACTCTGGGGCATCGTCACATACCTATTGTTTACCCGGCCCCATCTTGCCCAGTTTCATGGTTTTCTGCCCGGCCCCACACTGGATGCGCTTTTCAATGCCCTGGGAGACAGCCGGTTTTGGATTTCTGTGTTCGCCAGCCTGCGCAGGATCGTTTTGGGGATTCTCATTGCCTCGGTCATCGGTCTGCCCCTGGGGGTTCTCATTGGTTTTTTCCCCTTGCTAAGAGGCCTTTCCTACTCCTCCATTCAGTTTGTGAGGATGATCAGCCCTTTATCCTGGATGCCCATTGCATTGCTCCTGTTTACAAGCTTTGAGTCAGCCGTTTATTTTTTGATTGTAATGGCCACCATTTGCCCTATAATACTCAACACGGCCATCGGGGTCATGGACATCAATCCTCAATGGATCAAAATGGCCCTGAACCAGGGGGCCAACAACATACAGCTTATCCGGACCATAGTTATTCCTTATTCGGTACCCCATATGATGACCAGCCTGAGGCTGGCTCTCGGGGTGGCCTGGATCGTTCTGGTACCGGCAGAATTTTTAGGTGTTTCCAGCGGACTGGGGTATCTGATCAACGACGCCAGGGATACCATGGAGTACGACAAACTCATGGCAATGATCATTGCCATAGGCATCCTGGGGTTTATCCTGGACAGGATATTCCAGAAACTTCAGCACATGTTCAGCTGGTCCTGGGAAGAATAAGACTTTGATTACGATAAAAAGATTTTTTATTTCATAAGCGATTTAAGGAGCGTTTTATGGCGGTAGATCCAAACATCAAAATTGTTGTGGCAGATGATTCAGGCACCATGCGAATCATGTTCAAACAGATTCTGGGTAAGGCCGGGTTTACCAACCTGGTGATGGCGGTAAACGGTGTGGACGGCGTCGAAAAGGTCAAAGCGGAAAAACCGGACCTGGTGATCTCGGACTGGAACATGCCCCAGATGGACGGCCTGGAATTCTTAAAAGCCCTGCGGGCCATTGATGAGTTCAAAACCCTGCCCTTTATCATGGCCACCGCCCAGTCGGACAAGGGACAGCAACTGGCCATCCAGGAAGCCGGCGGCAATGCCCACTGCCCCAAACCCTTTGATGAAGCCCAGATTACAGAGGCCATCAACAAGGCATTCTCCGGTGGTATGGGTGAAACCCAGCGCGTGAAAAAACAAAGAAGCATTGTCGGCGGCCGGGTGGAACTGAATGTGGCCCACATCCAGATCACCGACCATCTGGCATTGGGTGCCCTGAAACACAGAATCCAGACCGGGGATGTGGAACCCCAGCATTTCGATCTGACCACCAGCCTGATGGCCGGATGGAACCCCATCCAGGAAGGGCTTGAAAACGGTGAAATCGACTGTGCCTTTGTTCTGGCCCCCATCGCCATGGACCTGTTTGCCTATGACTCGCCCATCAAACTGGTGCTTTTCGCCCACAAGAACGGCTCCACCTTTGTCCGTTCCAGACACTACGATTACAGGTTCGATTCCCTCCAGAGCTTCTATAAATATAAGGTTGTGGACATCCCCCACAAGATGTCCGTCCACCACATGCTGGCCCACCAGTTCCTCAAAGAACTGGGGCTCAAACCCGGCGTTCCCGGCAAAAAGGCCATCAACGTCAGATTTGAGGTGGTACCCCCCATCAAGATGCCGGGCATCATGAAGGAAAACGAAGACGTGGCAGGTTTCATGGTCGCCGAACCTGTGGCCACAAAGGCCATCAAGGGAGAAATCGGCAACCTGGAATTCTACTCGGCCACCCGATGGGAAAACCACCCCTGCTGTATCGTTGCCATGCAGGAGGATTTTATCCAGGAACATCCCGAAGCGGTTCAGGAGTTCGTTTCCCTGCTGGTGGATACCGGTGAATACATTGAAAACGACAAGAACAATGCTGCCCAGATTGCCGTTAACTTTCTGGACCCCCAGGGAAAAATGGGTCTGAATCCCCAGGTGCTGCAGAACGTTTTCTCCCAGCCCATGGCGATCCGGTGGGACGGTCTCTACCCGGAAGCTGCGGATCTGGACAAAATCCAGAAATACATGCATGATGTCATGGAGATCGGCAAAATCATTGATCTTGATAAATTCATCGACAACAGTTTTGCCAATACGGCATACAATATATAAAGATGACATCAACGAGGACAACGAGAAACACGAGGTATCTTAC
The DNA here is from genome assembly GCA_913041495.1 of uncultured Desulfobacteraceae bacterium. Taxonomy (GTDB): domain Bacteria; phylum Desulfobacterota; class Desulfobacteria; order Desulfobacterales; family Desulfobacteraceae; genus Desulfobacter. The sequence continues at coordinate 8,302 of CAJWHT010000096.1, read as the reverse complement.
ATTATGAAGATAACTGACCCGGAAGTCATAAAAAACGGAGAAAAGGACCTGATTGACGCTGTCCAGGAAGACCTGGACACCGAAGCGGTCAAAGAGATTCTCAAGGAACGTCTGGCCGTTGCCAAAATGGCATCAAAGGGTGGACAAATTGTGGTGCATGAGAATCAGATTGCCTTCAGACTCGACTTTGAAGTGAATCTGAGCGGCAGCCTTCTGTTTGACCGGGATGGTAATTTCATTGATGACCGGCCGGATTCATCCCAGGCGACCCTTGACCCTGATATGAATGATACCGGCCTTACGATGCCTGAAGATGAAGAAATCTCCCTCACAGACGGGCTGCCGGATATGGACGATGATTTGCCTGAAAAGGCCTTCTCATATCCGGAACCGGATTCATCCGGGCAGATGGATAAAGCAGATGGGCAAGATGCCCCGGATATGGATGAAGACCCCGAATTATCTATTGATCTTCCGGAATACGATATGGATGATGACCTGGACCTGCCGGATGAAGATCTGGATCTTGCCGGAATGGATGACGGGGATAATCTGTTGATGGACGATGATGACGACCTGGATATCAACGATGATGATGACCTGGACCTCACGGATGATCAAGATGAGGAAGATGCGTTTAACGGGGATCTGGATGCCCAGGACCTGGACGATGATATCAACGACATCCTGAAAGAAAGCCGGGAGTTCTGGGAACAGAAAAAAGAATAACTCAGATACCTTGGGAGGTGACCGTGTCCGTCATTAATCTGGATGAGTTAAAAGAAATCATGGACAATGACATGGAATTGATCCAGGAGTGCTTTGCCGAGTTCCTTGTGGATTACCCTGGCCTTATCGGAGATATCAAGACCGCTGCGGCGGCAAAAAATTTCGAGGGCGTTGACAACAGCGCACATAAACTCAAGGGCACCCTTAGATACCTGGCTGCCGAGCCCGCAGCCACGGCCGCCCAAACCGTTGAAGCGGCTGGAAAACATCAGGATCCCGAAGGGCTTGAAGATAAAGTGTCGGACCTTGAAGCTGAATGCCAAAAGGTCATTCTCTATATAGACGACTTTTCAGCTTAACCCCTTATAGCCCCCCTGCCATTCCCCGGCCGGGGGGCTTTTTTTTACTTCCCTTAACACTTTCATAACCATTTTTTTCATACCAAAGTCGTAAATTGGTCCCTTCGGCGTATGGTACCACCTTTATTTTGAGATTATACTTTCTGTCATAACTGGAAAAAGCGTTTCATTCCTCAATATAAGGAGGTACCATGAAAAAAATATTCCTTACCCTCGCGGTTATATGTTTGTTCGGTACACAGGCCTGGGCACAGACCATTACCTTTCAGGACACCTGGATCGACTGGAATAACGACCCGCAATACGAGACTGATCTTGGAGAGGATTACGGTGACGGCGACGAATACGGGACCCCGAAAATCCGAAGCCTCAGCGTGAATCTCAGCGATTCGGGAATTCTCCAATCCGTTGACATACAATTACACGATGATCAGACCTGGATTCAGTTCAACTCATTGTTCATCAACTCCCACGCCATCACCTCGAACACCACCAGTTGGGATGACTGGGATTATTTTGTTCATGACGGCGGCTACAGCAACCGCCACCGCACGGTGGACGGATACAATACCGTTCCATACAACGGGATCTACACCGTCGATACGGCGGATGAGGGTGGCTACAACTATACCTTCACAGAAGATTCATGGTATGTGCGTTCGGGTAACCCCAACGGTATCGACAGGAACGATCTCAATGCCATCGGCGGATACGACAATAGACACTGGGTACGTTCCGGCATGGATCCCTACCTGATGACCTATAGTTTCGAAGGGGTCACCGGGCTGGAACTGGACCTGTCCCAGGGGTTTTCCATCGCCTTTGCCCCTTACTGCGCCAATGATGTTATCGGCGGCACACACAACCCGGTACCGGAACCCGCCACCATGGCGCTGCTGGGCATAGGGCTCCTGGGGCTTGCCGGACTGGGAAGAAGACGACTGAACAAATAATCCGCTCCACTGACATTAGTTAAGCTTTTAAAGGGTATGCGTTTCATAGCATACCCTTTTTGTATACGGGTTTATCTTTTTTGTGACCTGTGTCCCATTAAACCGCCCAATCAAATTTTCCTGGCAGACAGATTATTTATATTGACCGGTCAGTTTAAATATTGACAGCGGTTCTGTATTTCTATTAGGGTAACGCCTGAAACCAAAGCCCAAACTAAATAAATGCAGTGACCACATGCCGAAAACCAACGCAGAAAAACAGGAAAACATCATCAAGGCCGCAGGCATCGTCTTTTCCCAAAAAGGCTTCCACCAGGCCAGGATGGATGAAATCGCCGAGGCCGCAGGAGTTGCCAAAGGCACCCTCTACTATAACTACAGCAGCAAGTCCAAACTCTTTGCCGCCACCGTGACCTGCGGCCTGAACCGGATCATGGCGGCCATTGAAGCCGAACTTGCATCGGACCTGCCTTTTCTGGACCATCTTCGAGCCATTGTGGCCACCATTATCCGCCTTTACATCAGCAACAAAGAGGTCACACGGATTTATGCCAATGAAATGTCATCGGGTATTGAAGACGAGGTAAGATCTGAAATCAAAGCGGTACGGGAACAGTTTACGGCCTTTGTGGAGGCCCAACTCCAAACGGGCCAGGAAAAAGGGTACCTGGCCCCCCTGCCCTCCCATCTTTCTGCCGTTGCAGTCATCGGCATCATCGACGCCCTGTGCAGCCACCATTTGGAACATCCGGATCTCCATTCCCCGGATGAACTTACGGACACCGTTTTCACGATCCTGTCCTCAGGTCTTGCACGCAACAGGCAAGCGGGCGAATAAACAATCCGCATCATGGCGAAGGCTGGTTGAGCACCCTGAAAAAGCGCTTGTTCCGTCCATAAAGACCTTTGAAGACACGGAACATCCGGTCGTAGACCTCCCGGTTCCCCGGATCAGGTTCGTATCTCGCACCGATACGGATGAAGCCGCCGGCAATATCGGTACTGGGGATCACCCCGAGACCAAGGCCGCAGATGATGGCGGCACCGGCCGCTCCCACATTCTGGGGATCGTAAGGCACCTCTATCCTCCTGCCGGTGATATCCGCCATGATCTGACAAAGCACGGCGGATTTCGCGCCTCCCCCCACAAGGCGCAGAGACTTTCGTTTGGGAATCTTGCGTTCCACCGCTTCGAGAATCCAGCGCTTATGAAAGGCGATTCCCTCAAGAACGGCGCGGATCAGCGCCCTTTTCCCCGTATTCAGCCCGATATTGAAAAACATGCCCCTGGCACAGGGATCTTCCCTGGGGGACCGGTTCCCCTGCAGCCAGGGGGTGAAAATAACCCCGCCCGAACCGGCAGGAATCTCCGCCACCGTCCGGTTCATCAAATCATAGAGCCTGTCATCATCATATGACACCGGCGCATCATCGCCGTTGAGGTAAACGCCGATCTCATCCAGGGCCAGGTGATCCCGGACCCATTGCAGGCACAGCCCCGAAGTTTCCTGCTCCCCCACGTAATTATAGGTTCCCGGCATAGCGCCTGAAATGGAGGCAAGAAAATTTTTCAAATCCACCATGCGCCGGTCGGCATTGGCCACCACCCAGCCCGATGTTCCCACATAGACATGGGTGTCCCAGCGCTCCGTACAACCGCTGCCGATGGGAATCAGGGAAATATCCCCGCCGCCGCCGAATACCTTTGTACCTGTTTTCAGGCCAAGCCCGTCTGCAGCCTTCCGGGTCAGGGTTCCCGCCCTTTCAAGACCGGACTGAACCTTCGGCAGATGGGCGGTATCCACCTCAAACATGCGGCACAGTGTCCGGGACCACCCTTCCTTTCCCGGCCGGGTGTCGTAGATAAAGGTCAGGTGGGCGGAATCCCGCGTCATGGCTGTATTGCCCGTACATCTGAGCGCCAGGTAATCCCTCACGTCCAGCCAGGTGGATGCCCGTGAAAAGGCCTCGGGCTCTTCTTGCTTCACCCACCGGTATTTCCACAAGGGATCTTTTGCCGTGGCCGCCGCCCCTCCTGTGATATACAGGGAGGAGAGCAGTTTCCTGGCATTCATCCCCTCTATTTTCAAAAATCCGCGGGTCAACTCTTTTCTAAAGAGGGCGGCGGCCCGTCCGTCCATGTATCCCATGGGATTTCTGACAGGTGTGCCCGTATCATCCACAAGAACCAAGGCCTGCATCTGGCAGCAAAAAGAGATGGCTACGATCTGCTCCGGCGCCGTCTTTGACAGGGCCAGCACCTCCCGGGTGCCCTCACACATGGCAGCCCACCAGTCATCCGCCCGTTGTTCAGCCCCGCCATCCGCCGTGGTCAACAGCGGATATCCCACCACATGAGTCTCTAATAGTTCAAGGGTGGTGCCCAAACTAAAAAGGCAGGTTTTAGCCGATGTGGTACCGATATCATATGCCACGACAAGAATGGGAGGATTCATTGCGTCTCCTTGCCCCGGTGCAGGGGCAAAATGGGTTGAGATCCATGGGCTCATTTTTATACTGACCGGTCAGTATGTCAAGAAAAATGTGGAATACAGCAGTGCAGATTTTTCCTTGACATTGAATACGGATTCTGGTTTTTTAAAACTGACCGGTCAGTACAAAAAAAACTATTAACACTTATCCGGTGGGTATCAATGACACCAAAAGACCTGAACACCTACGCCATTTCTAAGTACCACGACACCGCAGCCGTCATGGACCGGTTGAATACCTTAATCTCCCGGCCCATCCGCCGCATTAAGCCCGATGCCATGGCCGCCTACCTTTCCTGGTTTGAAGAAAACTGCCCGAAATCAAAGGCCAGGATAGAGGAGGCAAAGGCATACATTCCCGGCGGTGTTCAGCATAACCTGGCGTTCAACCATCCCTTTCCCCTGGTTTTCACCGAAGCCCACGGCGCCTATTTAAAGGATCTGGACGGCAACCGGTATATTGATTTCCTCCAGGCCGGCGGCCCCACACTGCTTGGCTCCAACCCCGAAACGATCCGGGAACAGGTGGTGGAACTCCTGAATACCTGCGGCCCTTCCACCGGTCTCTTCCACGAATATGAACTAAAACTGGCCCGGAAGGTGGCCGAGCATATGCAGGGTGTGGACATGTTCCGCATGCTGGGCTCCGGCACCGAAGCGGATATGGCCGCTATCCGGATCGCCAGGCTTGCCACCGGGAAAAAATATATTCTGAAAATGGGCGGCGCCTATCACGGGTGGAGTGATCAACTGGCATACGGCATACGGCTTCCCGGCATCAAACACATGGAAGCCCACGGGGTGCCCAAAAACTGCTTCAAGTACACCCAGGAGTTCTTTCCCAACGATATTGACAGCCTTGAAAAAAAACTGTGGCGTAATAAATTCAGGGGCGGTACCGCCGCTGTCCTCATGGAACCCATCGGGCCGGAAAGCGGCACCCGGCCGCTGGACAAAACCTTTAATGCCCAGGTCCGGGAGCTATGCGACCGGTACGGTGCCCTGCTGATCTTCGACGAGGTGGTCACCGCCTTCCGTATGGGCATGGGCGGTGCCCAGGGGTATTTCAACGTCACGCCGGATCTCACGGTGTTTGGAAAAATAATTGCCGGCGGCTACCCCTCGGCGGGTGGCCTTGGGGGCAAACGCGAGTATATGGCATATCTGACCGCAGGCATTGAAAGCGGCAAAAAAAAGGCCCTGGTGGGTGGCACCATGGCAGCCAACCCCCTGAGCGCTGCGGCAGGTTATCTCACCCTGTGCGAAATTGAGCGGACCAATGCCGCCGTCACCGCCGGCAGGGCCGGTGACCGGCTGACCCGGGGGCTGGACAGATTGATCCAAAAGCATGACCTTCCCTTTGTGGCCTTTAACCAGGGCTCTGTCTGCCACCTGGAAACCGTGGGCACCATGCTCTTTTCCATCCCCTGGCACCGTCCCTGGCAAATTCCCGGCACCATAAAGGAAATCCATGCCAGAAAATCGGTGATGGAAGAAATGGGGGCGGCATACATGGCCGAAGGGATTGTCACCCTGGCAGGGTCCAGGCTTTATACCTCGGCCGCAGACACGGATGACATCATAGACGAGGCGCTTATCCGGTTTGAGCGGGTATTTCGTAATATTGAGGGGGTGAAATGACCGATCCGTTTTCAGAATCAAAAACCATTGTCTGCCGGGCGGGCAGGCAGCTTTTGGAACGCGGCCTGGTGGAGGGCACCTGGGGCAACTGCAGCCTGAGAATCGATGACCGTTTCATGGCCATTACCCCCAGCGGGCGGCGGTATGAAGACATGATTGATGAGGATATCGTGATCATGGATTATCACAGCCTTGAGATACAAGGAGACATCAGCCCTTCATCTGAAAAAAAACTCCATGCCGAAATATACAGAAGCCGCAAAAATATAAATGCCGTCATCCACACCCACCAGCCCAACGCCTCTACTGTTGCGGCCGCAAGACGTGAGTTGCCTGCGATCCTGGATGACCAGGCACAGATCCTCGGCCCCAGCGTCCGGTGTGCCGACTATGCCCTGCCCAATACGAAAAAGATTGTCAGAACCACGGTTAAGGCACTGCGGGGAAGATACGCGGCATTCATGGCGAACCACGGCGCCGTCACCCTGGGACGGACCATGGAAGAAGCCGTGACGGCAGCCCTGGTGCTGGAAAAGGCCTGCCGTTCATTTATCGAGGCGGAATTCATCGGCGGGGCAAAGCCCATTCACAGGATCGAAGCCTGGATGATGCACAAGGTATACCTGTTTCTTTATTCGCGAAAAAAGGATAAAAACAAATAGGACAGATCCCGACGCGTCCTCGGTGATCCCACATCTTTCGGGCTGGGTCCGGTATGTTAAAACAGGTATCGGTCAGACAAGGATTCCCTATCTTCGTCCATGATACGCCGCATCCCTTTGAGGATGTGCGTCTGTACCGTCTCGATATGGGTTGACAGGGCACGGGTTAAGCCGTCAGCATCCCGGCGTTCAAGACTAGTCAGGATATCTTCGTGCTCCTGAAGTGAAGTGTCCATGACGCTTAAGAAAAATAAATTTCTAGAATATCTCAGTAAAAGCACATCAAAGAGTTCCTGGAGCATTTTCAACTGAATCTGTGCGTCCGAAAGGGAGGCAAGACACATGTGAAACTCCATGTCCATCAAAATCCGCTTGTGGTACTTATCCTCCGAGACGGCATCCCGGTAGGCGAAAAAGGCGCTTTGAATCCGTTCCATGCCCGTGTCGTCAAGCCGGGTAACACTCTTTGCTGCCAGGGATGTCTCAATGAGCAACCGGGTATCATAGACCTCTTTGATTTCCTTTAAACTGACCTCATTGACATAATACCCCCGGTTGGGTTCATGCCTGACAATGTTCCTGAATTCCAGCCATTTCAACGCCTGGATCACCGGTGTCATACTGACCCCGATCCTGCCGGCCAGATCCTTGTACTTGATTTTCTGGCCGGGCATAATTTCGTTATAGAACAGCATCTGGCGGATAGACAGGTAGGCTTTCTGGGTGAGATCCTTGGTTTCTTTATTTTTGCCGGTGGATGGGGTGCGAGGCATATACGTCCTTGTGTGAATGGGTTCTTTTCCCATGATTATAAAAAATATAATAAATTGGCAAGGTTTATCTGTGACAAACATCCAACAAAAACATTGACACAACCTCTTGACATTCAAAGAAAATTATGAAAAGTAATTTTTAATTAAAAATTTAATAAATTTTTTCATTAAAAATACCGAGGAGGCTGTGATGGACAAAAAGGGTGCGGACATCATCGTGAAAATGCTCCAGGAACTGGGGGTGTCCCATATCTTCGGCGTCCCCGGAGACACCAGCATCCGGCTGTATGATGCCCTGTACGAACAAAGTGCCGCCATCACACACATCATGGCCAGAGATGAGCGCAGCGCCTCTTTCATGGCAGACGCCTATGCACGGCTGTGCCACCGGCCGGGGGTCTGTGAGTGCCCCAGCGGTGCCGGTTCCCTTTATACGGTGCCCGGCGTTGCCGAGGCCAACGCCTCATCCATTCCCGTGGTGGCCCTGACCTCGGATATCCCCCTGTCCGGGGAAGGCAAACAGACCATTACCGAACTGGACACGGAACGGCTATTTGACTCCATCACCAAATGGTCCACGGTGGTTAAACATGTGGACAAAATACCCGAAGTGCTCCGGCGGGCATTCAGGATCGCTGTGACCGGACGGCCGGGGGCCGTTCACCTCGCATTTCCCAAAGAGGCCTTGTGCGG
>CAJWHT010000095.1 GCA_913041495.1 uncultured Desulfobacteraceae bacterium | reverse complement strand
GGGCCACCCGGGAATCCTTTTCATCACCGTCAAACCGCATCGGCACGATCTGGGCGTCGGTTATTTTCCACCCGGCACCGGGCAGGCAATTTCTTGGGGAATGAATGATATCCCCCTGGGACTGGCTCTGGTAAAATCCGACGTAAAGGTTGATGCGCTCTCTTCCGTGATCTGTTGCGCGCACGTGCCGGTAATCCGCCAGCACATAATCTTCCACCCCGAGGACGTTAAAAATGTCAGCATCAAGCAGGCTGCGGGTCCCCTGCCAGGCACCGATATTCAACGGAAACCTGTCAAAGGAAAGGTTGGGACGAACCCGCTCACTGCGGGCGGTGATCTGTGTTACACAGGCTGTGAGCATGAACAAAGTGACAATGATGATGGTTCTGGTCCAGGACACTTATCGGTTCCACCCGTCTGCAAAAATCTGATCGTTGAATTCACTGCGGGATATTGTTTTGTCCGGCCGTATGGGTGTTTCCGGAATAAGGGTCATGGTAAAATAAAAACGGTTGTCCTCGTAATCCTCCCGGTCTGAAGAGGAGGTCTGGTAATCCGTATAGCTGTAGTTCAGGCTGAATTGTAACCATCGTAACGGATTCCAGTTCAATCCGGCGCCAAGGCTTGCCGTATCATCGGTCCGATTCTGATCCGTTTCATTGAATTCAATCCTCTGATATGATCCGAACATAGATGCAGACAGCCGTTTCATAAGCTGGTGTTCCAGCTGGGCACCCGCCTGGTAGGAGATGTTATAGCCCAGGCTCGAGGCATCATCACTGGAACTGCTGTAGCTGCTTTCGCCGGTAAAGGTAAGTGCGGTCCGCCTGCTGAACTCAAAGCGTTTAAAGGCATCCAGTTCCAAAAACGGGTCCGGATCATCGTCGTTATCGTTGCTCCACTGGTGGAACAGGACGCCGACACCTGCGGTGACACCGGAATCCTCACTGACATCCCAGTCAAACCCTAAAGACGGATGAAAGATGTGATGGGTATAGTCCGTTGTATCGGAATAGGCGTGGCGGTATTTGAGGAACCAGTCAAACGTCCGGGAAACATTTCGATTATACTGAGCGTAGCCGCTGATGGTTTCGCTATCTTCCTCATCATCAGAATCTTTGTTCTCATAACCTAAGCTCAGTGTCATTCCGTCCTTGGGTGTGAACCAATAGGTCAACGAAGCTTCCGGTTCAAACTTGTCGTATCCGTCTGCATCTGAGGTGTCGTAATTGTCTGTCTCATATATGAAAGTGACATCCAAGATATCCTTTTTTCCAAACTTTCGGGACGCCCCCACCTCTGTGGTATTGATGGTATGGGCCTTGTATTCTCCGGTCCGCAGCTGCTGCTCAAACCTGTCGCTCCAGGTGTGTCCGTAAGAAACTGAAGTCTGTTTTGATATGTCAGTCTTACCGGAGAAGACGGCTTTGTTTTCCCGGTTTTCGCCGGAGTTATTGTCGCTGTTGCCTTCATAGTAGGCCTGGGCTGCAAGTTCTGTATGTTTTGTGGGCCTATACGCTGCATCCATACTGAGAATATGGGTGATACGGTCCCTGTCATCCAGATTCCGGTAATCCTGATAGGTGGGGGAATAGCTTAAATAAACCTGTTTGTTGGCATCCAAAATCCCTGCGGAAAAACCCAAAGCGTAAGCGGTGATAAACTCCTCTTCTTTATTATCTTTCGTGGAAAAAAAGTTATCGGTGTATTCTTCACTGATGGTCAGTGTGGGCGTTATCTGGAACACCACCCTGCCGTAGACTGTGCCGAATACCAGTATGGCAAAGGTAACAACGGTAATCATCAGTGGACTTGAAAAAGTTTGTTTCACTGTGGCAGCCGCCTTTCCTCTGTCGCTATTTGGGGTTAACGATGTTAAGGTACGATAATAATATCATCGGCCTTGAGCAGGATATCCTTATTCAACCGCCCTTTAACGATATCGTCATAGTCTATCTTAATCATGATTTCTTCGCTGCCGTTACGGCGGTACAGGATGATATTATCCTTGGAGGCCCACTCTGTAAACCCTTTTGCCAAAGCAAAGGCCTGAACAACGGTCAGTTTTTTCACCAGGGGGTACTCCCCCACCTCTTCCACTTCCCCCAGGATGTAGTACCGCTGGCTGACGGGATTGACCAGGGTGACGGTGACGGACGGGGCTTCCACAAACTCTGACAGCTTTGCCTGAATCGTGTTTTTCAATTCCACGGTGGTCTTGCCCTCTGCAGGGATATCGTCCAGCAGGGGAAAGGTGATTTTCCCGTCATTTCTGACCACCACGGCGTCAAAGGAAAGATCCTCCTCTTTCCAGGTTTGAATGCTGAGGATATCACCGATGCCGATCTGATAGTTTTTCTCAACAGCAGCATTTTTAGATGCGTTAGCACCTGAATCCGCTGCGAACGCCGTTTTCGCAGCAAAGCCTGCGGCAATGAGCATCAGGGCTGATACCAGTAGAAAAGCAATCTTTCGTTGTATTTGCATAGCTCCGCCTTTTCGATTCCCTTTAAGTTGGGTAAACCGATGGTTTGGTCGAACGTCCCTCATCAGAAGCCGGTCCTGCAGCGGGATCCAACGCGTAAATTTATCTGGCCCCTTTGCCGAACAGCACGGTTTTCACTGTCCTGAGTATAATCACCACATCCAGCATCAGGGACATGTTCTTGATATAAAACAGGTCATAGTTAAGTTTTTCAACCGCATCCTCGACCGTGGCCCCGTAATCATAGGAGATCTGCGCCCATCCGGTAATACCCGGCTTTACGTTAAACCGCTGGTTGTAAAAAGGGATTTTTGTTTCCAGCTCCCGGGTAAAAAATTCCCGTTCCGGCCTGGGCCCCACCAGACTCATTTTGCCTGTGAGAACTTCCCATAATTGGGGCAGTTCGTCAATTCTGAATTTGCGTATGAAACCGCCCACACGGGTAACGCGGCTGTCGTTGTCTAAGGCCCACACAGGACCTGTTTCTTTTTCCGCATTGTCCACCATGGACCTGAATTTGCGCATGGTGTATTCCTTTTTGTACCGGCCCACCCTGTCCTGGGAAAAGAACAGCGGCCCCGGGGAATCGATTTTAATCAGAATGGATACCACCACCAGCAACGGAGAAAGCAGGATCAACATGATGATGGAAAGCAGGATATCCTCCACCCGCTTCAAAAATGTCCGGGTCCTGGACTTTTTGAACCCATCAGAGAATATCAGCCAGGAGGGAGGCATCTTGGTTACCACCACCTTGCCGGAGAGGGTTTCATAAAAGGAACTGCCAGTGAGCACTTCTATACCGCCTGTCCTGCAGTCCACCAGCTCGTCCGTGGGAAAATTTCCTCTCATCTCGTTGAGTGCCACCACGATTTTTTTCACGTTGTGTGTTCTGGCCAGTTTTCGAAGTTTCGACTTTGAGGAACGCACGGTCACGGCAGGGTCAATCTCAACCGCATATGTATCGTCAATGGTATCCGGAATCATCACAGAGATCGTATATCCGCAGTCAATATTGTTGGCGATTTCCGTATAGATATCATGGGCCAGCCCGCCCGATCCGATGAGGATAATGTTTTCGTTGAACAGGCCGCGGTTGAGCGCATGAATATAAATGATCCGCCATCCCACAATAAAGACCACCAGAAAAACCAGGCTCAGGATAAAAACGTACTGGTCCAGAATGACCAGCGGAAAGAAAAAATAAACCAGGGCAAGGGCGATGGAGGTAATCCCCAGGGCCTGAAACAGGCGGATACCGGTTTCGGCATAAGACGATGCAATACTGAAATCATACAGGTCATTATAGTATAAACAGATTTGGAGGATCACCGACACCAGGGCAATCCGCAACACCAGCAACACATCAAACAGGTAGGAATTGGAATAGGTCAAAATCACCGTTGACAGCAGTACCGAGCCGAATATGATGATCCCTTCAAAAATAAAAAACAGGATGTTCCGGATAGGAAAGTATTGTTTCAGCAGTCTTACCATATCAGGGGCCTAAGTGCTATCTCCTTGCGTAGCCGTACTTTTGATACTTATACCCCATCATCGGGGTGGTGGTGGCAAAATTTTTGATCACCCCGAGAATTTTGTCCCTGCCGTAAATGTCCACAATGTCCTGCACTTCTTTTTTCCGTGTTTTTCCCTGCCGGACAACGATGATAATGCCGTCCACCACCCTGGCAATGGCATTGGTTTCCGATGTGATATAGGGTGGCGGGGTATCTATGATGACGTATCGGTCGCTGTACCGGGATTTCACTTCGCTGAGCAGGGTCCGCATCTGTTCGGATGACAGCAGCTCGGACGGATTGGGTGGCACGGAACCTCCGGGAAGAAGGGTCAGCTTATCGATAAAGGTCTTTTTAAGCAGGGCATTCAATGGGATGTCGGAAGACAAATGATCACTGAGGCCCTTGTTGTTTTCCACGCCAAAAAGCTTGTGTACGGACGGTCCCCGAAGGTCGCAATCGATGAGCAGCACATATTCGTCGATACTCTGGGCGATGCTCACGGCAAGGTTGGCTGAAACAAAAGACTTTCCTTCATCCGGAGAAGGGCTGGTAATCATGATGCTGCGGGGGGGAAACCCTTTTTCCGGAAACAGGATATTGTTTTTCAACAGACGGAACTGCTCGGCCTCCACCGATTGAGGATTCAGGGCTGTTACAATGGAAGGATGAAGCCCATCCATCAACCCCTCGTCCCTTTCAGGCTCCGGAATTTGTGCATCCACCGCAGGAACTCTCCGGACAAAATCCAGAAACGGATCCGAAGGCCGGGTGGTGGGCGCAGGTTCAAAGGTCTTAGGGTCAGGTACATTCACCCTTTTGGATTCAGGCGGCTTGGGCGACGGGGGAGCTTCATTGTGCACGGTCTTCCTTACTTCAGCCTGGGCTGTGCCGGATGCAGGTGCAAAAGGAGCGGCCGGACGCGGCGGTACCGCCGGAGTATCTGCTGAACCCGATTTTTCCATGGCATCGAAAATTTTACCCATGTCCTGGCTGCTCCCTGTCAGGTCTTAATTGTCAAATATCAACGTACATCTTGATAAAGTTAAACGTCCTGTCCAGCCCCTTGACGTTGAGAATCATAAAGAAACCAGTGACCCCCGCCATGTAGCAAAAGGCTGCAAGAAAGGCCAGCGCTTCAAGCTTGGATCGGTTTTTGTCCCCGGACCCTTTGAGTTTGGGAATGCTCGCAAGGATAGTCAACTCCAGATCGTCTTCAATCTGCTCATCCCGCCGCAGTGTGGTATCAAAAAATTCCAGCAGGAAAATGATGCAGCCGCCAAGGCCCAGTCCTGCAATCAGGGAAAGGAGGAAAAACTTTTTCACGTTCGGAGAAATGGGTTTTTCAGGCATCCTGGCATGGTCCAGAATCCTGAACTGCTCGCCTTTTTGCTTCTTTTCCATGTTCACGGAAAGCTCTGCTTCCAGTTTTCTGTCCAGAAGGGAGTTGAAGATGTCCCTGATATTGTTGTAATCCCGCTTTAAAGACTGGAGTTCCAGTTCCCTTTTGGGGGTGTCTTCCACCCGGTTCTGATAGACCACCATTTTTTCTTCAATGGTATTGATGTCCCCCTTTAGTTTCTCAATGTCCGCCATAAGCTGGCTGCGGGAAAGAGTCAGTGCCCTGATGGTACTATTGGTTAGCGCCCGGGTTTCTGATGCGGCCGGGCTTGTGTCCGACGATGACGGTTGGGGCTCCCCTTCCTCGTGGGCCAGGCTTTTCTTCAGCTTTTCAATGGATTTTTTGGCCCGGATCACATCCGGATGTTTTTCCGTGTACGAGGCCAACAGATTCTCGTAGGCCTGTTCTGCCTGAAGCAGCTTCTCCCGGGTATCTGATATCCCGCTGGCAATCCCCGTGGTTTCTGCAGTACCCGTTGCTTTGAGCACTGCCTGGGCCTCCCGCCGGGCATCCGCAATTTTTGAATCCACCAGGTTCAGTCCGGATTTGGTCTCCCGGAGTTCCTCGTTTTTTGCCGCCAGCTGTTCCTGGAGCCGGTCGAGGGTTCTCAGGTTGGTCTCCAGTTCATCCGGCAGGCCGCCCAAGTATTTGCTTCTATAGTCGGAGAGCCTACGCTCCCTGTCTTCAAGCCTGCGCCGGGTTTTTTCAAGTTCGGAATCCAGAAATTCACTGGTACCGATGGCCTGGGCCTCCCTGACCTTGAGGTTTTCATCCATGAAAAAACTGGCCAGGGTATTGGCGATGCGCATCACCTTTCCGGGATCTCCGCCTTTAAAACTGATGGAAAAAGCTTCGGCTCCGTGTCTGGCCCTCTCAATCCTGACATTGATCCGGTTGCGCATCCCCGCAATCTTGTCCTCAAGGTACATCGTGGGTTGATTCTCGTAGAGCCCGAACTGGTCTATGATCTTCTCCAGGTTTGAACGGCTCAGGATCTGCTGGGAAATGGTGTTGATCCGCTGGTTGATGGATGAGGTGACCACGGACCGGACATATTCGGTGGGAACGCTTTGCTGCTGAACCAGGATAAGGGTGGATGCCATATAGGTTTTATTTGCCAGGAGGGTAGCGGCAAGCCCCAGGGTCAAGGAGATGCAAAGGGGGATAAGAATCAGCCACCGTCTCCTGACAATAATATCCAACACCTGTTCGGGCTTGATCTGTGTGGACGATTGAAAGGGGTCAGGCATAAACGTTTCCGGCTGATTCAGAGGGTTTCAAAGTTCGATGGTATCGGGTATATAGCAGATACGACGCAGCCCACAGATAACCTTTTCCACCGGTCCGCACCTGGTTATCTTCTCCGGCGAATCCGGGATAATCCCAGGACCCCGAGCCCCAAAAGCACCATGGTTGAAGGTTCCGGTACCGGGTTTGCAGGATTGTAGGTATACCTTTCAGCCACCAGAAGCCCGTCGTTACCGCATTCCATGGTCCAGTAAAGGTTCAGGGTGCGATCCGTCCCCCGAAACAACTGACTCAGACTGTCGGACAGGGTGTCCAGGTTGATGGCCGCCTCCAGCACATCACCTGGATTCCGGTTATTGTCGTCGGTGTATGCAATAACCGCTTCAAAGTTGTCCGGCCCGTCACCACTGGTCTGGCTGTTTTTATAATCTTCCACATACGCGGTGTAGGGGGAATTCTCAGGATGGGTCACAGACCGCTGCCAGTCGCCCGGATCATTCAGCTCAAAAAAGGTAAAGGTCACCCCGCTGTCCGTCATCTGGAAATCAATGCCGGCCTCAAAGGACCCGTCTCCGTTGAAATCAAAAGCAAAGTCGCCGGGATCTATATAGTAGTTCCCATAGGACTGTGTCACACCGTATTCGTCTTTGCGGTATTCCCAACTGTTGGTTCTCCAGCCGCCGTCCAGCTGGTAGTCCGTCTGGATGCCCAGGTACAGCATGTTATCATCGATCATCAGCCCCAGGCGTTCGACATCATAGTCGTGTCCGTCCGAATGCCCGTACTCTATGGTTTCCAGGCCGTACCATTCGCTGTTGCCCATTTGTCCGTCAATGCTGCCAAGGGACGGGGCTGCCAGGGCGATGCCGCTCCACGCCAGCAGGAGCACTATGGTTCCGGTTACGCAGCGGATGTGTTTCATTGTTATTTTCCTTATTACGTTTTTTTCTCTCTAATGGCCCCGTAGGCATTTGAGCCAATTTATTCTTTTAATTTAAAATCTTTCTGGCAGCATCGGCCCCCTCAAAGTCAGGATCAATCGCCAGGGCCTTTTTCAGGTGTTTTCTGGCCTGCTCGTAAGCCTTGGTCATATACAACGCCATTCCGTAGTGATACTGCAGTATCGCATTCTCGGGGTCCAGTTTCAACCCCTCTTCAAATTCTGCCAGCGCATTGTGATAACTGCCCTTCAGATAATAGATCCATCCCAGCGTATCTATAATGTCCGGGTTCTCCGGGCCCAGGGTTCTGGCAGTCTGGGCCAAACGAAAGGCCTCTTCCAGTCCATCTTTCTTTTTGGTGAGCAAAAAGGCCAGATTGTTGGTTGCCAGGGCATTTCTGGCGTCCAGGGCCAGCACCCTGCGATAGTATTGCTCAGCGTTTGCAACATCTCCATTTGCATCCATGATCAGGGCAATCCCCCCCAGGGCAGGCAGATAGTCTTTGGCCGCAGCTTCCACAGCCCGGTATTGTTCAAGGGCCTTTTCCCGGTCTCCTTTGCCAAGCCAATATCGGGCCAGCCGCATGCGCGGCCGAATGGCGCCGGGATCTGCCGCAACCGCGGCCTCAAATGCATCCGTGGCGTTCTTGTCCTTGCCCTGTGCCAGCAAGACTTCGCCTCTCAAATGATTGAAAAATGATTCGGTCCCTTTGGCTGCTGTTCCTGCGGTTTTCTCGATCAAATCCAGGGCCCGGCCATAGGTTTTCCGGTCGATGTGTATACGTACGATTTCTTCAATCAGACCTATGGCTGTGGCATCCCGGTCAAAGGCCTGCTTAAAATAGGTGACCGCCTTATCGGCATCTCCTTGTTCTTTGTAGAAAAACCCCAGGCGGATATAGGCCGGCACATATCCGGGTTGTTCCAGAACGATGGCCTTGAGAATTTGTTCGGCCTTTTGGGGATTTCCCTCCAGCATGTGAATACCTGCCAGTACATTCATGGTCAGATGATCCGGAGCGCCAAGTGCCAGTATTGCATCCACCTGTTCCCTGGCCTTGTCCGCCCGTTTTTCCATCAGGTACTGGACAGCCAGTGCCCTGCGGGCTTCCACAAGCCGCGGGTCAATGGTCACGGCGGCCAAAAGGTTCTCGCGAACCTGGTTCTTTTCAAATTCTTCCGGATTGTCAAGCATTCCCGCAGCCGCCCTGAATATCCGCTGTTCCGGACGGTCCGAGGCACCCCGTTCCTGGATGCAGATTGCCCTGAAATAAAATGCCCTGGCATGGAACCGGTTGATGGCCAGCACCTGGTCAAAGACATCCAGCGCGTCTTTGAAGTTTCCCCGGGCCATCAGGATACGCCCTTTCTGGAACATGGCATCCGCATCATTGGCCTTTAACGCCATCGCCTTTTCGACGGCGGAATCCGCCGCCGGGATGTCACCGAAATGCTGGTGCACCCTTGAAAGTCCTGTGAGAAGAATCCTTCTGACCGCAGGCCTTTTACGGAATCTGTCCATGGCCCGGGTCAATGTGTCAACGGCCAGCTTTTGATTCCCTTCCCGGGTGTAGAACCGGGCCAGGGCCATAACCGGGAAGACCTCATCCGGCGCAACCGCCATTGCTTTTTGATAGTATGTTTCAGCCTGCCCCGCTTCCCTGCGGCTTTCGTAGAACCGTGCCATATCGTTAAACTTCACTGCGGGAATCCCCGGGGTGGCAACCACTCTGGCCATTAGTTCAGCCACACGGTCTGCCTTGCCCTGAACGGTATAAAGACGGACCAGGCCCATATATGCATCTCTGGATGCGGTATCCAGGAATATGGCCTTTTCAAAGGCAGCTTCCGCAAGGGTGGGTTTTCTGGTTTTCACATAGAGCTGGGCCAATGCCAGAAGGGTCTGTACATTATCCGGAGCGATGGTTTCAGCCTCCTTGAGCGTCTCTATGGCGGCTGCAAAGTCACGCTCCCGGATCTGAACCCCGGAGAGAAGGTGGAGGGCGTTGACGGATTTCGGATCCACGGCCCTGGCCTTGGCAATCTGAGCCCTGGCCTCCAGGAGCCGGTCAGTGCGGGTGTAAATCTGGGCCAGGCGAAGATATGATTCGATCCGGTCGGGATTGGTTTTTGACGCCAGTGTATAATACCGGATGGCCGCATCAATCTTGTTCATCAGGATATATGTTTCGGCCAGCTCGAAAAGGGCCACATCACTGTCCGGATCAAGTTCCAATGCATTTTTGTATTCGATCAGGGCAGTTTCGGGTTTTTGTGCGGCAATCAGCTGCCTGGCACTGTCTATGTACTTGGCCGCCTTATCTTTATTGCTGTCTCCGCAGCCGGACAGAATTCCGGTCAAAAGAATAAGGATGCAGGAAAATCTGAGTACCGCAGACACTGTTTACCGCCTTTTTTCTATCTATCCCGCAGTTGCGGGGCAGTCGTTGATTCAGAAAGCCTCATACTAAAGTATGGAGGTCCAAAAATCAACAATTGACAAGAGTTCCGGCCGGTTTTATTTTTTCGGGTATTATGAGCACACACAAAACAAAATACCTCAAAGACTATCGGCCCTATCCTTTCAATGTCGAACACATTGATTTGAAATTTCACATTTTTGATGACCGTACGGAAGTGGTTTCCAGACTTTCCATCACCAAGGATCCCGATCTTGCGGATAAATCAACACCCCTGGTGCTGAACAAGGCGGACTACGAGATCACCTCGGTGGTGGCCGGCGGCATGGTGCTGCTTCCCGGCGAGTACGAGTCTGACAAGGATACCTTCCGGCTTGCCAGCACGCCGGACAGTTTTGATCTTGAAATCACCGTCCTTTTAAAGCCGGAAGAAAATACCTCCCTTGAAGGCCTTTACCGGTCCGGCCCCGTGTTGTGCACCCAGTGCGAGGCCGAGGGGTTCCGGAAAATCACGCCCTACCCCGACCGGCCGGACGTGATGACCCGTTTCACCTGTACCATGATTGCCGATAAGACAAAGTATCCCCTCCTGCTTTCCAACGGAAACCCCACAGGGACAGGAGAGCTTGACGGAAACCGCCATTGGGTCAGATGGGAAGATCCCCACAAAAAACCCGCCTATCTGTTTGCCCTGGTGGCAGGAGATCTGGCGGTCCTTGAAGACGAATTCACCACCATGTCCGGCCGTAAAATTGATCTGAGAATCTATTCCGAAGCAAAGAACATAGACAAGTGCGCCCACGCCATGACCTCTCTTAAGGACGCCATGCGCTGGGACGAAGAACGCTTCGGCAGGGAGTACGACCTGGATCTTTATCAGATCGTTGCCATCAACGACTTCAACGCCGGTGCCATGGAAAACAAGGGGTTGAATATCTTCAATGCCAAATATGTGCTGGCGGACCCGGCCACGGCCACCGACGATGATTTCATGGGGGTCCAGGGCGTGATTGCCCACGAATACTTCCACAATTGGACCGGCAACCGCATCACCTTAAAGAACTGGTTCCAGCTCAGCCTCAAGGAGGGGTTAACCGTGTTCCGGGACCAGGAGTTTTCTTCTGATATGAATTCCAGGTCTGTGAAACGGATTGGCGACGTGAGAAACCTGAGAAGCTTTCAATTCCCGGAAGACGCAGGCCCTATGACCCATCCCGTCCGGCCGGATGCCTACATCAAGATGGACAACTTCTATACCATGACCGTTTATGAAAAAGGCGCTGAGGTCGTACGGATGATTTACCAGCTTCTGGGCAAAGACGGTTTCCGCAAAGGCATGGACCTTTATTTCCGCCGGTTTGACGGCATGGCTGTCACCGTGGAAGATTTTCTGGATGTGATGGCGGAGGTATCCGGAAAAGACCTGACGCAGTTCCACCGCTGGTACACCCAGTCGGGCACACCGACGGTGACCATGGATAGAGAATACGACACGCAAACAAAAACACTTTCTTTGACTTTTACCCAGTCCACCCCGCCGGACAGGAATCAGGCCCAAAAGGCTCCCCTTCATATCCCGGTATCTATTGGTTTCATAGACAGCCGGGGGAATGCTGTTCCTGCAGCCAAGGATCTCATTGAGCTAAAGAAAGAAGAAGAAACCGTTGTCTTCAAAGATATGCCAGCAGACACCTACCCGTCGGTTTTCAGGCAATTTTCCGCCCCGGTTCGGCTTAAAACCGATTTCTCGGATGAGGACCTGGCCTTTCTCATGGCCGGTGACAGGGACGAATTCAATCAGTGGGATGCAGCACAGACACTCTTTGTCAAAGAAATCAAGCAACTGGTCTCGGCAATTCAGGAATCCACCCCCCTGGAAGTCAGCCGCAACCTGATCCAGGCCTTTACGGCAGCCCTCACAGATACGCAGAAAGACCGGGCCTTTCTGTCAAAAGCCCTTGCCCTGCCACAGGAAACGGAGATCCGTGACCATTATGACAAGGTGGATGTGGATGCCATCCACCAGGCCCGCAGCTTTCTGAAGCACTCCCTGGCCACAGAAGTCCGGGCAGAACTTGTGGACACTTACCGGCGCTGTGCCGGCAGTGACCCTGCTTCCCTGTCACACCAGGCCATGGCGGACCGCAGCTTAAAGAACCTTTGCCTGTCCTACCTGGCAAGCACGGGGGACCGGGAGGGCAGACAATTGGTGACACAGCAGTTTGAAGCCGCCGGGAACATGACCGATGAATTTGCGGCTTTCCGGCTCATGGTCCGAATGGATGCAGACCTCAGAGATAAGGCTGCACAGGAATTCTACGACAAATGGCAGAACCAGACTCTGGTGCTGGACAAGTGGTTCGCCGCCCAGGCGGCTTCTCCTTTGGCAGATACCCTGGATCAGGTGAAAGCCCTAACAGGGCACCGGGATTTCAGCATGGCCAACCCCAACAAGGTGAGAGCGTTATTATTTGCATTTGCCATGCAGAACCCCAGCCATTTCCACCGGGCAGACGGTGCCGGCTACCGCTTTATTACGGAGCGCATCCTTGCCCTGGACAAACTCAACCACAACGTGGCTGCCAGGCTGGCCGGATGTTTCAACCTGTGGAAACGGTACGATACCGGCCGACAGGAACAGATGAGAATCGCCCTGAACACCATCGCGGGCACCGAAGGGTTGTCCAAAAATGTATATGAAATTGTTTCCCGGGCGCTGGAATAGTCCCTAATAACAGGCCGATTGTAATAAAACCCCGGGAAGAACGGTGATTCTCCCCGGGGTTTTTTAATTGATGGTCACGAGGATTTTCTTTAGGCCTTAGATGCCGTAATATGCCTTGTACCATTTCACAAAATTGTTGATGCCTTCAGGCACAGGGGTACTGGGTTTAAATCCCGTATCAGCGATCAAATCGTTCACATCCGCATAGGTGGCCGGTACATCACCGGGCTGCATGGGCAGATAGTCGATGACCGCTTTTTTCCCGATGGCATCCTCGATTGCATGGACAAAGTCCATCAGGGCCACCGGCTGATTGTTTCCGATATTGTACAGGCGGTAGGGAACGCAACTGGAAGACGGGGTCGGGTTTTCCGGAGACCACGCAGGATCTGCTTCGGGAGTATTTTTCATGACCCGGATGACCCCTTCCACGATATCGTCGATATAGGTGAAATCCCGTTGCATATTGCCGTTGTTGAACACCTTGATGGGCTCATCGTTCAGGATGGCTTTTGTAAAGAGGAATAAGGCCATGTCCGGCCGTCCCCAGGGGCCGTACACCGTAAAGAACCTCAGGCCGGTGGTGGGCAGGTTGTAAAGATAGCTGTAAGTGTGGGCCATGAGCTCGTTGGCTTTTTTTGAGGCGGCATACAGGCTGATGGGATGATCCACGTTGTGCCTTACGGAAAAAGGCATCCGGGTATTCAGTCCGTACACGGAACTGGAAGAGGCATAGACCAGGTGCTTGACCTTGGTGTGCCGGCAGCCCTCCAGTATATTGCCGAAGCCCACCAGGTTCGAATCCACATAAGATGCCGGATTTTCAATGCTGTATCGGACACCGGCCTGGGCTGCCAGATTCACCACACAATCAAACTGATGGGTTTCAAATAATGCTTCCACGCCCGGCCGGTCTGCCAAATCCAGTTTCTGGAACTCAAATTCCGGAAAGGCCTTCAATTTTTCCAGCCGGGCCTTTTTTAGATTCACATCGTAATAGTCGTTCAGATTGTCCAGGCCGCAGACGGCATGGCCTTCTTCAAGCAGCCGCTTGCCCAGTGTGGACCCGATAAAACCGGCAGCACCGGTGATAAGTACGTTCATGAGTTATTCCTTCATCACTGCAGAAAATTTTTGCAATTTGGTTTCATTTGCGAATGAAATTTCTATCATGAACGCGAACTTATGACAATTCTTTTATCGGCCCGATCAACCATCAGGGAAGGTCTGAATAAATGGGGGAGGAGCTCCATCTGCTGATCCGTTCCCAGCCGTAGCGGTCTTCCCAGCCCCTTCTCCTGTCTTTAAACCGCATGCGTCTGTCTACACCAGGGTAACCCGGCCCCATGTCCAGAATTCTGCGGTCCACGGGGGACCGCCTGTCCACAGGGGACCGCCTTGAAAAATAGGTTTTGGACTGGCGATGTTCAGTCTTTAGTTCTTCTTTCATAAAAGACTCCTTACGTATCCTTGGGTTAAATTAAAGGCCACCTCTGATAATTGTCCCAGGGGCCGATTATCAAAGATATCCTGAATTTTACTGAAAGAATGGTCTGGTGGTGGTGCAGTATTGGAGGCTTAGAGTCTGATGAAGCAGCTATTTTGATAACTTACAATAAAAACGGGGTGTTGTCAAATATTAAAGAAAAGACAGACGGGGTCGGGTGGATCATCCGAAAACAAAGAGGGTGGCACAGGATTCACGGAAGAATCAACTGATCGAGAATCAATCCAAAGAACCGCGGCGGGCTTGCATCTTTCACAGCAGAAAATACCCATCCCAGCTGGGCCTGGCAGCCGCGGCAGATCCCGATCCGCCATACATACCCCTTAAACCAGGAAAATTCATCCGAGGAAGGGGAGGCCGCCGTACACCCCTGGGCCTCGCTGAAGCAGCCGATTTCGAATACATGGCCGGCAGGATTGGCAAAGGTATGGACAGATCCCTGGTCCACGGTGATGCGGAACTCGGGTTTGGTAACGGTATGGTTGCAGGTCCGGCAGAGAATCACCGGTTCCTCTTTTTCATCTGCAAGGGTTTCAGACCGCACCTCGGTACCCTCCCCGGCCTTTTTACAGATAAGATCCCCATCCGGATAAGGGACCGGGTTCAAAGATCGGATCATTTCCCCTGCCGTTCCCTGTCAATGACGTAAAGGGTTGCCCCCACCGGCGCAAAAGACAGGAAAAGGATATTTATCCATGGGATCAGAAAAAGGAGGCCAAACCCGAGATGAAACCCCAGGTTAGACTTTAAAAAGCCCACCCGTTCCCGGAAAGGAACCATTCTCCGGGCGGGTACCAAATCAGTATTGTCCCAGGCGAGAAACATGGATGCCGCCACGGAGGAAAGCACCAGGACAAAGACGCTAAAAGGCGTGAACAGCCCCATAAGTACCAGGACCATCGAGATAACAACGGGAATGACGGCCCTGGGGATTTCCTGGCGGATGAGATAAAAAAAGAATTCTATCATGGACCCCTGTACGGTGCGGGCATCATCCCCCAAAACAATACGTTCGGTGATCTGCGACATATAGTCCATGATGAAGACACAGAAAAAGACCTGGGCGATAAGATAGGAGATCACCATGGCAATCGCTGCCAGAAAAAGTGACAGAAGCCATGATAATCCATGCCACACATAGACCAGCCACGGATTTTCAGGCATCTGCCAGACCATGGCCAGAATATCATCATGCCAGTACAGTATCATTCCGGACAGCAGCAAGGTTAATAACAGCACCACAAAAAACCGTATCATACCGAGTACGAGAAGGGACGGGGTTTTCACAGCCAGGGCCAGCCCCCGTATGTTATATCTGATACCTGAAATCACACCCATATTTTTTTACCTTGTTCCATTGAAGTTCGGGACATTGACGCTTATGGTTAGGTCAGCATCCGCCCGGTACCGGGGGCTGCTGGATTCAATTTGTACTATAATTGATTTGAATTTTCAATCCGGTGGGGTTTAACTCGTCCGGTAAAAGAATGGGAAACGGCGCATGAATACTGTTTTTGTTGACGGGAAATACCTGCCATGGGACCAGGCCATGATCCCTGTGGATGACCTTTCCATACTCAGGGGGTATGCGGTGTGCGATATCATGAGAACCTTTCAGGGGACCCCTTATTTTCTGGATGAGCACATCCACCGGTTGATGGTTTCGGCCCGGAAAATAGGCATCAGCCCCACCTGGTCGGAAACGCAGATCAAGACGGTGGTCACCCGGGTACTGGAAAAAAATCCCGGCCTTGATGAAGCCAACATCCGGATCATCATCACCGGCGGGTCAAGTCCGGATTTTTTCACCCCATCCGATGCCCCCCGGCTTATCGTCATGGCCACGGACATCCCCCCCCTGCCGGAAAGCTGGTACACCGAAGGGATAAAAGTCATTACCCATCATGAAGAGCGGGCCATGCCCGAGGCCAAAAAAACAGACTATGTTCCCGCGGCAATGGCACAAAAAAAAGCCAAAGCCGTGGGCGCCGTAGAGGCCATTTATATCAGCGCCGATGGATACGCACTTGAGGCCACCACATCAAATCTTTTTGCCTTTGTCCGGGGCTCCCTGGTCACCCCGGCGCAAGGGGTCTTAAAAGGCATTACCCGTAAGGCAGTTCTCGCACTTGCTTCCGATAAGTTCAGGGTCGTGGAAAGAGCCATTGCCCTTGAAGAACTGCTAACAGCGGAAGAGGTCTTTATTACCGGTACAAACAAAGGCGTGGTGCCGGTGGTACAGATTGACGACACGGTGATCGGAACCGGCAAACCGGGGAAAAAGACATTGGCCGTCAAAGAGGCACTGGATGCCCATGCCAATGCATTCAGGAACGCACACAATAGGGAAAACGAATAAATCCTAAATACCGATGCAGGTATCATGTCCCTTTTCCGGAAGACAGGCCATGATAAGGGTATCTGAAGCGGAAAATTCCTTACAATGCGCATCCCCCCGGGAAATGAAAGGATCGCTGCCGATGTTAAATACGGCCTTGTAAAACTCCGTGAATCGAAACCCCGTCTCATGATTCCAGTGACCCACCGGATCAATTTCCCTGGCCACTTGGTATAAGTGCATGGCATCACGGGTGATAAAGGCTTGGGACAGACAGTTCCCAAGTTCACCCGGCATATGGATATGGTTGGTCACCCCCGTGGCCTCCAGGCGTGCCGCCAGATCAACCATTTCACCGATGGCTGTCACGATTTTCCGTTTCCGGCTCCCCAGGGGCCCCACCAGGGACCGGCCCCGGCTCAACCCCGCCCTAAGACCGATATTCAGGCGGTGATCCCTGGCCAGTTGATGCACCTTGTGTTTCGCATCCAGAGGGTGCCTGCCGGTTGTAAGTTCCCGGACATCCCGGATCACCGAGGCCAGCAACAGCGTCATCAGCATCAGCCGCTCATCCGGACTGGGATGGTATCCCTGCAGATCATCAAATACGTACACACTTTGAAAAAAGATACCATCCCCCATGATGTTATCCACCCGGCAGCCGAATCTGGCAGCAGCTTCCGCCCCGATTTCGTTGCTGAAATTCAGAAGATCCACATATTCCCGGGGAGATAACCTTCGGCTGATTTTCGCAGACCCGACCATATCCATGAAGGCGTACACCCCGTCCGTGCTCACAGGTGCCATGCTCAACTGCTCGGAGGTAACCGCCCCCACTGCCTTTAATTGTTTTTCCTGACGTTTCAGTACGTCCTCACGTGCCTTGAGCCGGGTTACCGTTTTTCGAAGCCCTTTTTCCTTTCGCCATAGCATTCGGGCCGCAGCTTTCCCCTTAACCTTTCCCAGGTAAGCCAGTGAAGCCGCTTCAATGGCGGCGACCAAACTATCCAGCTTTCGTTTCAACCTGTGATCGAAAACAAATCTGCCGGTTTCCTTATCCATGATTTCCCCTTCAACGGTATTGAGCACCACAGCCCCGTAATCCGGGATATAGGCCACAACAAAACTTTCCACGTTGAACCGGGAAACAATGCCGGTGTCGGTCAAGAGGTCTTCAACCGGCTGAAAATCGCTGCCGTCGTAGGAGATCACCGGCCATTCTTCAAATGGTCCGCTACCGGTTTCCCCTTCCGGACGCTCGGTTAAGAGAATCCGGATGCCCTGATCATAAAATGATTGATGGTTTCGCAGGGTATATGCCGTGACCCCTTCGGCCGGCACCTGTTCCCCCATCTCATCCAGCCGGTATAGCCGCACCGGTGAAATACCGATTCGCCTTGCCCACAGTCGCCCGAAAAGACGAAAAAACAAACCAGAATGTCCGGTTCCTTCAAATTTTTCAATCACCCCCATGGTCCAGCGGCCCGGTGGGAGAAAATGTGCCCTGGTGGCATCCGTACCGTAGACCAGGCCGGCAAGCCTGGCCTCCATGAGCCCGCGGGCAAACCTCAACATGGTCCGCAAGGGGTTGCGGGAACGGAACACACGGCGGCTAAAACTGTTTATGTCATAAGAATGCATACCCATACCTTGAATGGAAACGGATAAGGATGAAAAAGAATGGGGGACCATGGATGTCTCCTCTTACGATGCGAATGAATTGATGACGTGAAAACGAACGATTAAGATACCGGTTTTGAAAAGATCGTGAACTTGCGATGGTTTATTATATAAAACCCGTTGGAAAAATAAAGAAAAAAATTGTATCCTGATAAAAGAAAAGTCCCCAAGGCTGATACAAAATGACGGATGAAAACGGAACGGCTACAGCCACCATGACTCGAAAAAACCACCGAACCAAGGCACAACGGCAACAAAAAAAAGCAAGGCTTGCCAATGCCCTGCCGTCCGCACTGCGCAAGTTGTCCGCCTGCACCATTTGCCCCAGAAACTGCGGGGTGGACAGGACCCAGGGGGAAAAAGGCCTGTGCAACACCACAGATAAAGCTGTGGTTTACGGCTGCATGCCCCATTTTGGAGAAGAACCGCCCTTATCCGGTTCATCAGGGTCAGGGCAAAATGGTTCCGGCACCATTTTTTTCTCCCACTGCAACCTGGGATGCTGTTTTTGCCAGAATGACAACATCAGTCTCCGGGGTGAGGGGGAACCGGCCGAACCGGACCAGATCGCCCGGGCCATGCTCATGCTCCAGGACAGGGGATGCCATAACATTAACCTGGTGACCCCCACCCATGTGGTACCATTCATCCTCCAGGCCCTGGACCTGGCGATGAATAAAGGACTTAACATCCCCCTGGTTTACAACACCTCCGGCTACGAATCCCCCGGCACCCTATCCCTGCTTGACGATATCGTTGATATTTATATGCCTGACTTCAAATTCTGGGATCCCAACGTTGCCGATATGGCCTGCAATGCACCGGATTACCCGGAAATTGCCCGGCAGGCCGTAAAAATCATGCACGGCCAGGTGGGTGACCTTAAGCTGGATGAAAACGGCATTGCCGTATCAGGGCTTCTGGTCCGCCATCTGGTATTGCCGGACAACCTTTCCGGCACCGGAAACATCCTTGAATTTCTTGCCAAAGAAATCTCCCCTGACACCCGCGTCAATGTGATGTCCCAATACCACCCGGTTGGCAAAGCCCGGCAGATAGACGGCCTGTCCCGGCCGGTGAGCCCGCAGGAATTCCACAGGGCAGTGGCCACCGCCAGATCATTGGGCCTGTCCCTGGTCAGGTAAGCAGGGTCATTAACGGGAAATATAGCTTTCAATCCAGCCTTTATACCGGCGTAAACAAAATGAACAGAATCCCCACAAAGATTTAAAAAGTCTTTAAAAACGTATGGTTTTACACCGGCTCTTTCTCCATTAGGATGTCTTAGCTTTTAGCCGGCACAGCCGGCATGTGTCCAACAACGACGTGACTGAATAAGGAGATAGTGTACCATGCTGTATATCCAGTTTTTATTTTTGCTTTTAATGCTTTACATCGGCAGCCGTTACGGCGGCATCGGGCTTGGCGTGGTGTCGGGTATCGGTTTGGCCATTGAGGTGTTTGTTTTCCAGATGCCCCCGACATCCCCCCCGGTGACGGTGATGCTCATCATCATGGCAGTGGTGACCTGCGCCTCCGTACTTGAAGCTGCAGGGGGCCTCAAATATATGCTTCAGCTTGCGGAACGCCTGCTGAGATCCAACCCCCGGCTTGTGACCATTTTAGGCCCGCTTGTCACCTACACCATGACCTTTATGCTGGGTACCGGGCATGCAGTGTACTCTGTTATGCCCATTATCGGTGATGTGGCCCTGAAAAATCATATCCGGCCGGAGCGCCCCATGGCAGCGGCCTCGGTGGCCTCCCAGATGGGAATTACAGCCAGCCCCATCTCGGCTGCGGTGGTGTATTACCTGTCCCAGCTAGCGGACCTGAATGCCGATATCACCCTGCTGTCCATCCTCAGCGTCACCATTCCGGCCACACTCACCGGTGTCATCGCCATGTCACTTTACAGTATGCGCCGGGGTGCAGAGCTGGAGGATGATCCGGAATACCAGAAACGGATGCAGGATCCCACCTGGCGCAAAAAGATTGAAGAAACAACTGCCACAACCCTGAACGAAACCCTTCCCGGAAGCGCGCGTCAATCCGTTATACTTTTCGTCCTGGCCCTGGTTACCATCGTGGTCATTGCCATGTTCCCGGAAATTCGTACCATTGCCGGCAGTGAAAAGCCAATCAAGATGTCCGTCATCATCCAGATGATGATGCTGGCCTTCGGCGGCCTGATTCTGTTAGTGACCAAGACCAACGCCTCTAAAGTGCCCGAAGGGGTTGTGTTTAAATCCGGCATGGTGGCGGCCATAGCCATCTTCGGCATCGCCTGGATGAGCGATACCTATTTCAAGTTTGCCCTGCCCTCTTTCAAGGCAGGTATTGTGGAAATGGTCCAGACCTACCCCTGGACCTTTGCCCTGGCCATGTTCATCGTTTCCGTCGTTGTCAACAGCCAGGCCGCCACCTGCCGTATGATGCTGCCGGTGGCCCTGGGTATGGGATTGTCCCCGGCCCTGGTGATCGGTATCATGCCCTCATGCTACGGGTACTTTTTCATCCCCAACTACCCGTCCGATATCGCCACCTGTACCTTTGACACCACCGGCACCACTAGGATCGGTAAATACTACTTCAACCATAGTTTTATGGTACCCGGACTGATCGGGGTGATCATTGCCTGCGCGGTGGGATACACCCTGGCCCAGATACTTATCTGATCACGCCCCATTCAGATTTTGGCAGTTACAAAAAAGTTGAGGGCCACTTTTGTGGCCCTCGATTATTTTGGTTTGATTGCAAATTCTACCCATTCAATTCATCCAAAATTTTCCTGATGGTTTTGGACAGCGTTGAGAGCGTCACGGGTTTCATTAAAAAACCGGCAACACCCATTTGTTTTGCTTTTTCATTATCAATGGTTGCGCTGTATCCCGTACAAATGATAATCGGAATATCAGGTTTTATTGCCAACACCCTTTGGGCGAGTTTTTCCCCTGTCAGATTTGGCATGGCCATGTCCGTAATCACCAGATCAAAACGCTGCGGATCAGCCTTGAATGATTCAAGAGCTTCCAGGGGGTCAAGGAATGCATTTACGTTAAATCCCAACCGTTCCAAGGATTCCTTTGTCATTTCGGCAATCGCCCTATCGTCATCCACAAACAAAATGCGTTCATGTCCGGAAGAGGCATCTTCCTTCGCCCTTACCTCAATCTTGGGACGTTCTTCAATGACAGGAAAAAAAATGTTAAATTCAGTGCCTTTACCAGGTTCACTGCTGACGCGGATGGCGCCCCTGTGTGCCTTGACAATGCCATGAACCACGGAAAGCCCCATCCCGGACCCCTCGCCGATGCCTTTGGTTGTGAAATAAGGATCAAAAATTCGGTCAAGATGTTGAGGCGCAATTCCGGGACCCGTATCGGTAACAGTCAACCGAATATACTTCCCCTCTGCCAAATCAGCGGGAGGCGCTAAGTCATCTTCATAATTTAAAGAATGGTCTTTCAAGGAAATTTTTATGACCCCGCCGTCGTTTTCAATGGCCTGGGACG
>CAJWHT010000094.1 GCA_913041495.1 uncultured Desulfobacteraceae bacterium | reverse complement strand
GCCCCACAAAGCCAAAGCTAGAAGAAATGGCTTAACGGGGCGCGTCAAGGGTCAGTGTTCCTGTTTTGTTTACCCGGATGACCGGATGAAGTGCCCCCACATCCAGTTTTGCGTCCAGGCTGTAGGAAAGTCCGGTATCCGGTTGATTGTGAATTAAGGAAGTAAACAGGGCAATGCCGGAAAACAGGTTGACACTGCCGTAAAGGGTGACGTCCCCTTCTCCGTAAGCATCAATCACAGGCAGGGTGTTGGAAACCCCGGTGAGGATCTTGTGATCCTGGATACTTATGGTATAGGCCACCCCCTGAAGTGCTAAAGGTGTCCGGTTGGGGTTGACGATGTGCAGACCGATTTCAAATCTGGGAGCAATGCCCTCGGTGGGCAATGCTCTAAATGATGATACACTGACGCTTGGGGTTTCATAGCCTTGTGTGAGGCCGGCACAGCTGCCGATCAAAAGTGCGGCTCCTAAAGCCAGAACAGGTGTAAGCAGCCTTGCGGCCAAACGGTTTGTGGGCATGGACAGGTTTCCTAAAGGGGGGAGCCCCTTTTGTTATCCGACAATGTCCAGAAGTGAGCCGACGGTCTCGTCAAAGGTTTGAACGGTTTTGGCATTGGCGTCAAATCCGTGTTGGGAGGCAATCTGCTGAACAAGTTCCTGGGCAATGTCCGTGTTTGACATTTCTTTTAAAGATCCGTCTTCACTCAAGGGATCTTCCACCAAAGGACCGGACGCCTGTGATTGGACAATGACGGTGTCCACAGCGGGGCTGTCAGGATTTTCCCCTTCCACGTTATATGCCCTGGCGGCTTTGAATTCATCTGACAGGGCATTGGCCACGTTGTTCGCACTGACAGACATCTGGCGTGAAAATGCCTGCATGGCGGATACGTTGGTGTTCATGGAAATGCTCATTGGGACCTCCTGATGTTATCCGGGCCACGGTCCGGCCATGGGCGTCAGTTTAGCAGATAAATATTACCGGGGCAAATTTATCACTTGCCTTTTACCGGCAATACACGTTTAACATGAACTAAAACCGGATCAAATGCAATACGCCGTTGGAACCAAAAAGGAGGTAAACCGTGTTTAACACTGATGATTCCGTTATGCTGCTGGTGGATGTGCAGGGGCAGCTCGCCCAATTGATGCATGAAAAAGAAGCGCTTTTCAAAAGTCTTGAAGCCATGATCCAGGGAATGAAGGTACTTGGGGTGCCCATTATCTGGTTGGAGCAGATCCCGTCAAAGCTGGGGCCGACCACAGATAGGATTGCAGCGCATATGGAAGGGGTGTCTCCCATAGAGAAGTTTTCCTTTTCCTGCTGCGGGGAACCCGAGTTCATGAAGCAATTTGAGGCACTGGGACGAAAACAGGTCCTGATTACGGGGATTGAAACCCATATCTGTGTGTTTCAGACCGGTGTGGAACTCATGGAAAAAGGGTGCGAGGTCCAGGTGGTGGCAGATTGTGTCTCCTCACGGACAAAAGCGAACAAGAAGATCGGACTCAAGCGCCTGGCAGCAGAAGGTGCCCGTGTCACCAGCGTTGAAATGGCTTTCTTTGAATTGATGAAAGCGGCCCAAGGAGATGCGTTCAAGCAGGTGGTAAAATTTATAAAGTAGCTAGGTGTGTGACAAAAACAACCTGGATCAGACAGCAATCTCAAATGTTTTGGTATCTTCTTCGGGCAGGTTGCCTACCCGGGTATATGTGTCTGCCGCCTGCCGGCTATCCGGGCCGAATGCCTGTACGTAGGTTTGACCGGCCTGCTCCTTGGCCAGGCGCATGGTAAGTTCGGATTGGGCTTTGGCAATTTCGGAAGCGGCATTGGCCGCGACTTTCAAATCCTGCCCCGACGGACTGCCGGGAGCCAGAGCTGCCGCCCGAACCTGCCGCATCTTTCGGGCCGTGGCTTCGGGATCGCCGGGTACAGGGGAGATGTCAATGCCCACTTCTCCGCCCACCGCATAATTCTGGCCGTCCGGACCCCGCTGGTAGGTAAACGAAGCTGCCGAGGTCACCAGGGAGCCGCCTGCCGCCATGTGTGCCATTTCATGGGCGCGCACCTCCCGGTCGATCTGCTGAAGCTGTTCGACAAGGCGGAGTTCTTCTTCGGTGAGTTGTCCCTGGGCAAAATCTTCGGCCTGGGGTGATTCGTCCTGTTGATTTCCCCCGGCCTGGCTTTCATCGGTTTGGGATGCCGAATTTTGGGTGTTTCCCTGGGGGGGGGCGGTTGAGCCCGCTGTGGTGTCTGATCTGTCCGCCGGGGAGATGCGGGCGGTTGCAGACGGGGATACCGATGAGTCAAGTCCCTCTTGGGAACCTGTGCCGGAATGTGCACTGCCGGTATACCCATAGGGGTGGGTAAACGGGCTGTATGTTCCTGCACTTATATTCATAAAAACCTCTGATTTTCTTGAAGCTAAATCTCAGTATAAGTCTTAACTGTTTTATTTTCAAGAGGTTAAAGTGACTATTCAACATGTTCTGATTGCACGCTTGACAAAATGACGAGGTTTAGGTATCTTGATGGGATTCGTTTGGGTGAATAACTGCGTCCGGACGAAGGCAGGTAAGGACACCCGAATGCTTATAGAACAGATTGCTGCCAGTTTCAAGGAAGATCTTATGCCCCGACAGTCAAATGTTTCAAGACAGACAAAAGAAACCCAGATTGAGATCCGTTTGGATCTGGACGGAACTGGACAAACGGACATCGACACCGGTATCCCGTTCTTCGATCACATGCTGACTGCATTGACGGTCCACGGTTTTTTCGATCTTAAGATACTGGCAAAAGGTGACCTTGAGGTGGATCTCCACCACACTGTGGAGGATACCGGGCTGGTGCTTGGTCAGGCCATTCAGGAGGCACTGACCGGTAAAGAAGGTATCCAGCGGTTCGGTGACAGTTGCGTTCCCATGGACGAAGCGCTTTCTAGGGTGACTATCGATTTGTCCAACCGGCCTTACCTGGTTTACAACATCCCGGATGATCTGAAGTCCAGGGGGATGTTTGATGCGTATCTGGCCAAGGAATTTTTCCAGGCCCTATGCGTAAAAGGCGGATTTAATTTGCATATCAATGCCTATTACGGTGTCAACGAACACCACGTACTCGAATCTGTGTTCAAAGCTTTAGGGCGATCCTTGAGTGCCGCAACCCGGCCCAATGAGAGGATCTCCGGTGCGCTTTCCAGTAAAGGAAGCCTTTAGGCAAAGCGGTATAGCCCCGTCGGGGCAAAGCTTTATTGCCTGCTGGAAAGCCGTTTCGCTGTTGCATATGTGCTGTTGCATACGAGTTGACAGGTTGGTTTCAGTACTTATTTTATGGACCTTGCATAACCGCTTGAAATTTTGGAGTCAGCGCCACCCAAAATGTTAATTCCTGAAGAAAAGATTTCGGAAATTTTAAACACCTCTGATATTGTTGATGTCGTATCCGAGGCTGTGATTCTCAAAAAATCCGGCCGGAATTTTTTCGGTCTCTGCCCGTTTCACGCAGAAAAAACCCCGTCTTTCTCAGTCAACCCGGACAAACAGATTTTTCACTGTTTTGGATGCAGCGCCGGCGGCAATGCCCTTTCTTTTATCATGAAATACCACGGGATAACCTTTCCCGAAGCCGTGCGGATGCTGGCAAGAAAGTACAATATTGTGGTTGAGACCCGTGAGATGGATCCGAAAAAGCGCCGGGAAGTCGAGATGAAGGAATCCTTATTCCGGTTGAATAAAAACGTCATGGGCCTCTATGCAGACCTCTTTGACAACGCACCCCAGGGCGGTGAGGCGCGGGCGTATCTTGAACGGCGGGGAATGACCCGGGATACCATTGATACGTTCCGCCTGGGGTATTCTCCCGATGCCTGGGACACGGTGGTCTCTTTTTTTCGGAAAAACAAGGTATCAAGAGGTGTCGGGGTAAACTCCGGCCTTATTTTGCCCCGGAAACAGGGCAACGGTTTTTATGACAGATTCCGCAACCGGCTGATGTTTCCTATCTTTGACGTGAATATGCAGGTGGCAGGTTTCGGGGGCCGGGTCATGGATGACGGCATGCCCAAATACATGAACTCTCCGGAGACGCCGGTGTACAGCAAAAGCCGGATCCTCTACGGGCTCCATGCGGCCAAACAGGAGTGCCGCCGCCAGGGCAAGGTCTTCATTGTTGAGGGGTATTTTGACTTTCTTTCCCTTTACCAGCACGGGATCAAAAACACGGTGGCAAGTCTCGGGACGGCGCTGACCCAGGAGCATGTCCGTATCCTCAAGGGGTATGCCGGACAGATGATCCTGGTGTTTGACTCTGATGATGCGGGTATCAATGCGGCCAAGCGCAGCATCCGGATCTTTGTGAAAGAAGGGATTGATACGCGGATTCTGGTACTGCCCGGGAAAAATGACCCGGACTCCTATGTGATGTCACACGGTCCGGAGGCCTTTTTGGCACTGGCGGATGACGCCAAGACCGTGATGCAGTTTTTGCTTCAGCTGGCAATGGATACCCACGGGTCTTCGGTTGAGGGCCGGATAAAGGTGCTTGACGAGATGAAGCAGTACCTGGCCATGATTCAGGATGCCGCCCTTCGGTCCCTGTATGTCAGGGAGCTTGCCGAAACCCTCAATATAGACGAACGGGCGGTTCTTGAAAAAGTCAGGGATGCCTACGTGCGCAAAAATACCAAGCCTGCGCCCCTGATTCCCAAGGGGGATGCCGAGCCGGAAGGCCAGGAGCAACTGGCTTCCGACCGCAGGGAACAACAGATTTTAGCCATGATGCTTCATCATCCTGAACTCATTGATGAAGTGGAGGAAAAAGGAGTGATTGATGCCTTTTATTCAAAACATCTCCAACATCTGGCCCGGATAATTATCAGCACCCCCAGGGCTGGGAACGGTTTTATTACCAACGTTACGGCCAGAGTGGGAGACGACCGGGATTTAGAATTGATTGCATCCATGGCAATGGAAGATTTTTCCGGAACGGAGGATCTAAAGGGCACTGCCCGTATCCTCATGGACCGAATTATAAAGATTAAAAAGAAAACAGATAAACAACTTCTAAGTAAAATAATACGAGCGGAAAAGGGGTGTGATGCTGATGTGATGGAGCTGCTGAAGCAAAAACAGCAGGAAATTCAGCAGTTGCACAACCATTAAACCTTTTTTAGCCTTTGGGAGGCATTATATGGCAGGTAAGGCAGACAAGTCTGGAGAGAGTGTAGTAATCAGTAAGGAAGCGATGCGTAAGCTGATTCGAAAGGGTGAGAAAGCCGGCGTTCTCTCTTTTGCCGAAATCAATGATGCAATCTCTGGTGATTTACAATCCTTTGACCAGGTGGATGACATTGTTGTCCAGTTCAAAGAGATGGGGATTGAACTGGTGGATGACAAGGGCAAGCCCCACAAGCCCGCAAAAAAACCAGCCAAGGCAAAGCCAAAGAAAACGGAAAAGAAAAAAGCATCGGCAGACGGTGAGAAAAAAGGGCTGTTTGCCCAGAAAAAAGAACGGGCGGACATGGAGTTCGGCGCAGTCACCGATCCTGTAAAAATGTATCTCAAGGAAATGGGCATGGTGACCCTCCTGAGCCGTGAAGGGGAAATTGAGATTGCCAAGAAGATCGAAGTCGGAGAGCGGGATATCCTGCGCGCCATGCTGGATTGTCCCTTGGCACTCAATACCATTTTCATGTACGGACAGAAGATGGAAGCCAAATTCATGAGGCCCAAACATGTCCTAAGGGATGTGGATGAGGGTGACGGTGTTGTGGACGAAGCTTCCAAGCAGGAAAAGTTTCTTGATTCCCTGGAACAGATCAAGGCGCTTCACGCGGAAAACCAGGAAAGCCGGGATCAGTTGGCAGGAATGAAGAAGGGCACCAAAAAATACGCCAAGCTTCAGGAAGACATTTTTAACAACACCGAGCAGATTTTCGAATTGTTGAAACAATGGCGGTTTGAAACCAATGTCATCGACACCATAGAAAAAAGCATCCGGGGATCCATTACCTGGTTCGAAACCGTGGATGAACTTCTGGAGCGCTGCGCCAAGACCTTCAATGTCCGTAAAGATACCATGGTTAAACAGACCAAGAACCAGACCACCTTTGTCAAGTGGGCCACCGGCCGCAGCGACATTACCCGGGACCGGTCCATCCTCCTTTACAAGGATATCTGTGCCATCCACAACCAGGTGTCTTTGCGCAAGGAACTAATCAAGGGCGGACCTGAGGCACTGCGTGAGATTGTCAAAGGTATCGACAGGGGCAGGCGGAGTGCGGATTTTGCCAAACGTGAACTGGTGCGCGCCAACCTGCGTCTGGTGGTGAGCATCGCCAAAAAATACACCAACCGCGGGTTGCAGTTCCTGGATTTGATCCAGGAGGGAAATATCGGCCTGATGAAGGCCGTGGACAAATTTGAGTACCGGCGGGGCTACAAGTTCTCCACCTATGCCACATGGTGGATCCGCCAGGCCATCACCCGGGCCATTGCAGACCAAGCCAGAACCATCCGGATTCCGGTGCATATGATCGAGACCATCAATAAGCTGATCCGCACATCCAGGTATCTGGTCCAGGAAATGGGCAAAGAACCCTCGCCTGAAGAAATTGCAGAGAAGATGGAAATCCCCATCGATAAGGTCCGGCGGGTGCTGAAGATCGCCAAGGAACCCATATCGCTGGAAACCCCCATTGGTGAGGAAGAGGATAGTCATCTCGGTGATTTCATCGAGGATAAAAAGTTTTCGATTCCTTCTGAGGCGGCCATTGATTTCAGCCTTGCGGAACAGACCCGTAAGATATTGGCCACCCTGACGCCACGGGAGGAAAAAGTGCTGCGGATGCGGTTCGGTATCGGTGAGAAATCAGATCATACCTTAGAAGAGGTGGGCAAGGA
Organism: uncultured Desulfobacteraceae bacterium; assembly: GCA_913041495.1. Classification (GTDB taxonomy): domain Bacteria; phylum Desulfobacterota; class Desulfobacteria; order Desulfobacterales; family Desulfobacteraceae; genus Desulfobacter. The sequence goes on along the minus strand of CAJWHT010000094.1, from coordinate 14,931 downwards.
TTTTACCGTCACCAGAGAGCGTATCCGGCAGATCGAAGCCAAGGCCCTGCGCAAGCTTCGACACCCCACAAGAAGCAAGAAGCTCAAGACCTTTATTGAGAACTAACGGGCCAATTAGGTCTTGACACCACAGGGGTGTTACTATATATATTGCAAGTTTGTTTAGAGGCAATCGCGGGCCTATAGCTCAGTTTGGCAGAGCCACCGGCTCATAACCGGTCGGTCCCTGGTTCGAATCCAGGTGGGCCCACCACAGCAGACGCGGATAACAGCTTTCGATCATGAAGTTTGCCGATGAACAAAGACTTATTTGAACCCAAGATACAGGAACGGCCAGGTCATATATGAATATGCCTGTAATGCAATACAGCGAAATACAAAACCAAAAAGCGTGGTATCTTACCACGCTTTTTTTATTATCAGCCCTGCCCAGTCGTTTGATTTTCGCTGTTAACCGCCTCTCCTGCACCCATAAGGCCCGTCTATGACAGCTCTCGTATCGGATATCGTTAAACTGATGGACGGTATCGCCCCGTTCTCTCTGGCAGAAAAATGGGACAACTCAGGGCTCCAGGCCGGCCACCCGGACTGGCCGGTACGAAGGATCCTGGTGGCTTTGGATGTGACAATGGCTGCCATGACCGCTGCAAAGGACATGGGCGCCGATGCCTTGATTACCCATCATCCCCTGACCATCGTGCCTGAAAAGTCCCTTGACTTTTCCCGGATGCCGGGGGCGGCCGTTGCAAGCGCCGCCAGCGGGCATATCGCAATCATCTCTGCGCACACCAATTTGGACAAGGCCAGGGACGGGCTCAACGATTATTTTGCAAATGCGTTGGGACTTACCTGTGACAGGCCCTTTCATCCCGAAGATACCCATGATGCGGATGACAACGAAATGCCGCCCGGAATCGGCAGGTTCGGACGCCCGGACCAGCCATTGACCGTCGGGGAACTCTCCGATCGGATTAAGAGGCGCCTTAACATACCGGCACTTCGCGTGGCAGGCCCCCTTGATCTTACGGTCGATGAAGTTGCGGTCTGCACCGGTTCCGGCGGCTCCCTGGTGGACACCTTCTTGCGCTCATCCGCCCAGGTTTATATCACCGGCGATCTGAAATATCACGAGGCAAGGGATATCGAAACCTGTGGCAGGGCCGCCATTGATGTGGGCCATTTTGCCTCGGAACACATCGTTATCGATCTGTTGGTTCGAAAACTGGAACAGGCGGTGTCATCCGGGGGGTATAAAATAGATATTCACGGATATACAAAAGAAAAAGATCCATTTATTATTATTTGAGGACGGAGGATATGTCAAAACCAGATATTGCCACCCTTGTGAAACTCCAGGAAGCCGAGACCGAGATTGTCAGGCTTCAGGAGGTGCTTGCTCGTGTCGAGAAAGAGAAGATCAAGCTGGCATCCCGGCTGAAGCAATTTGAAAATGCCCTGAAAGAAAATAAGGAAGAACTTGAAAGGGCGCAGAAAGCCTGCAAGGACGCTGAACGGGAAATAACGATTGTGGACGAGCGGATCATCAAGAGCAATGAGACCCTTCGCAATGTCAAGACCAACAAGGAGTACCAGGTATTGCTCCGGGAAGTGGATGACAATAAAAAGCGCAAGGATGCTCTGGAGACAGAACTGCTTGGCATGATGGAAGAGCGTGACCGCTGCCAGGGCATTGTGGAGGAAAGCGAAAAAGAGTATGCCCAGCTCAGTGAACAGGTAAAGTCGGAGCAAGCCGAGGTGGAGAAAAAGACCATCGAAGACCGGGAGCTTTTAGATGATTACCTGGCGCGCCAGGAAGAGATCGGCCAGAGCTTGGATCCCAAACTCATGGACCGGTTCCGGAGAATTTCAAAGATGAACCAGGGCTCTGCCGTCACCCGGGTAAACGACCAGGTCTGCCTGGGATGTTTTATGAACGTGCCGCCGCAGATGTACATTGAGGTGCAGCGGGGTAACGCTCTGATTTCCTGTCCCCAGTGCAGCCGAATCCTTTATTTCGAAAAAAGCTGACAGGACCATTTAATGCCGGTATCCGCCGGCCGATACGAAGAATAAAAAATTTCGGTCTGACCGGAACAAACGATCGCCGGGTGAGTAATCACCGGGAGGAAAGTCCGAACACCGCAGGACAGGACGCTCCATAACGTGGAGTCACGGTAACGTGAAGGAAAGTGCAGCAGAGAGTAGACCGCCGATGGTGCCATTTTGGCACACAGGCAAGGGTGAAACGGTGCGGTAAGAGCGCACCAGTTCTCCAGGTGACTGGAGAAGCTTGGTAAACCCCGTCCGGTGCAAGACCAAATAGGGAAACGCTTAAGGGCTGTCCGTCCTATGTTTCCGGGTAGGTTGCTTGAGGTGTATGGCAACATGCACCCTAGATGAATGATCGTTGACCTGGGTTTCGGGTAACCGGCCCGGGTAACAGAATTCGGCTTACGGGCCGGTCTGGCCGAAATTTTTTTTAAAAACACAAAGATCCTATGCTTGAGACCTGCGATATTTCGTTCAAAGAAAAGGCAAATATTTTTTCCCAGGAATATTTGAAATGTATCCTGTTTATCAACTCCCTTGAATCAGACAGCTACATCTTTACTAAAAAACTATGCTCCAAACTGATCACCTCATCCCATATCCTTGAGGATTTTCTGGACTTCCACGGAGCAAAACGTAATAAGGACTGGGTCTTTTACAGGGAGTTGTCCGCCACCATCCGTCATTTATCCCTGGCCTGCTACTCCCAGCGCCACACCCTGAACCGGTTTAAATTTTATCATTTTGAAACCGGGAACCACGATGATTTCAAGCAAGAGGCTCTGGATACCCTTAAAATCATTCAGGAGTCCATTAAGCTCGCTGTGCCGGTGATTTTAGAAGAGGCCCGCCGCCTTTCCATCACGATTCCTGAAACCGGTTACGAGTTGAGTTATTTTCCCGGGATTACCTCCACCCAGCAACTGGCGCATAACATTGACGACACCACCATCAAGGCCCAGCAGAAAAAGAACCTCACCCGTATCGCCAGCGAGTTTCTGGATGTGGTCAAGGATTTTGAGCAATTTAAATTTTATGAAAGATATGACCTGAAGAAGATCCATGATCTGGTGCCGGAAAAGGTCAACGAGGTGGTTATCCGGAGTTTTGAGATGCGGATACACAACATCCAGTCCTCTTTTGACTCCTACGTCGTCAGCAGCCGGTATTCCGATGAAACCGCCATCCTCTACCAGTTGCGCAGCCATTTCTCCATTGCCTTTCATATCCTTCAGGTCATGGGACGACTGCTCCATTTTTATGAAAGGCACCTCTACGACACCGGGTTCAAAGATGTCTACAAAAACATCAGTCATGAATTGTCCGACCTGATTGACCCGGATGTCCTGTTGGATCGTGCCGTCAACTTTTGTCTTTTCTACGTAGGAAAATTTCTTTCCTCGGGCAAAGAGGTGGCCTCCCAGGTGCTCAATGAAAATATGGAAACCTCCTCCATTGAGGTGGGTATCCCGAAGGACCGCGGGTTTCACAGCCGGCCGAGCCTTTTGGTGGCAAAAATAGTCCAGCACTACGGCGGAGAGGTGAAGATGGTGATCGGTGAAGACCAGTTCGACGCATCTTCGGTGCTTGATATCCAATGGGCCGGCGGAAAGATTAACAAGGAAGAAATCGAAACCGTTGTGTTTACGGGGGACTCACGTGCCTTGAATGACCTTGCTATCCTGGCCGGGGTAAATTACGGTGAGGACCATATGGGCAAAGGAATTCCCCTGCCAAAGGAATTGAGCTATCTGATATGAGCGCGTCCCTATGGGCACACCCTGGCAATAATCAAGCAATGCCACGGCGGATCGCAGTTGTGGTGGCCGGGGGAAAAGGGTTGCGTATGCAGTCCGAGGTCAAGAAGCAGTTCATGGTGCTGGACGGAATCCCTGTTCTTATGCGCACGCTTATGGTTTTTGACTCCCATCCGCATGTGGATGATATGGTGCTGGTGGTGCCGGCATCCGATCTTAAGTTCTGCCGGGATGAACTTCTGGCAGCTTTTGATTTATCCACTCCCCTTCATCTTGTTGCCGGCGGTGTCACCCGCCAGGATTCAGTGAGAAACGGGCTCACCCATGTGGCGGGTATATTAGGTGACAAAACTTCGGCGGTGGTACTTGTTCATGACGGTGTGCGTCCTTTTGTATCGGCCGCTCTCATAGACACCTGCCTGGATGCTGCCAAAGATACAGGTGCCTGTATTCCTGCCTTGCAAGTTTCGGATACGGTGAAGGAATCTTGCGACGGTAACACCATAGACCGGACCCTGGACCGCAGCAAGCTTTTCCGGGCGCAGACCCCTCAGGTCTTTGGCCTGAATACCATCTTGGGCGCTTTTGACCATGCGGCTGCAACCGGGTTCTCAGGTACGGATGAGGCCTCGATCCTGGAACATGCCGGAATTCCGGTGCGGATGGTTCCTGGAGAACGGTTCAACATTAAGCTGACAACACCTGAGGATCTTGATCTGGCAGGCTATCTTTTGAAGCGGAAGGCAACCTGAAATTAAACCGTCTTTATCCCGTCGCTTCCGTAATACGTCTGAATGGCTTTCACCAACTTTTCCGGCAACGGCACCGCACCGATCTTGGTGTCAGTGCAGACCAGGTTCATTTCCACCTGGTTTTTAAGGATTTCTTCTTCGGTGTCGGGCAGAACGGATACCATTTTTTGAACCACTCCCATGCTTCGTGAGCGCAGCCAGGAGATACGGGTCAGTACCTGAATGTTTTCCCCGTACCTGACAGGTTTCAAATATCTTGTGTGAAGTTCGGCAACGGACAGATTCATTCCTTGGTTCATCAAGGAAAAATAGGAAACGCCAAGATCCTCCATAAATACATCCCGCGCCTGGTTATATAGGGCGAAATAGGTGCCGTGGTAGACCCCGCCACCGTAATCCGTATCTGCGACTTGGACGGTGACGGGACAGCGGTGCCAACGGTCCAGGACAACGGTCCGGGTGCCCGGCAGATCAAGGGGCTTCTCAATTACTTGCATCATAAATACTCACAAATATATCGCTTTACTTTATAGGGAAATTATGCCAAATTTTGTCCATGTTTGGCTTTAATGAAATCGCTTTCCCGTGTCAAGCATTTGTTATTGACTTTGAAATAAAGTTACGCATAATAGAGAACATTGCCTTTATATTACGCTAACCATCCCGGAGGTGCCTCAAATGGCGGACAAACCCGCAATCAAGATTGGCTACATGAAAATTACAGATCATCTTATTCTAGGTGTGACTGCTAAAAAACTTGAAAAAGGTATGGAAACCTTTGAGCACTGTACCCTTCAGCCCGTAGTCAAGAACGGCTGGAACGAGGTGGCGGATGCCCTGTCAGTAAAATCCCTGGATGGCGCACTGGTGCTGGCCCCCACGGCCATGGATCTTTTCAAGTCCGGCGTGGATCTTAAATTACTCCTTTTGACCCACAAGTCCGGCAGTATTCTAGTGAAGAATAAAAAGGCCAATATTCAGTCCGTTGAGGATTTCGCAGGCAAGACCGTTCTCATTCCCTACCAGCTGTCCATTCATAACATGCTCTTTCACAAGCTGCTGTCCGAAAAGGGGTTAAAACCCGGACGCGCCACCGAACCGGGCATTGACGTCACTCTTGAGGTGGTGGCGCCTTTCCAGATGCCCGAAGCATTGGAGTACGACGATGAGGGCGAAATCGGCGGATTTATCGTTGCCGAACCTTTCGGGTCACAGGTTATCGCCAAGGGGCACGGAGATGAGTTCGCGTTGTCAAAGGACCTGTGGCCAGCCCATCCCTGCTGTGTTTTTGTCATGCGCAGCGAGATTATTGAAAAACATCCCGAGGCCATTCAGGAGATTTGCACAAGTTTTGTCAGATCCGGCCTGGCCATTGATGCACAGCCCGAACCTGCATCCGTTATCGGAGGCGAATTTCTCTCCCAGGACAAAGATGTGATCCAGCGTGTGCTGACGGATCCCCCTGACCGTATTCTTACCGGAGAACTCTATCCCCAGATCCAGGATCTGGATACCATCCAGCGGTACATGATGGACGAGATGAAAATCATGACCAGCCTCATCGACCTGGACATGTTCGTGGATACCCGCTTCGCGGAGGTTGCCGGGGCAAAATAGCAGCCCGTGCCCGGCATCGGCCGGGCGAAGACACAACATACGCAGACCGCACCTGGTGTTAAAACCATCAGGTGCGGTTTTTTATTCTATGTCGGTTTTGCGTCTATTTGGCAGAGTCGATGTAGCCATAGATCTTGGCAATGGCCTTCTGCGCCCATTTGGGTTTACCGGAGAGGGTGGCCACGCCGTCGCCGTTGAGCCGGTCTGTGGTTTCTTCGGGCGTCAGGCCCTGTGATTTGAGATCTATAATGATTTTCATTACTGCGGCTTTGTAGGCGTTCAGATTCTCTTCCGGGGTAATATCCGGTTTGAGGGAGGGGCGTTCAGGCTTTTTCTGTTCGTCATCTTCAGGGGCATCCACCAGGGCGGACAGATCGTCCATGGGCATATTTTGATCATGTCCCTTCTTTTCATCTTTAACCAGGTCCCAGAGGTTATCTGTGGTTGTTTCTCTGTCATCTGCACCGGTGGATGTCCCGAACGGTTCGTCTTGGACCAGCAGTGACAGGTCATCCATATCACCGGAAGTGGCCTGGGGCTCAGGCATGTCCACCAGCAGTGACAAGTCATCCAGATCCGTTGCATCGGCTGTCGGTGCCGTATCCACCAGAAGGGAAAGGTCATCGAGATCGCCTGCACCTAATGGTGATTCAAGGGGCGATTCAGGAGGGTCAACCAATAGGGACAGGTCGTCCAGGGTTTCAGGCTCAAGGGAAGGTGTCTTTGTATCAACCAGCAGCGACAGATCATCCAGATCCTGTTCGGGTGACATTTCAGGCTCATCCACCAGGGATGACAGGTCATCTATATCCGTATCCGGCAAGGCTTGAGTTGCCCTATCTGTTTCGTCCACAAGGCTGTACAGATCATCCGGCGATAGATTCTCCGCATTCTCTTCTCCTTCGGCAAACAGATCGTCAAGCTCCGGCAGTTCGGGATCATCTCCTAAAAGGCCTTCAAGGTTATCGGCCTGTGTGTCATCCGTGTCAGGAATGGTTTCGGAAACCGTATCTATAAGGGCGGACAGATCATCCAGGGGATCTGCCGGTGAGTCCAGGTCAATGATCTCCGGTTCTCCGGCTGTTGCATCGGTTTCTGCATGGATGTCATCAGGACTTTCCGGGTCCAGCAGGTCCAGCGGCAGGGAAATATCGTCAATATCAAAATCGTCTGTATCGGAGGGATCTTCATTTAAAGTATCGTTAGAGGAAAAATCGTCCTCAACTATATCTTCCAGCTCAATAGGTCCTTGTTGCTGGTTTTCTCGAGCCTGGCTTTCCTGATTGGGGGGGTCAGGATCTTGGGCATCGAATGCCGCTTCCAGGTCTTCAATATCCAGGTCGGACCCATCGTCGTCAAAGGGGGGAAGATCATCATCAAAAGGATCTGCATCGGAAAACAGATCCGTATCATTCATGGTAATCGCCCGGGCTGTCTGTGCGGCAATTTCTTCGGCATCCATTTCCCTGGCACTTAAATCTGCGGCCCGCTGCCGGTTCATTTCCTGGAGGGCGGATGCGATATTGTTCATGGCAGCCGCTTTCTTCTCTTCTGCCTCAGCCCGCTTTTCAATGGCCACCGCCTTGCGCTCCTCGGCTTCGGCCCTTTTTTCATGGGCCTTAGCGATTCTGCTCTGGTGGTGTTTGATATCTGTAAAAAGTTCCTGGATAAACCCTAAGGCATCTTTACTCATCCGGATGTCCTTTTCAGGTGGTTGGGTGTTCTCGCCGCTTTGCGGTGCAGTAGGGGCTTCTGAAAGCAGGGTTTCAATCTGGGAGGGCAGCATGCCGCTGTCCAGCCAGTCACGGATTTGCATGAGTTGGGTAAGGGTCTGGGGTGAATACCTGTGATCGCCATCAATCCGGTCAAAGGGGAGCCACTGGTCAAAGCGTTTTAAAATGAATTTGACAGTGGCCCTGCCTGCAGAAAGCTCCCTGATGAGATCCTCAATGGTTAGGGTATTCGCCTGGGTCATGGTTTCCTCTTCATTATAATCTGTTGTTTACCGTCTTGTGAACGGGCTGCATCGTACTGGTGGTTCACCTGCCGTGATGGCATGGCATCAGATGAACCGGGTCATCGGTTTTTTCCGGCCGGCAACCTGCTCATAGGTTTCATCCGGATATCCCAATGCGATAACGGCATGGACACGTTCCCGGGACGGAATATCCAGCCTCTCTTGTATGGACTTATCCGCCTTCATGGCTTCCACGGCAAAGCCGATAAGGCAGGTGCCAAGTCCCAGGGCGTGGGCGCCCAAAAGGATGTTTCCTGCCGCCAGCAGGGCATCTTCTTTGGGGCAGCTTGCCTCCGGTGTCGATCCCACAAGGATACAGGCGGTGGCACCATGAAAAAGCCGGTCTTGATCGTGATTTTCCATCAGGTCAATGGCCTCTTTTACCGACTCGTAATATTCTTCGTAGTAGGCATCCAAGGCGTTTTGCCCCACCAGTTTCAGACCTTTTCTCAACAGGGTGTTCTCCGCCTTTTGGTTGATCCCCTTGAAAAAATTCATGACCATTGCGCCCAGGGTCAATACCGCCTCCCGGTCTTTGAGGCAGGTATATGTCCATTCCTGACTGTTGGTTCCCGACGGGGCAAGACAGCCAAATTTTATCAGATCCCAAAGAACATCGGCCGGCACCTGGGTTTTCTTGAAATTTCTGCAGGACCTGCGTGATGCCATCAGTTGTGCCAGTTTCCCCGGTGCCATACCGCCGTGGGACATCCACTCCCGGTCCAGGTTAAAACTTGCAAACAGCATCATCTCCGGGGCCAGGGCCTGAACCTTTATGGCGGCAGAGGGGCAGACCGCCTCGCAATGGCCGCAGGACAGGGATTTGTCTCCGGTGACATGGGCCGTTTTATTTTTCATTGTCAGGGTTTGTGAGGGACAGACACGGATGCAGGCACCGCATCCAATGCACTTTTTTGCATCAACAACAGTGGTAACAGCTCTTGGGTTCATCAATTTCCCCTGGCCCGGATCCGGGCGATTCGTTTCGGGACGTTCCTGTTTTAAACGTTTCGACCCTAAAAAAGTGGGGGCCGAAGGGACGTTGTAACGCTTAAGGCCAAATACTATATTGGTATCACAAAATTAGGAATGGAGAAAGCGTTTATCACCCCCGGGATTATCGTTTGACAGTGATTTTTTTAGTTGTTATATTTTTCCTAAGACTTCGTATCCAAGGATGTCCGACCTAGTATAAACCCAAACAGGGGTTAAACCCGAATTAAGGATGAGCTCGTACCCCCGTGTATGTTGATTACGTACCGGGTCAGGTAGATGAATTCCAAACTAATGAACTGGCAGCACTCGCCTTCTTTGCTGCCCGGGGAGGGTAAAATGGCCAAAGCAGCAGTTGCTAAATCAGATCCCAAATCAAACCAGAAATCACTGGTTTACCATGTTGATGCAGTTAAAAAGGGCGAACGGGTGTTTGAAGATGCCTTCCAGGGGGTCTCCAGGATGATCCTGGATGCCGGCATTCGAAAGGTGACGGTAAAGGGTAAAACCACCTATCAGTTCGACTTGTTCAGCGGCGGCAAGAAACATCTGGTGGGCATGTTCGACGAGATCAACTCCTTTGTCTCTTTTGTAAAGGATGCATCCGAAGGGGGGTCTTCCCGGGAAATGGCCTTTGTACTGGTGGGCGAACCCGGCAACGGAAAGACCTTTTTCGTCGAATATCTCTGCGCAAGATACAGGGAATTTCTGTCCGTGCCCAGAAACAAGAAGTACACCTTCAAATTTAAAAATTTGGATAAGATCGGCGGCTACGGGAGTATCACCACCATTGAATCCCAGACCTACGAAGACCCGATGATTCTTGCCATGAGCTTTCGGGAGAACAGGGATGAGTCCATGACCTATCTTTCCAAACGGTTCAAGTTCAAGGATCAGGAAATTGAGGCACTTTATGACAAATACCGGCCCCTGGGTGCCTGTTCCGCGTATATCTGGAATCAGATCCGCGAATACGCGGACAATGACCCGGTGAAAATGATGGACTTTATTGAAATAGCTCCCGTGCCCCTGATCGAAAGTCTGGGGACCATTACCGGCAAGTATCCGGCAAAGGATAAGATTACATCCTCAGCCGTGGATCTTATGGGGGAAGAGTCCATCCAGAGACTGTTGCACATTGCCGACACCAACAATCCCTACAGGTTCGACCTGCGCCGCGGTGCACTGGCCCGGGTGGCCGGCGGCGGTATTCATTTCTCGGACGAGATTTATAAGAACAAAAAGGATCTGGTCCAGGTGTACCTGGGTGTTATCCAGAACCGGATGATCGAACTGGACGGGTTTAAATGGCCCATTGACAGTCTGATCATCGCCACCTCCAATAACTCGGAATTCAATACCTTTTTGTCCGAGCGGGAAGAGGCGCCCATTATCGACCGATGCCGAATCTGTTATGTGGCCCATAATACGGACTACAAGATCCAGAAAACCCTGACCGAATACGCCATCGGCACGGATGTCAAACGGTCCCTTGACCATGAGGTCCTCCACCAGGATCCCAACTTAAATTATGCGGCATCCGTGGGCGTCGTACTTACCCGTCTGCCCAGATCGGACAAACTCACGCCGGTGGAAACCATGAAACTGGCTGCCGGAGAGGTGGCCGGTGAAAAGAGCCTGAAAACCCTGGCCGAGCTTATTGACCAGCTCAACCAGGACACGGAGATCACCAAACGGTTCGGCCAGAAGGGCCTGGGCCAGAGAAACCTGGGGCGTGCCGTGCAACTGCTTTTGGAAAGCTCGGAAACCAACGACGGCAAATGCATGTTTGCCCTGGATATCTTCAATGCCCTGGAGCGGATTGTTCTGGATTATGTTCAGGAGCCGGCGGACAGGACCAAGTTCATGGAAGATCTCAAAATCGCCCGCGGTCTTTACCGGGAGCGGATCATGACCGAGATGTTCAACGCCTACATGGATGAACCCCTGGCCATCAAAAAGGACGTTCTCAACTATGTCAATATGATTATCGGCGTGGATGCCGAACACCTGGGACCGGACATGATGTGGAAGTATAAGGATCCCCAGACCGGTGAACTCAAAGCGCTGAAAATCGACGAGCGTTACATCAAAAATGTTGAAGAGCGGTTAGGGCTCAAAACAGAGGAACAGCGGGCCTCGTTCAGAAATTCCATCCGCAAGATCTACGGCCAGAAGCTGTCCGTGGATGCCAACTATGACTTCATGGACAACCTTGAACTGGTGAAGGCGATTACAGATGTCCGGCTCAAGTCCGATATTGCAGGGGCAGGGTCCCTGATCGGTGCGCTTGCCAACCGGACCAACGAAGAAAACCAGAAACTGTACGAGCGGATGATCACCACCATGGATCAGAAACTGGGGTATTGTCCCACCTGTGCGCAGAAAACAATAGAATACTTTTGTAGCCAGGAAGATGACAACTAACCCCAACGCATAAACCGGGAAAGGGGGAACCCCTATGATCACCCTAGATGAACTTCTGGAACGCGACAGACAGCGGGAAAAGGACGGTTTCAAGCGCAAGATCCGCATCGGGCGGATTGTAAAACCCGGGTCCGGCGGTAAGGAAAAGATTATCATCGTCCCCACCACGGTGGAAGAAAAGCTTGTCCATGACGAGATCAAACTGGACCAGCCCCCCGACGAAGGGGAAGCCTCCGGCGGCACCGGTGACGGAGAAGAGGGAGATGTCATCGGAGAACAGCCGGTAAGGCCCGAAGAGGGGGACGGTGAAGGCGAAGGTGAGGGCGACGGCGAAGGCCCCGGAGAAGGGGAGGGCGGCGAACACGAACTGGAGGCCAATGCCTATGAACTGGGCAAGGTGCTGTCCCAGGACTTCCAACTGCCGAACCTTAAGGACAAGGGAAAAAAACGGACATTGGCCAGGTACGTCTATGACCTGACCGACAAGAATAAAGGGGTGGGCCAGGTTCTGGACAAAAAAGCCACCTTAAAGCAGATCGTACAGACCAATATCGCCCTGGGCCGGATCCCCGATCCTTCACTCATTGACCCCACCAAGTTTTTGGTGTCCCCCCAGGATCTGGTCTACCGGATATTGTCCCGGGAGAAAGACTACGAATCCCAGGCCCTTGTTTTTTTTCTAAGGGATTATTCAGGTTCCATGGGCGGCAAGGTGACCCAGACCGTGGTCTCCCAGCATGTGATGCTTTACTCCTGGCTCATGTACCAATACGACAAACAGGTGGAGACTCGGTTTGTCCTCCACGATACCGAGGCCAAGGAAGTCTCGGACTTTTACAAGTACTACTCCTATAAGGTTGCCGGCGGGACAAAAGTATTTTCCGCCTTTAAACTGGTCAATGACATTGTGGAAAGAGAGGCCCTGGACCGGGACTATAACATCTACGTATTCCACGGCACCGACGGAGATGACTGGGACAAGGAAGGCACCCAGACCCTGGCGGAAATAGAAAAGATGATGCGTTACGTGGCCCGCATCGGGATCACCATTGTGGAGCATTCCTACGTGGGGGCCAAGCAGACGGAAGTGGAGAAATACCTGAAAAACTCCGGTATCCTGAAAAAGTACCAGGACCACATCAAACTGGATATTATGGGAGAAGATGTGGACGACTCAAGAATCATCCAGGGTATCAAGCATCTGATCTCCTGATCTTTGGCCGTATGCGGGAAAGCTGCAGCGAATGAGATGATGTGAAAGGGAAAGGCAAACCATATGGAACTCGTCAGTCAACACGTCAAGCAGATTATGGAGGAGTGTAAGGTAAGGGCCCGGGACCAGGGGCTTACTTTTGATGACGAAACCCTGGAATATATCGTTACCAACCGGGACATGATCGAACTGAGCCCCAAAGTAATGATCCCCACCCTCTACGATTATTGGGTGCACGACGTCAGGGTCTTGTCCGGAAAGGGCATGTACGAAGCTTATCCGTCCAATCCCTATGAAACCGTGATCAATACCCGGCCGGCCATCTCATACTACAACGACAACAACCCGGACTGGTTGAACGTGATGATCTTTTATCATGTGCTCGGCCACATTGATTTTTTTCAGAACAATTTGTTTTACAAGAATACCTGGGATGTTGATCTCACGGGCCAGGCCCTGGCGGACAAACGCCTCATTGCCCAGTTGAGAAGCGAGGTGGGCCGAAGGTGGGTGGATTACGTTATCGAGTTTGCCCGGGGCATCGACAATCTTGTTGGGTACCAGAAAGAACTGGACCGGGCATTTCGGGATGAGCGGAAAAAAAGGATGAGCCGGTCGGATTTCTATTTTGACGTCTTTCTCCAAAAGGTGAAAACTGTCTCACATAACGATTACTTAAAAGAGATCACCCGGTATAACGAGTGCCTGAAGAACGGGGAAGATTTTTATGACTTGGTGGTGTCCAAGTATCCCGAGTTTGATGAACTCTACAGAAAGGCGCTACACGCCCGAAGCGATGAGCAGCTGGATGTCATGGAGTACATCATCGAACATTCCCCGTTTTTGCGGGCCGAGGAAAATAAATGGATGAAGTCCGTCATCCATATCGTACGCAATACCTCCCTATATTTTCAGCCCCAGATCCGGACCAAAATCATGAACGAGGGCTGGGCCAGCTACTGGCACGAATACCTGTTCATGAGAGATGACAGGATCAGCGGACATGAAACGGATTACGCCAAGATCAACGCCGCGGTCACCTCGCTTCCCAAGGTGGGGCTGAACCCTTACGCCCTGGGGATGAGGCTCTTCCAGCATATTGAGGAAATGGATGACCGGGGATGCTATTCCTTTGACTATTTTCTGTTGAAAGATGAGGTGGGAAAGAAAAAATATGACAAGGGCAACGACAGCGGTCATGACTACATATTTAAGATCCGCGAAAATATGAATGACTTTACCTTTATCAACACCTTTATCGATCAGGAGTTCCTGGACCGCCACAAACTCTTTGTCTCCGGCAAACGGCTCAATCAGCAGCGGATGACCTGGGAATATTACATCAAATCCAGACGGGCTGAAGATTACCGGGAAATGATAATCGATACCCTTTACCATCCCCCCGAGATCCACGTGGACCTGGAAAAAACAAAGGACGGTGTGCTCTACCTGAACCATAAATTTGAGGAAAAGCCCCTTAAAACAGACTATATTGAAAACACCATGGTGGGCATTGAGTTCCTCTGGGGCGGCCCGGTCCACCTGGAAACAAGTGAGCCTTCGGCATCGGCACCGGACACCGCCTACAGCAACTTCTGGGATCCTTCAACGCCTGCCGGCGGCACACCCCCACCACCGCCCAAAATAGAGTGGAAACGGGTGCGATACGTGATGGAAAACCGAAAACTGCATAAGCGGGAGATATGAGCGATGATGGATACCAATTCACCTACACCAGACGTCTCTTCTGCCGGACCGGTTGACCAGGCCCTTGAGTTCCTGAATCAAAATATCAAGGATTATGAGCGTCTCAAACCGCTATCCTTCCAGGAATTTTTAAACACCTTAACGCTGAACCCATCGCGGGTGCTTAGAAATGTGTTCCAGGCATTTCACGACATGATTAAAAGCTATGTGGATGAAATTGATCCTTCCGTGGCCGAAGATGCGGAAAGCCTGAACGTAACCAAGTATGATTGTTCCCGGCTCTTTGTGGAGGATTCGGACAATCCCTATTTCCCGGATATGCTGTTTGCCAACCGGTTTATGAAACAAATGGAATACCTGCGTCACGGGGCGCAGCAGAATCGGATCTATGTGTTTTAC
>CAJWHT010000093.1 GCA_913041495.1 uncultured Desulfobacteraceae bacterium | reverse complement strand
GGACACCCGGGGAGTATATCTGCCGGGATCAAGAATAACGTTGACTTCCCCCGCCTGCCCTTCAGGGTCTATGGTCAACAGTCCCAGTCCAAGCATTCGCATGAGCTTGATTAATTGTTTGCGCCGTCTTTTAAGCGGTGCACACCCCTTTGGCACACCGATGTAGACCTTGGGTGAAATAGACAGCCGCTCAACGGCCTGGAGGATCACATCAAGGTTTAAATGAAGTTTGAGTTCGGCCACCACAGGCGCTTCATCACCACGTATGGCCGTCACATCGCAATTTAGGATCTCCCCTTTCACCTCATAGCCCTGGGACTCGAGAAACCCCTTCAACGGCAGATATAAATCTGTTTCTCTCATGCGGTGTTTGCACCTAACGCTGTTCTTTTGCACGTCAAGATGATCATACCAGATCCTTTCCCTGATTTTCCCTTCCGTAGGATATTTTTCATTTTAAGGCCGGATAATACATTTACGCAAAATTTGCAACGCCGCATTGATTCCTTAGACAATTATAAATGAGTATAGTATAGGAAAAACATTTCACAAAATATGAAAATTGGCCAGGTAGAGTTCGAACCACCGGTCGAAAGGAGCCCAGGATAATGCAACAAGGCGCCAGAAATCTGAACGATATCATCTTATGGATACTTCTATTGGGAATTGCATTTACTATGGGTTGCGCTGCCGGAGGCGGTTCAGGGCAGTATGCCGTCAGCGTCAACGACCAAGCCGCCCAGGCGGAAAAGCATTTTTATCAGGGACGTGCCACCGATGCCCTGGCTGCCTACCAAAAGGCGCTTATCGGATACCAAGCAGACAATAACGAACTTGGCATCCTCATGTGCCTGGAACGCATGGGATGGATCAACCGGGAGATCGGCCGATACGATACCGCCGAAAACCTGCTTAACCGTGCCCGTCCCATTGGGGTGCGCCTAAATGGCGATGCAGCGGAAATTGATGCAAGCCTGGGGGATGTCCATCTGTTTCGCGGTGATTTTGATAAGGCGATTGACGCTTTCACCAGAGCCATCCGAACGCTGAATGATTTTGAATTTCCCGTCAGCTACGCCCGGCCGCCCGCGCCCGATGAAATGGCCACTTTGTACCGTAAAAGCAAAGCCATTGTCCATGCCAGGAACAATCTGGGCATGCTCTATTACTTCACGGACAGACATCTTAAAGCCATAGAACATCTCAAGGCATCAGAAACCCTGCTGTCACGCATCAACACCGTAGCTGCCGACAGTTTATACGGTATGTTCTTCAAATTGGATGCCACCATATATGAGGGAATGGGCTATTGCTACACCATGATCGGGGCTGTTGCCGCGGAATCCGGAGATATTGAAACGTCTGCCGCCTATCTTAAAAGGGGACGAACGGCATTTGTGAATGGCAATAAGACCAACGGCATTTTCATGAATGAGATGATGCAGCTCAAATATCTCGCCGCTGATAATGAAAACGTGGAACAAGCCAACAGGCATATCACTGCCGGCCGGTATGAAGACGCCCTTGAATTTATCAATAAGGGCTTGGCCGATTATGAGAAAAACAACGACGAAGCAGGTCAGTTGTTCTGTCTGGAAAAGCTGGGATGGCTGGAGCGGGAGACCGGGAACTACAGCGATGCCCTGGACCATTTCCGCAGGGCCTATGATATCGGCGTAAAAGTCAATGGAGACGCCGCTGAAATTGACGCAAGTTTAGGGGATGTGTATCTTTTTTCAGGAGATCCGGAACGGGCGTTGACACATTACATGCGTACTATTTCCACCTTGAAGGACTTCGCGTTTCAAACGCGGTTTGCCCAGCCCCCCAGTCCCGGGCAGATGACGGCCATTGTCCGGAAAGCCAAGGCCCTCATACACGCCAAAGACAATATGGGCATCCTGTTCTACTTTGAAGGACAGTACGATGAGGCGCTGAACCACCTTGCCGGGGCGGGCAGCCTGATCCACCAGGTCTGGTCCGTGCTGGACCACCCGATATACGGAAAGTTCTTTTTACATGATACCGATTTCTTCGAAGGCGTGGGGTTTTATCACACCGTTCTGGGTGCGGTGTACGCAGAGACCGGTCAATCCGATAAATCCGCCGAAAATTTTGCACTGGGCCGGCAGGCATTTGAAAAGATAGGCAAAGACTACGGGCTCATGGTCAACCAGGCCCTGCAGATCAAAGGCGAGTATATCCGTTCCGGAAAACCTGCTTCGGACAAAGATTTGAAACAATTCAGGACCTTTCTTGAAACGGCTGCGGCATACGGTGCCCAGGACATTGTCTGGCGCATGGGATATGAAATCGGGAAAAAGCTGGCCCGTGAGGATGTAAAGAACGATGCCAGAGATTTTTTGAAGATCGCCATAGACGCCATAGAAACAACACGGTCAAAGCTGCGTGAAGACACCATCAAAAAAATATTTGCAGGTTCCGTTCAAGATGTATATGGGGAAATGATCAACCTGCTCTTTGATATGGGACGCCATGAAGAGGGGTTCGATTACCTTGAGCGTGCAAAGGCCAGGGCTTTTCTCGACATGCTGGCAGGCAGGTCTGTCAGGGCAAAATCCTCGGTTGATCCCTTGCTGGTTGAAAAAGCGAAAAAGGTCCAGCACGATATCGATGTGCTGGGCAGGCAGTTGAAAACAGTAAAAGGACAACAACGCCGGGCCATCGTCACCCGATATGAAGATAAACTCAAAGCGCGCTCCCGCATATTTGAGGACATCAAAGACCAGAGCCTGTCCTATGCCGCCACCGCCAGTGTCGCCACCATGTCCGTATCGGAAATTGCCTCGGCCTTGGACAAAAATACGGCATTGATCTCTTATTTTATCGGTGACAAACGTCTGCTGATCTGGGTAATCAAGAATGGAAACGTTCATGCAACTGCTGTTTCAGCAAATTCAGCCACTATCGACACCCTGATCTCCGATTACAGGGAGGCCATCGACACCGAAGAGGATGCCTATGTTGAAGAGACGGGAAGTGCGCTTTCGAGCCTGCTGATCACACCGGTGGCACATCGGATTAAAGGGGCAAAAAAGCTATACATTGTTCCCACGGGACAACTGCACTACCTGCCGTTTTCCAGCCTGCCGTTCGCACCGGACCGGTTTCTCATTGAAGATGCCGTCCCCACAATTTTGCCCAACGCCTCCAGCCTCTTTTACTTCGAAGGCCAGGTCACCAGAGTGCGAAACTCCATATTAGCCATCGGGAATCCTCTCAGAGAAGATGACCAGCCAACACTTGCATTTGCGGAAAAAGAGGCGGCGGTGGTGTCCCGCGCTTTTGCGGATAAAGCGGTACTCACCGGCGAAACCGCAAAGGAGACCGCCATCAAAACGGGCAATCTAAAAGATACCGCCATTATCCATATTGCGGCCCACGGTATATACAACCCGGTACACCCGCTGAAATCATCTCTTCTTTTGGCACGTGACCAGGCCAATGACGGCGATCTGGAAACCCTTGAAATTTTCTCCCTGTCCCTCAACCCCCGCCTGGTGGTACTCAGTGCCTGCCAGTCCGGTGTGGGAAAAGTGAGACGCGGTGATGAAGTTCAAAGCCTTAACCGGGCATTTCTCTACGCCGGGGCCGGCGGGGTTTTGGCAAGCTTATGGAGTGTCTCGGACCAGTCCACCTATGAGCTGATGGCAAGCTTTTACAATGCCCTTAAGAGCCAACCACCTGCCCAGGCTCTGAGGTCGGCCCAGTTGGAGCTGATGAAAACATATCCGTCACCGTATCACTGGGCGGCATTTTATCTGACCGGAGGTACGGTAAAATGAAAGGCCTGAATCTGTATTTTCAAGCCGTATTATGATAAAAAGGCCCGATGAACCAGACATTAAAGCAACGCAACACCGACAAAATTATACTGGCCTCCCAGTCCCCCAGAAGAAAGGAACTTCTCGGGCAGGCAGGGCTGTCATTTGACATTCTGGCTGCGGACATTGATGAAGAGGCCCTGGTCTACAGCGGTGATCCGGCCGACTATGCCAACACCCTGTCCAGGATGAAAGCCGAGCATATCGCACGCAGCCATCCCACAGCATGGACCATTGGTGCCGATACCATCGTCGTGGCAGACGCCCGGGTGCTTAACAAACCCCGGAACAGGGATGACGCCGTTGAGATGCTCAGTATGCTCAGCGGACGCAGTCACTCGGTATTTACCGGGTACACCATTGCCTGTCCGGACAAGAATGTCCTGATATCCGACGCTGTGGAAACCCAAGTGGTTTTCAAAACTTTGACACCCAACGAAATCCAATGGTATGCAGATACCGAGGAGCCCTATGACAAGGCCGGTGCCTATGGTATTCAGGGAATCGGATCTTTTATGGTAAAACAAATCGCAGGATCTTATTCCAATGTGGTGGGACTGCCCGTTTGTGAAGTCATAGATACGTTAACCCGGATCGGGGTTATTGAATTTTAAGGAACATAAGATATGCAGATACAAAACAATATTGACCGTATCCAGGCCAGCATCCGCACAACTGCGGAACGCTGCGGCAGAAATCCCGATGACATCCAGTTGATCGGGGTCTCCAAACGCAAACCTGCCGGCCTGATCCGGGATGCCATTGCAGCCGGACACAAGAATTTCGGAGAAAACTACATCCAGGAAGCCATGGAGAAAATCGATGAGCTCGGGCGTGATGCCGCCTGCTGGCACTTCATCGGCCACCTCCAGTCCAACAAGGCCAAATTCGCCGTCAAATACTTCGACCTGATCCATACCGTGGATAAACTGAAGCTGGCCAAGGAAATCAACAAGCAGGCCGCAAAAATCGGCAAGGTCCAGCAGGTGCTTCTCCAAATAAACATTGCACAGGAAGATACCAAATCCGGGGCAGCGGCCGGTGAAGTTCTTGACCTGGCCCGGAGCATCAGCCAATTTGATCATCTTTCCCTTCAGGGCCTGATGTGCATGCCTCCGTTCTTTGATGATCCGGAAGAGGCCCGCCCCTACTTCAGGGCGGTCCGCATCATCAAAGATGAAATTGCCGGTATGAATTTACCCGGCGTTGAGATGAACCATCTGTCCATGGGCATGAGCAACGACTATGCCGTCGCCATAGAAGAAGGGGCGACCCTGGTCCGCGTCGGCACTGCCATTTTCGGGAGACGGGATTGAAACTCTTACTGCATACCTGCTGCGGCCCCTGCACCATCTATCCCCTTGAAATCTTAAGAGGGATGGACATGGAGGTGATGGGCTTTTTTTACCGTCACAACATCCATCCCTATACGGAATGCATGAAGCGGGAAGACACCCTGCGGGACTATGCCCAGGCCCAGGATCTTAAAATGATCTGGCAAAAGGGGTACGAGATGGAGGAATTTATGCGTTCCGTAGCCTTCAGGGAAAAGGACAGGTGCCGCTACTGCTATCACGCCCGGCTGAAAGCCACGGCCATGATGGCAAAGAAAGGTAAGTTCGATCATTTTTCAACCACCCTGCTCTACTCCAAGTTCCAGAACCACCAGCGTATCATTGACACAGGCAAGGCGTTGGGACGACAGTACGGGGTGAAATTTTTCTACCACGATTTCCGGGAAGGCTGGAAAAAGGGTATTGAAGTATCTAAGAAGCGTGGAATGTACAGGCAGGGATACTGCGGCTGTATTTACAGCGAAAAAGACCGGTATTTCAAAGAAGAATAACCCCTATTGTCAAGTGTGCCTTTCTTCACCGGGTTCATAGGGTAGGTCTGGTTGGCGGCTTCCTTGGCCGCCTTCAACAATTAGCTGTAAATCCTCTCCGAAACTATTGTCAAACCCGCAGACCGGACAATCATAGACATATACCGGCAGCAACACCCCGCATCCCAGGCAATTATCGTAACTCATGTGCCCTCCTCGCATATTTCCTGTATGGAAAAGCACTAAGCAACTCCGATGCCACATTGACAAGCCCATGGGCCCTCTTGTCTTAACGGGCCGTATGAGTTTTCCCAAATTAACTGCCGGTCCAGAATGGTTCTTGGAATGACTCTTTTTTTTTTGCCTGAGAAAGATGCCGGCGGTGGTCCGGCAATGGGCCGGATTTACATAAAAAAGAGGTCATCATTCGTCCTTTTCCGGAAAAACGAGACCTGGGAGGACCGATTTTCCCAGGCCTTGACGGATCGGTTGCCAAGGTTGTCATCGTTTACGATCTTGCGGTGCCCATGGACATGGCCAATGGCATTATTTGTCTCTTTTTCAACTGGAAAATATCCATCTATACAGACAGGATAGACGATGGAACCGGGAACACGCCCAAAGTATTTTCCCGCTGCCTGTCACAGGACCGGAAAATACCCGTTGACCCGTAAGAACCTGAAAGCTGCATATATTCTGAACCGGACATGGATAACCAGATCTTCTTGAGAATCAGGACACCGGATGTCCTGATTTCATCGCCAATCCAACCCTCTTTTCCCAAATTTTGCATAAAACCATCCCCATCTTCCACGCATAGCCTGAATTATAATGGATGTGTATCGCACCGTATCATCCCGGCATGGTTCTGGCTAAATGGATTCCCATCACGGTCGGCATCGTAAACATTAAGGAGGATAATATGCATTGGAAATCATGGGTAAGGGAAGCGACGAATACCATATTCAAATTGGATCAACCCAAAGAGCTGCCGTCCCAGGTGGGAAGACATCTCGTGGTTGACTTAAAGCATGATCCGGACTGGGTATGGTCACTGAGAATGGTTTCTATTCCGAGGGAAAAGACGAATGCGGTGATT
This sequence comes from uncultured Desulfobacteraceae bacterium, assembly GCA_913041495.1. Taxonomy (GTDB): domain Bacteria; phylum Desulfobacterota; class Desulfobacteria; order Desulfobacterales; family Desulfobacteraceae; genus Desulfobacter. Next base: position 15,078 of record CAJWHT010000093.1, on the reverse strand, counting down.
GATTTCCGGATTTTTGATCCTGAAAAGGTCCGGGGACAGAATCTTAAAGCAGGAGATTACCATGCGCTGGACGGTCATCCGGAGGCGGTATTCTTTGAAGGCTGGTACGACAGAAACACCTGGGAAATGGTCGTTACACCTGTCAGTGTTCTGCAGACGGCTGTTTAAACCCTTTGGGGTCCTAAAATATAAGGAGGCGTCATGGTAGAAAAAGGGCGGAAACACAAAAAAAGACAAGAAAGCCAAAAGATTGAGCAATTGAGCCTGAAAGAGAAACGAAAACGGAAAAAAGAAAAAAAATCCAGGGACGGCCTCTTATCCGGAATCAAATAGCCGGGTTCCGGTCCTGCAGACTGCAATATTTATCAGTCCTATGTATCAAGCCCTGGATAAATCCCTCAAGAAAAGGATATTGATAGTGGGAGGCGTTCTAAACCATGTCAGATATGCGGCTTTTGGCAGCCGGGACTTTGCCTGCTCATCGCCGGCAATTTGCTGGTCCGGGACGCCTCCTTTTTGAAAACCTAAAACGAAAGGCAGGGCCACGAATCCCTGCCCCTGAGGGTCAAAAATATTCAGGCCGGGTCTTTTCATCAACCCCTTCGTCAGGACGCCTCCCGTCATCCCATGTATCGGGTGGCCCATAATCTTCACTGAAATACGGATAGTTATCCCAAATCAGATTAAAGGCACAGACCTTACAGCGATTTGACTTGGGGGCTATCCGTTCCCCGCATGCCGGACATAATTTGCGAGCCATTTTCCTATACTCCTGTTTCAAGGTACGGTTTAGTGCACAGGGTTAAATATTCAACCCTTTTTACTGCGGGTCGTACATCGATTTAATCGGTGCACAAGACTTCTGCCAGGGCTCGTGCGGAACGGGGGGCCATCCAGCATCCTGTCCTAATGACGGCAGGGTTGCGTTTTGATACGCTGTATTGCCCCCCGGGTAATCACAGTCATGGCAGTTCCTTGTTGCAATATTTTCTGATAAATGAAATGGTGTGCAACACCATCATTCTATGACTAAGCACAGCAACAAATATGCCAAAACACTATAATTTAAAACAAACCCGTCTATACTGTTAGAACCCTAAGGGCGCTCTCCAGCCCGGCCGCAGTCGTCAAATAGTTTCGGTGCGGTTTTGGGTAGAAACAGGGTTTTTGCTCTGTTAAAACGTTCAATATCTTTCAAAGACGCTTCACCCGCCTCACAGGCGAACCCTTCGCAGAATTGTATTGGCCCTGTCTTGTTCTCCTTGTAAAAGCATTTCTGACGATTCATACAATTCGTGCAAAGATCGATTGCTTCATTTTTTATAGACATGTTACCTCACAAATTTTTTTTGTAATTTAATCCGGCGGTCAGTCATGGAGGTGCCGGATGTTCTGGTGGCAGAATAACTGCCAGCCGGTCAATTCCCTTTACAGTGCTGACAATCACGATGAATGTGATTTAAAAGGGGCCTCCCCGTTCGACGCAATGAGCCTGTTGCAATTAGGACAGCTCATTCGCAGTGTTTTGATATGCCCCTTGAACAAACGCTTTTGGCAATACGGACAAAAATACCAGGTTGCTAAGTTCTCGGTCTCCTCGATTATTTTTAAAAACAATTTGCTCATGGTTTCCCTTTAAATACCCGTTGTCATTTTGGCCTGTGTTTGTCCTGAAATAGACAAAGCTTGCGGCCCGCCTTTATTATTCACCTTTGATGACAAAAGCGATATTTTTGCCGTGACTGTGCTCAGGTGATTCCTGTGTTACCGGCCAAGCCCATCGCTTTGCGGGTCCCTTCGTGAAAGAGCTTTCCCCCATAGGTTACCAGGGATTTGCGGATGATTTCATCGCGCATGTCAAACCCGTCCCCGATTCTCACTTTAAAAAGATTTTCTATGAAATAATAAAGGTTGTTCGCATAAAGCCACGATGAATGGACCGGTTGCAATCCCGGGATATTTTTTATGCCGCTGATGTGTACTCCCTGGTGAACCGTTTGTTTTGCAGGCACGGTAATTTCACAATTGCCCCCCTGGTCAATTGGTACATCGATAATAACAGAACCGGGCTTCATGGATTCCACCATCTTTTTTGTTATCAGAATGGGGGCTGCTTCTCCGGGAACCTGGGCACTTAAAATAACGATATCGGCCTCCGCCACCTGGGGGGTCAGCGCAGATCGCTCCAACTCAAGCCATTCCTTTGAAAGCGCTTTTGCGTATCCACCCTGCCCGACGGCAATTTCCCAAGGCACCTCAAATCCGGTAACCTTCACTCCGAGGCTTTCCGCTTCTTTCTTTGCATCTGGACGGATATCCACAGATTTGACCAAACCGCCAAGCCGCTTTGCTGTGGCAGCGGCCTGCAGCCCCACAACACCGGTTCCCACCACCAGAACATTGGCAGGTTTAGTCATGCCGATAGATGTGCCCATCATCGGAATGACCCCGGAAAAATGACTTGCCGCAATCATAACGGACTTATACCCTGCTATGGCACTCATAGACGCCAGCGGATCCATGCGCTTTGCCCTTGAAATTCTTGGAATGCCGTCCATGGTAAATGCCGTTACTTTTTTCTCCATTAATCGCGTCACACTTGGGTGACTCAAAGGCGCGGCAGGGTGAAGAAAAGTGATGAGAATTTGATTTTCTTTTAACAGATCAATTTCATGCGCATTCAAGCGTTCATTGAACAACGGCTCTATAACTTTCAAAATAGTATCGCAGATCCCATACACCTGGTGTGCATCGTCAACGATGGTTGCACCAGCTTTTTCATAATCATAGTCACTGACAAATGCGCCATGCCCTGCCTTGCTTTCAACAAAGACATCAAAACCCAGCTTTTTAATTTTTCGGACTGTTTCAGGCAACGCTGCGACTCTTTTTTCATTTTTCTTTATCTCTTTTGGTATACCAATTCGCATCTTTCTCTCCGGGCATTGCTTCAATGGTTCTGAACAAATCGGTGCAGGGCCTGCCTTTTCTCCTTTTGGGAAAAGGTTGCTGTGCCGTTGCTGATCCGGCCGAGACTCTCTCACCCGCATAGCAGGTGAGAGAGTCTCTTTCGCGATACACGTCAGTTCACCCCAACTATCAGCAAAGGGTGTACCATGCCCGCAGACGCACGTAACCCATTGATAACAAGGACATTATCCACACAGCCCATCTTAAAATGTGTCGCAGATGTGTGGCGAATTGCACCGTTGTTGCAGATTGCACCAGCTTTGATAAAAATGATCTTGAGCTTTTTGGGTAAACGGCGTCACTTGAACAGTGCTCAGTCAGTATGATTTGTCATGCGTAAAAGGAAGGATTTTAAAGGGCTGGCCATGTACAGAACCAAGAACGCTTCAGGATGCAATGATTTGGACTGTACTGCCCGACACATCAGCATGAACGTCGGCTCTAATTTTTAAACCGTTTCAGAATCCGATAAAGCGTTGAGCGATTGATACCCAAAATCCTAGAGGCCTTGGTTTTATTACCCCCGGTAGATTCCAGCACCTGTTCAATGTGCGCTTTGCTCATCTGGTGCAAAGAATCAATATTTCTTTGAGGACGTCTTGGAACAGAGTGTTTAAAAATGCTGGGCAGGCTTTCTATCGAAAGCACTGTGCTTTCTTCGAACAATGTCGCCCTCTCGATGATGTTTTCCAATTCTCTGACATTTCCGGGCCAATTGTATTTCTCCATCAGCGTCAAGACATCCGGGGATATGCGATCAATTGGCTTCTTGTTCAAAGCAGCATAGCGTTTCAAAAAATGACAGGCCAACAGTGCAATATCATCCATACGCTCACGCAAAGGCGGCAGGCTGATGGTGACGACATTAAGCCTGTAATACAAGTCCTGCCGGAACATCCCCTTCTCGACCATATCCTCGAGATTTTTGTTTGTGGCAGCAATAATTCGAACCTGAACCTTCTTTCGTTTAAATGAGCCTACCGGTTGAATCTCTCCGTTCTCAATGGCTCTAAGAAGGGTCTGCTGAAGACCTTTGCCAATATCTCCGATTTCATCAAGGAACAGGGTGCCCCCTTCCGCCGCCTCAAAAACCCCCTTTTTGTCAGATACGGCACCGGTAAATGCGCCTTTAACGTGGCCGAACAGTTCACTGCTCATCAGATTTTCATTGATGGCAGCACAGTTGACCGGCACATAAGGCTTTGCCGCCCGGTCGCCATTAAAATGTATGGCCCTTGCCACAAGCTCTTTTCCAGTGCCGGTTTCACCTTGAATCAGGACTGTGGTTCTGGAATCCTTTACATGGTGAATGGTTTTAAAAACCTCCGTCATACCGTGGCTGTTGCCGATAATACGATCAACAGTGTACTTATGTTTTAACTGACGCTTTAATTGAGTATTATCCAGAAGCAGGGCTTTTTTCTCCAGCGTCTTTTTGACGACGATTTTGAATTCTTCCATATCAAATGGCTTCAGGATGTAATCTTCAGCCCCTTCTTTCATGGCAGAAACAGCGGTATCAACCGTACCATAGGCTGTGATCATGATGACCATGATACCTGGATCGAACCGCTTTACAGCTTTTAGAAGCTGTTTGCCGTCAATACCCGGCAGCTTGAAATCTGAAACAACCAAATCAACTGGGTGTTTCTTGATCAATTTCAGGGCGTGTTCCCCGGTTTTCGCCGAATAAACCTGGTACCCCATTTTATTTATGACATGGACCAACCCTCTGTTTAAATTGATATCATCTTCTACGATTAAGATTTTAAACGGTATTGCGTTCATGTTTTGTTACGCCCCAATAGGAAGTTCAAGTGTGAAATGGGTCCCGGTTTTGCCCGCCTCATACCGGGTTGAACTGACCACCTTTAAATCACCGCCCAGTTTCCGTGCCATTTCATAGCTGATAAAAAGCCCCAGGCCGGTTCCTTCCCCAGGTTTTTTGGTCGAATAAAACGGATTAAATATATTTGGCATATCCTCTTTGGAAATACCGGTACCTGAATCTGCCACCTCAATTTTGACCAGTTTCATAACGGGTACAAAGCGGGTGCTCAAAGCAAGAATACCGCCATCGGGCATGGCTTCGATAGCGTTTGCCACCAGGTTTGTAACAATGGACTGCAGCGTGCTGGAATCCGCCAAAACATCTGGTATATCGGGTTCTAATGTCATCTCGACGTGTATCTTCTTTGTCTTGCAGTGGGGGATTGCGATTTCCATCAACTTGATCAACAGATCATTGCAATTGACAGTACCCAGGTCATCTTGTGTATGTCGAGAGAAATACAATAGGTTTTTTACGACACTGCTGCTTTGTTTTACTTCATCAATAACGGTCTGCAAATGCTGGGCGATGCTTTTTTTGTCACAACTTGGGTCTTCGATCTCTTCTAAGGCAATTTGAGAATAAAGCAGGGCATTGGCCAAAGGGGTGTTCAATTCATGGGCCAGACCTGAGGTTAGAAGCCCCATGGATGCCAGTTTTTCTTTCTGAATGACCTGAAACTCCATTTCCTTTTCCCGTTGATATTTTTCTTTTACCATGTTTGCGATGGCCGTTGAGATGAAAAATGCCAAAATAAACACAAGCCCTCCTGTCGCAAGGGCATAAAAGAATGCCTTTTTCTCAAGAACCTTGATCCGATTCAATATTTCAACCATGTCCTGGTCTGCCATGACAATCCAGCCAAAGGGGGGCACATTCTGTCTGGCCTGCAGAACCGACTTCCCTCTATAGTCAAGGGCCTGGTAGGCTGGCAAACCTGCTTCAGGCAAATGATTTATCATTGGCGCCCTGGTCTCAAGGATTTTAGCGCCAAACCTGGATGTGGATAAAAACCGTCCGTCTCGATCAACCAGATAGACTTCACCGGTATCCTCCATATTGTTTTCTTTGAGCAGCAGGCTTACGGCTCTGAAATCCACCACGCCGCATACGAACTGAGCCTCACCTGTTGCCTTATTTGGTGGCAAAGATTTTAACAGCATCAATACCGGAATCTGCTCATTGTTTCTCCTGATATTCAATATCTTGGCAATTTTAGCTTCCTGCCATGACAGTTGTGCCTGCACAGCCCTCTTTAAAATTTTTGAATCAATATTCTCACTTCCCGTATTGAAGATGAGCTGCCCTGACTCATTCATGACAAAAAAGATGATGTAGGGCCTGTGCTGATCATTGGCGATTTGATTCATCTGATGCCCGAAGTTCGTTTCTGACATATCGATAATACTGCTGATCAAATGAATATCATTCACCCGCTCTGACATGAACTGTTTAATTGATTCGGCGTTTCTTATGGCCTGATTGGCCAGGTATGAAGCGGCCTTATCTTTGATCATCTGTTTGCCTTGGGAGATTCCATTGAATCCGAAAAAAACCAGAGGCACCAATGCGATGACCATAAAGACTAAAATCAGAAGTAAACGAAGCTTCTGAAAATACGATTCTGTATATTTGGTATAAATGATTTACCACCACTCATTTGCAATATTAATCAGCATCAATTAAATTGTTTCTATCATGCTAACGGCGAATAACCAATTACTTTCAAATCTACACACGGGACATTTTAAGCAGAAAAATATGCCAGACAAGAAGATTATCACAACAAACATGATTCTATACTGCAGAAACTGGAAAAAAACAGTTCAGTTTTACAGGGATATTCTCCGGTTTCCCATACGTTTTTCTTCTGACTGGTTTTACGAATTCTCGTTGAACGAATCCTCAAGGCTGAGTATTGCAGACGAGAACAGGTCATCCATAAAAGCGCCGTTGTGCAAAGGGCTCACCATCACAATGCAAGTGGAAGATATTGATGCAACCTGGTCTGACTTTTCCGGGATGCAACTTAACCCCACTCCGATCCAATCCCATCCATGGCATGCAAAAGTGTTTTACATCGTTGACCCCGAAGGTCACAGACTTGAAATATGGCAGGAAACCAAAGAGTATCACACAAAATAATTTTATCGTGGTCTTTTTTTGCATCTCAGGCCGGGCCGCGGTGAACCAGTTCACACCATTTTTATCACGCTTATGCTTTCGGTCAAGCGTGCCTTAACGTCCTGAAAAAGGGGGGAGGAATTTAGGATCAGTTGGGTGTTTTCTGACGGCGGATCTGGTTGTGCATGCTCACAATCTTCTTGTCCGCTTCATGGAGGCGGTCGGCCAGAACGGAGAATAGATGTTTGGCCACTTCCGGGTATTTTTCTATGATTTCGCCAAGCTTGTCCCCGGGAAACCGTTTAATTTTACACCGTCCTTTTGATATGATGGAGGCGGATCTGGCATCCCCCGTGATGGCGGCCATTTCACCGAAGTATTCGCCGGGTTGGGAGATTTCCGCGATCATTTTGCCGCCTTTGACCACGTAGACGGAGCCCTGAACCAGCTTGAAGAAGTCGATATCCGTATTGCCTTCCCGGATAATGACATCCCTGTCTTCATATTTTTCGACATCGGGGTTCACGAGGTAGGGGGGAAGGGATTCCTTGGTGATGGTGGTTTTCTTGAGCACTTCTTCCAGGGAGGTTTCTGCGGATTGTATCTTTACCAGGCCTGCATCGCGCAGGGTGATCATCCCCTCGGAAACGGCAACTTTACGCAGGTGGTCTTCGGGCACTTCGGCTGAAATAGCCTTTCCCACCTCGTCCGTCACCTCCATGAGTTCGTAAAGCCCCACCCTGCCCTTGTAACCGGTGCCGTTGCAGTGGGCGCACCCCTTGGGTCCGTAGATCTTGAGATCTTCAATTTCTTCTTTTGAAAAACCGTGCATCTCAAGGTCTTCGGGGTTGTGTCCGGTGACAATTTGTTTGCATTCCGGGCACAGACGGCGCGCCAGGCGCTGGGAAAGCACCATGGTCACCGAGGAGGCCAGCATGTAAGCGGGAATCCCGATGTCCGCCAGACGGCCGATGGTGGAGGGGCAGTCATTGGTATGAAGGGTGGCAAATACCAGATGGCCTGTCATGGCGGCCTTGATGGCAATCTCGGCAGTGGTGATGTCACGGATCTCGCCCACCATGATGATATCCGGATCCTGGCGGAGAAAGGCTTTTAGGGCGGCGGCAAAGGTCATGCCCACCTCTTCTCTCACCGGCACCTGGTTGATGCCCTTGAAGTTGAACTCCACCGGATCCTCGGCGGTGAGGATCTTGATGTCATCCTTGTTCAGCCGGTTCAGGATGGAATAAAGGGTGGTGGTTTTGCCCGACCCTGTGGGGCCTGTTACCAGTAGCAGTCCGTAGGGTCTGCTGATACAGCGTTTGAGCATATCAAAGGTGCCGGCTTCGAACCCCAGCCGGGTCAGATCGATGCTCAGGGCACTCTGGTCCAGGATACGCATAACGATGCTCTCGCCGAACAGGGTCGGCAGGGTCGAGACACGGAAATCCACGGATTTCTTCTTGCCCAGACGCAGCTTGATACGGCCGTCCTGGGGCACCCGCCGTTCGGCAATATCCAGGGCGGCGAGGATTTTAAGCCTTGAGATCACGGCGTTTTTAATGGTCAGCGGCAGGTTCATGGCCTTGTACATGCCGCCGTCCAGACGGTAACGCACCTGGAAGGACTTTTCAAAGGGTTCAATATGGATATCCGACACCCCGTCGGTGATGGCTTTGGTGAGAATACCGTTCACCAGCTTGATGATGGGGGCGTCCGAGGCCATGAACTCGTCCTTGCCGTCGTCCACCTCAGCCACACCCACTTCCACTTCTTCGGCGGCTTCGGACACCAGGGACCCGAAGTCATCCACCGAGGTGACCGGTTCTTCATCCTCGATATCATCATCAAAGTGAAGGAAGCTTTTGTATTCCTCATCCGAGATTTTGTAGTAATCCCGGTAGGCCTGAATGATGTCGTTTTCCGTGGCCACAAAGACCTTGATGTTCTTTTTGGTCTTTTTGTGGAGATCTTCTACAACCGTTGTATCCGTGGGTTCGGCCATGGCCACGGACAAATCGTCTCCTTTAAGTTTCATGGGAAAGACCAGATCGCCCTTGGCCATCTCATAGGGCAGCACCTCGATGGCGTCAGGGTCGGCCTTTATCTCTGAAAACTTGACGACGTTGTAGTTATAAAGGCGGCCCAGCACATTGATGATGGTATCCGGATCAATGTACCCTTTATACAGCAGGATGCTGCTCAGCCGCTCCTGGGTCTTTTTATGGACATCCAAGGCTTCGTTGAGCTGGATACTTGTGATCTGCCCTTCTTTGGACAGGATTTCGCCGATCTTGGTTTTGCCAGCCCCGGACTGGTCCTTGATCGTGGATTTCAGGCTGGAGGTTGATTTACCCTTTGCGCCGTTGGCCATTTATATGCCGCCCTGATGGAAGTGGTTATTGGTTGTTTTGGCTTTTGTTTTTATCGCCGGAGTTGTCACTTTTGTAGTTGTTCTTTACGCGGATGCCGCCGGCCAGAACAAGGAGGCTGCCCAGGACATAAAAACAGAATTTAACGAGACCTATTTTGTTTCTGAAAAATTCTATGGTTTCAAGTTCGGGCATTACCTGGGGTATTCTGAAAAAGACCCCGATCCCAACGGCGATTAAAACAATCCCATAATAGAATGTAAATGTACGTTTGTCCATCCCAATTAACACCTTTCTAATTCTTCTATATCTTTGTCATAGGCCGCTTTGATCTCATCTGCGGCATCCGTTTTTTCCTCAAGGTCTTCAAAAAGCGTTTCCACCTCGGCTTCAAGGGCGGCCAGTTCCTTTGACAGGTCTTGAATTCTGCCGCCGTCCCCGCTTTCCGATGCTTCCAGAAGGGCCTGGTTTACCACTTTCAGCCGCTTTTCCCTTTTTTCTATCCCGTTTTCAATTTTTGTGATCTGCTTTTGTAAGGGGTTCAGCTCCTTTGACCGTTGGGCAACCAGTTCTGATTTTTTCTTGCGCAACTGCTTTTTGGACAGGGCAGGCTTTTCCGGCTTTGTGTCAGCGGCTTTCTGTTTCACCGGCCCTTCATCCTCCCAGCCTTCTTTTTCCAGAAACTCCTGGTAGGTACCGTCAAAAACGGAAATCCCCTCTTCCTTGAATACCACCAGCCGGTTGGCCAGGGCATGGAGGAACATCTCATTATGGGTGACGAGAACCACAGCGCCGTCAAAGGCGTTCAAGGCTTCCACAAAGGCATCACAGGCCTCAATGTCCAGATGGTTTGAAGGTTCGTCCAGCAGCAACAGGTTCAAGGGACGGAGCAACAGCTTGCCCAGCATCACCCGGGCTTTTTCACCGCCGGACAAAACGGATATTTTTTTAAGGGCGGCATCCTGCTCAAACATCATGGCCCCGCAAATGTTGCGAACCTTCTGCCGTTCCAAGTCCGGATGGGTTAATAGCAGCTCTTCTTCAATGGTAAAATCAGGATTCAGGGTCTGCACGTTGGTCTGCTCAAAATACCCGTGTTCGACCCCGGGATTGGGTTTCACCCACCCGTTCTGGGGTTCCATGCTGCCGTTGAGCAGCTTGAGCAGGGTGGTTTTTCCCTTACCGTTTTTACCGATGACCGCCACCCGGTCCTCCGGGTAAACCGTGAGGGAAAAATCCTTGAACAGGGGATGATCCGCTTCCCAACCAAAGGTCAGATCCTGGGCGGTCAGTACTTGTTTGCCTGCAAAAGGCAGGCTGTTAAAGGCAAATTCAAGATTTTTTAATTCAGCCAGTTTTTCCTTGTTGTCCAGTTTTGAGAGCGTCTTTATCCTGGACTGTACCATATTGGCAAGCCGGGCCTTGGCCCGGAACCGGGTGATAAATTGTTCTATTTCTTTTTTCCGTTTGGCCTCATTCTGACGGGTCTTTTCGTAGATTTCCTCATCCTGGGCCACCTGGAGATAGTACTTGGAGGTATCCCCCTGGATTTTTCGCATCTTTCGGCGGTGGATCCCCACAATGTGTGTCACCACGTTGTCCATGAATCCCCTGTCATGGGTCACCAGCAGCACCTCCCTGGGCCAGGAAATAAGAAACTGGGAGATCCAGCGGATGGATGTAATGTCCAGGTAGTTGGTGGGTTCGTCAAGAATCAGTAGATCAGGTTCGGACACCAGCACCTTTGCCAGGTTGAGACGCACCTGGTACCCGCCGGAAAACTCGTGGGGATCCCGCTGCATGTCCGCGTTGGAAAATCCCAAACCCGCAAGGATCTTCTCTGCTTTCCAGTAATGGTCTTTCTCGTGCTCCGGCATGCCCCGCATGGCCTCTTCGAGCACCGACGATTTTTCAAAACGGATGTGCTGGGACAGCATGCCGATGCGGTACCCCGATGGTATGGACACCCGCCCCTCATCAGCATGATCAAGGCCTGCAATGATATTGAGCAATGTGGTTTTACCGTGGCCGTTACGGCCCACAAGGCCGACCCGCTCACCCGGATTGATCTGCATGCCGGTTTCTTCAAGCAGGATCTGGTCTCCGAATCCTTTGGAAATGTTCTCTATGTTCAGCATCTCACCATCTTCAATTTTTTGCCGACGGTATCGGCAGCAGCCGGGCCGGATAATCGAACCCGAATTATAATACCTTGGTTATAATCAGGCTTGAGCCCGGCAGGGGTTGTAAATAAAAAGGATACCATATCATTTGGTGATTATTTTATAAATACAAGTTTTTCCTTGACTTGATTTTTTCCGGCGTCTACATAGTATCCTTTCAGTTTTTTATAAACGATCACTTTTTTTTACTAGTATTATAGTTTACAAACGAGGATGAGATGACCAAATATATCTATGAATTCGGTCCTGAGAAAACCGATGGAGATGCAGGCCAGAAAGATCTTCTGGGCGGCAAAGGTGCTAACCTTGCAGAGATGGCCAAACTCGGCTTGCCCGTACCTCCGGGCTTCACCATATCCACCGAGTGCTGCAACCATTATTTTGATCTCAACGGCCGTTTTCCGGATACCCTGGCAGAAGAAACCCTTGCTGCCATGGCCAATATAGAATCACAGATGGGCAAGGGCTTCGGCGATCCGGACAATCCCCTCCTTGTTTCCTGCCGGTCCGGGGCCAGATCGTCCATGCCCGGTATGATGGAAACCATCCTCAACGTCGGTCTCTGCACAAAAACCATCCCGGGCCTAATAAAAAAGACCGGAAACGAGTGGTTTGTCTGGGATGCCTACCGCAGGCTGATCATGATGTATTCCGACGTGGTCATGGAAAAGGCGGAGCAGGTTGAACCTGCGGACGGCATGGGGATCCGCCTCAACCTTGAAATGATGATGAATAACCTAAAAAACGACAAGGGCTACGACCACGATACCGATATCTCCACCGAAGATATGAAGGGGCTGTGCCAGCGGTTCAAGAAAAAAATTGCCGAGGATCTGGGCAAAGACTTTCCCGATGATCCCCAGGATCAGCTCATGGGCGCCATCGGCGCCGTCTTCAAAAGCTGGAACGGGAAACGCGCCGTCTCCTACCGCAGGATCGAACATATCCCCGACAACTGGGGTACCGCCGTCAACGTGCAGACCATGGTCTTCGGCAACATGGGAGACACCTCTGCCACCGGCGTCGCCTTTACCCGGGATCCGGCAACGGGCCGCAACAAATTCTACGGTGAATGGCTGGTGAATGCCCAGGGCGAAGACGTTGTGGCAGGTATCCGTACCCCCAATCCCCTGAACAACGACACCAAGAACAAGCAGAACGAACACCTGGCATCCCTTGAAGAGTCCATGCCGGACCTGTATCAGCAGTTGTTTGACATCCGGAACCTTCTGGAATCCCATTACAGGGACATGCAGGACATCGAATTCACCATCCAGGAGGGAAAACTTTACATGCTCCAGTGCCGGGTGGGAAAACGCACCGCCACCGCCGCCCTGAATATGGCCATGGACATGCTGGATGAGGGAATGATCGATGAAAAAACCATGGTCTGCCGCCTGGATCCCAAAATCCTGGATGACCTGCTCCACCCCATTGTTGATCCGGCCGAAGAACAGGCTGCCGTTCATGTGGCCGAAGGCCTGCCGGCCGGCCCCGGCGGCGCCTGGGGACAGATCGTGTTTACTGCCGAAGACGCCGTGCGCTGGGCCAAATCAGACAAAAAGGTGATCCTGGTCCGGGAGGAAACAAACCCTGAAGACATTGAGGGGATGCGGGCCGCGGCAGCCATCCTCACCGCCAGGGGCGGCATGACGTCCCACGCGGCCCTGGTTGCCCGGGGCTGGGGCAAATGCTGCATCGTCGGTGCCGGCGCCCTGAAAATCAACCTTAATACCAGGGAACTGCGCGTGGGCACCCGGGTCTTCAAAGAGGGGGATTTTTTCACCCTGAACGGCACCAAGGGGATTGTCTATGACGGCCGTCTGAAAATGAAAGACGCTTCCGAAAACCCCAAATTTCAGAAGTTCATGGCCATTGCGGACAAGTACAGAACCATGAAGGTCAGAACCAATGCGGACACCCCAGAAGACGCAAAGACCGCACTGGACTTCGGTGCCCAGGGCATCGGGTTGTTCAGAACGGAGCACATGTTCTACGGGTCCGACTCCGACCGGCCGCTTTTCCTGCTTCGAAAGATGATCCTTTCCAAAACCGTTGAAGAACGCCGTACGGCCCTGGATGAACTCTTTCCCTTTGTGAAAAAGGAAATCAGCGCCACCCTTTCCGTAATGGACAACCTGCCGGTGACCATGCGCTTGCTGGATCCCCCCCTCCACGAGTTTGTGCCCCAGGCCCTGGAAAACCAGCAGGAAATTGCCGACGCCCTGAGAATCGACCTTGAAGAGGTGGAAAAGCGCAGCGAACTGCTCAAAGAATCCAACCCCATGATCGGCCACCGGGGCGTGCGTCTGGGGATTACCTATCCGGAGATTATCCGGATGCAGGTAACCGCCATCTTCGAAGCCAGTGCGGAACTGATACAGGCTGGCAAAAATCCCCTGCCCGAGATAATGGTTCCGGTCACCTGCAACGAAAAGGAACTGGCCTTTACCCGGGATATCGTCACCGCCTGCTACGGGGCAGCTCTAAAAAAATACGAGATGGAATCCCTGCCCTACCTGTACGGTACCATGATTGAAATCCCCAGGGCCGCCCTGATCGCGGATAAGATGGCGGACTATGCCCAGTTCTTCTCCTTCGGCACCAACGATCTGACGCAGATGACCTTCGGCTTCTCACGGGATGATATCGGTTCTTTTATGAACGACTACATCGACAACGCCGTCCTCAGTTCAGATCCCTTTGAAACCCTTGACCAGGAAGCTGTGGGAAGCCTGATCACCACCGCAGTGGAAGGGGGCAGAAAGACCCGTCCGGACATCAAACTTGGCATCTGCGGCGAACACGGCGGTGATCCCGCCTCTGTGGTCTTCTGCCACAAGGCCGGCCTGACTTACGTGTCCTGCTCGCCCTACCGTGTGCCCATCGCACGGCTGGCAGCCGCCCAGGCCGCCATTATGAATCCTTAATAAAACAGGACGTTAACCTGCCTTTTAAACCAAAACTGCCTGATCCGGTAACCCGGATCAGGCGGTTTTGTTTTTTTAAGGATTTTTCCTGTTAGGATATCAGTCTAAATCCACCCAGTAACGGGTCCAGGGGCAACGTTCCATGTAAGGATACCGGATCAGTTCGGTGGCAAGGATAGTAAACCGTTCCTTTCTGATGGTATAATAAGAGACAATATCCTTGCCGGCCATCTGGGTCACCCCCACAGCCGTGTACAAGGTTTGGTACTGATCTCCGGCAAAACATTGCACGGCACCGGTGAATATCTTGATTCCGGACTCATTCCGTATACCGTGGAGGTTGATCATGGTGATTTTGAATGCCTTGCCCTTGAAGTGTTCCACGGCATCTGTACGGGTCAGTTCACAGGTGATGAAATTCTTGAAACTTGCCTCATAACGGTTGTAGTCCTTATCCTGGGCATGTACCGGTGTTGCCGCCAACAGGACTGCCACAAACATGAGTATGAAATGTGTTCGCATAATCTGCCTATACCGTCCTATCCGTTAGCCCGGCCGCCGCTGTTCATGGGAGGTCCGCCGCCGGCTTTTTGTGTCATCCCGGAAGAAGGCTGCTTGACCAACTCCTTGATGGTATTTTGAAGGTTGTCCAGCACCACGGGGGTGAT